>NZ_JBQKFQ010000009.1:0-125616 GCF_052119225.1 Paraeggerthella sp. LCP19S3_G8
TGTTAGGCACGCCGCCAGCGTTCATCCTGAGCCAGGATCAAACTCTCCGTTTAAAAGAGTGCGGCATCGCTGCCGCGTTCGATCTTGGTTTCCCGCCGCCCGCTCCCCCGAAGGGTCCGCGGCCGGCCGGGGTCCGTCTCATGCGGATCCGTTCACTTGGCTTTTTTCTCGCTTGTTATGCTTCTCAGTATCCGGTTTTCAAGGTTCTCCGCCTGGGGCCGAAGCCCGAAGCGCAAGGAGATATACTACCCGTGCCCCCGCCCGGCGTCAAGAACTTTTTTCGAAAAGTTTGGAAATTTGCTCAGCTGAAGCTATTCCGAATCACCGCTATGCACTCCCACCAGGTCGAACGGCGGAATAAAGCTGTCTTCGGCAGCGCCCCCCTCTTGCCAAAAGTAATCCTCGATGCCAAGAGCATCTGCGAAATCAAGGAGAAGCTCGTATTCGCGGTCGGGAACGCGGTGCGCCAATTCCGGGCATCTGTCCAAACATGCCGCCGCCCGTGCATCGCCCGAAGCGGCCGCTTCGGGCAAAACCGGCGTGTACTGGTTCATGAGCGACAGCAACACGCTGTCCGCGAAGCGCTCGCGGATCAAGCGCACGACGCGCTTGGAATCTTCCAACGCGCCCGGCAGCATAAGGTGGCGCACCACCACGCCGCCGATAAGGCGACGCTCGCCGTCCACCTCGTCGAACCGAGGAGGACCGGCTTCTTCCACCATGGCCTCGAGCGCAGCAAGGGCGACGGCAGGGTAATCGGGGGCGTTCGAGTAGCGCGCGGCCAAGGCGGGATCGGCGTACTTGAAATCGGTCAGATACGCATCGACGACGCCTGCGTTCGCCCGCACGCTGCGAACCGTCTCGTACCCCGAGGTGTTCCATACGACCGGCACCGTCAGACCGAGGGCGCGCGCCTTTTCAACGGCCGCCCTCGCCTGCAAGGCGTACTGGGTCGGAGTGACGAAGTTCACGTTGAGCGCGCCCTGCCCTTCGAGCTCCAAGCATATATCCGCCAGGCGATCGACGCCGATAGGCGCGCCCGCGCCCCCTACGGCGATGACCGCGTTCTGGCAATACGAGCAGCGCAGCGGGCAGCCGGCGAAGAACACGGTGCCGCTGCCCCGCGTCCCACTGATGGGAGGTTCTTCCCAAAAATGCAGCGCAGCGCGCGCAACCATCAGCTTGTCGTCCGCCCCGCACGCGCCGCGCTTTCCCGCATAGCGGTTTGCGCCGCAGGCGCGCGGGCACAGGTCGCACGCGGCGGGAAGCATGATGTCGGTCATAGTGCTTTCCCCTATCGATCGACGAAACCGAATCTCGCGTCCGCCCTCGACATTGCAAGGCTTCGGCGATCCCGGACCGCCGAACCTTAGTTAGCCGAATATCCGGGATAGATCGAATACCCCGAATACGGGTCGTCCCCGGAATGATCGTGACCGCACCCGCAGCCGTCCTCGACGTCGTCGTACTCGGAAAACCCGAGGTCGTCCGAAGCGTCGCCGTACGTCTGCTCGGCGCGCGTCCAGTCAAGCCCCTCGGCCGCGCAGGCAGATTCGTCGCCGTACACCAACGACAGGGCGGAGGGCGCTTTCCCGGTTCCGCCGATGACGGCCAAAAGCTCCAGCAGGTGCAGGCACGCTTCGCCCTGGGGCAGTATCAGGTCCACGTCGTCGGCGGCCGTCAAAGCAGCCGACAGTTCGGACATGAGCATCTCCACCGTATAGGTGCCCGCGAAGCTGCCGGTCTCGACCGCCGCAAGAACCTGCTCGGCAACCGGCGTTGCAGCGCCCACGCGTCCGACCCCGCGACCGGGAACCGCCGACGAACGCCGAACGACGCGGTACAGAGCATCCGCCTCGATGGCGGAAATAACCTGAGCCGTGGTCTGCAGCGTGTACGCCGCGCGCGCAAGCTGCGCCGACCCCGGGCCGCCCGTATCCTGCACATCCCCTGCAAGGGCCTCCACCACGGGAAGCGCTCGCTGCACGGCGTCCTCCTCGCCTCCCACGAGGCACGCAAGGTTGTCCTTCTTGGCGAACGCATCGGGAAGAGACAGGTCGAGCACGATAAGCGGGGCTTCCACGGAAACCAAATCGCTTACCACGGCCACCGCGTTAAGCTCGCGCGCGAAGCTCGGGGTGGACGAGGACAGGTCGACCAGCAGGGTGCCCGGGCAAGCCGACTGGATCAAGCCGCTTTCGTCGAAGTACGCATCCTCCAAGGCGGTCTGCGTCGTGTAGTACGTGATCACCGTATCGGCTTCGGCGACGCTCTCCGCGCGGCTGCATCCTGCAGCCTCCATGCGCGCCTCCACCATGGCGCCCACCGTCTGGTCCCCTACAAACGCATACGTGCTCTCCATTGAAATCCTCACTCCCCGCCCTTTACCTTCTTCGCGATGCGGTCCGCCACGGACAGCTCCTCGCGCTTGTCGTTTCCCCAGAACACCACTGCGATCATGCCGGGCCCCACATGGCTTCCGATGACCGGCCCGATACTGCTCTCCAGAAACAGGATGCTGTCGTCTTCCTTCGCGAGCGCGTCTTTCAGTCGCGCCGCATCCTTCGGGCAATCGGCATTGCCGATGACCACGAAACGACCCGGCCGGGAATCGGCTTTGCGCTTGTGGTAGTAATCGGCTAGCTGCTTGATTCCCTTCTTCCGTCCGCGCGCCACGCCCGACAAGGACAGCTTGCCGTCGCAGGTAATGGTGAGCAGCGGCTTCACATCAAGCTTGGAGCCGGCGTATGCAACCGAACCGGGGATGCGCCCGCCCCGGCGAAGGGATTCCAGGTCGTCCACCATGAACTCGGCGTCCACGAAAAAGCGCGCTTCTTCGGCCCAAAGCGCCAGCTCGTGCGCCGTGAGCCCATTGTCGCGCTGACGCAGCGCCTCGTGCACGAGAAGCGCCTCGGCGATCGAAGCCAAACGCGTATCGACCAGGTACAGCTCGGCCTCGGGATGCTCGGCCATCAACTGCTCGTGGACAAGGGCGGCGGCATCGTAGCTGCCCGACAGACCGCTTGAAAAGCTCAGGTACACCGTGGGCACGCCGCTTTCGATAGCGCGCGTGAACGCGTCGCGGAACACCGGCACGGGAACCTGCGCCGTGGTCGGCTCGTCGCCGTCGCGCATAGCCTGGTAGAAATCGTACGCCGACGACGTCTGGTACAGATCGTCCGCATGCTCCCCGTCGCGCATGACGTAGGGGAACTTGATCAACTCGACGCCTTCCCGGTCGACCACCTCGAAGGGCAGGTCGCAACAGGAGTCGATAATAAGGTTGCATTGATGCTGCATAGTAATATGTCTCGCTTCCTTCGCTGTTGAGCGATTTGGACGATGGTTCGTTCGGGCGTTACGACGAAACGACGCGCGTGCGAACCGTAGCCGTCAGCTTTCCGGCTACGGGCGCGGCGCATTCGTACGCCAGTCCGACGGCGGGTCCCACATGCAACCCGATGACGGGGCTCACCGGCAGCACGTCCACCGCGCGGCCGACAAGCGGGTCGATGACTTCGCGCGCCCATTCGACCGCCGGAGCCTTGTCGCCTATGTAATGGACGACCACGTTCTTCAAGCCGCGCTCCTCGACGTCTTGCTTGAACGTCGACACGATCCTTTCGAGGGCCTTCTTGCGCGTGCGGACCTTCGCAAGCGTAGTGGCGGACCCGTCGGTTACCGTCAAGACGGGAGCAAGCTGGATCAGGTTCCCCAAAAGAGCCGCCGCGTTGCCGATGCGGCCTCCTTTCTGCAGAAACGTCAAGGTTTCCGGCGTGAACAGAAAGCGCGTGGACTCGATGCCGGAAAGCGCGGCGGCGGCGCATCCCGCCAGGTCTTCGCCCGCATCGCGTGCGGCAACGGCATCGAGCACGGGCCACGCCTCGTCGAACCCGCACGATGCGGAGTCGATCATGACGTAGGAGAAATGGATGTTGCGCGCCTTCACGGCCCGCGCGGCGCGCACGGCCCCTTCGTACGTGCCCGACAAACCGGTGGAGATGAATATCCCCAGCACGTCGTCGCCAGCGAGCGCCGCCTCTTCGAACGCCCGCTCGAGCGTCAGCTGAGAGGGCTGGCTCGAGGTGGGGATATCGTCGACCATATCGTAGATGCCTGCATAGAACTCGTCGAGATCCATCGTCGCATCGGCGTACTCCACGCCCGCACGGTTCACGAAAAGCGTGATCACCTCGATGCCCGCAGCTTTCGCCATGTCGGCGGGAATGGAGGCCACCGAATCGGTCAGTATCTTGATCATAGCTTCCTTCCTCGAGCTGGAACGGACGACGGCAAACGGGCTGGCGCCCGGCTTCCCTCTATCAAACTTACGCGATGCCCCGCAGCCGCACAACCAAATCGCGACGGCGCTCAAAAAGACCATATTCGAGACCAACGGGATACGTATGCGCATGCAACATGCGCTTCTGGCTCTCATCGAGCGTGGCAAGCCCCGCGCGAGCCCGCTCGCGCGCCGCCAAAGCAGAGCGGAACTCGGGAGCGAGCACCGTTTCGCCAGCACGCGCCAACGGCTTGAGCAGCGTCTCGAAGCACAAGCCCGCGAGGTTTTTCTGTCGCAGGTCATCCGACGGATCCACGATGACCTCGCGCACGCCGACGCCCGCGTTCACGTCGAACACCATATCGCCGGCCAGCCGACCGCCGTCGCAGTAGAAGTAGCGCCGCACGTCCAAAACGCCCGGCGTGGTCAGCTTCGCCGCCGACTCGGATATCTTGATGCGATCCGTCCATGCCGCGTCGCCCGGCGCGCGCGTTGCGGACAGCTTGTAGACGCCGCCCAAGGTGGGCTGGTCGTACGCGCAGGCAAGCTTCGTGCCCACGCCCCATGAGCTCACCTGAGCGCCTTCGTCGCGAATGGACTGGATGGCGTATTCGTCCAAATCGTTCGACAAGACGATGCCGCAGTCGCTCAAACCCGCCTCGTCAAGCATGCGTCGAGCCATCTTCGCAAGCCACGACAAGTCGCCCGAATCGATGCGAATGCCGCTCAAACGCTCGCCGCGGTCGCGCATCTCGAGACCAACCGTAATGGCGTTTTCGATCCCCTGCTCGACATCGTAGGTGTCGACCAGAAGCACGCAGTTCTTCGGAAACGCCTCGGCATAGGCGCGGAAAGCCGTGAGCTCGTCGGGAAACGACATGACCCACGAATGGGCATGCGTCCCCGAAACCGGCAGGTCGAACAGCTTGCCCGCCAGCACGTTCGACGTGGACGCGCATCCGCCCACCACGGCGGCGCGGCTAGCCCACAGGCCGCCGCCCGCGCCCTGCGCACGGCGCAAGCCGAACTCGGCCACGGGGCTTTGAGCGGCCAGGCACACGCGCGCGGCCTTCGTTGCGATAAGCGTCTGGAAGTTCACGCAGTTGAGCAGCGCGGTCTCCACCAACTGGCAATCCATGATGGGCCCGACCACGCGCACGATGGGCTCGTGGGGAAACACGATGGTTCCTTCGGGCACCGCGTCGATGTCGACGTTGAGCCTGAAGGTTCTCAGGTAGTCGAGAAACTCCGGCTTGAACAACGACCCGCCGCCCGGAGCATCGAGCGAGGCCAGATACGCGACATCGTCGTCCGTGAACTCGAACGTATCGACCAGGTCCGCCAGCTGCGCCAGGCCGCATGCCACGGCATAGCCGCCCTTGAACGGGTAATCGCGAAAATACATGTGAAAGCAAGCCTGCGTGTCGCCCTGGCCCGTTTCCCAATACCCCTGAGCCATGGTCAACTGGTACAGATCGGTCAGAAGCTCGTAATCGATCCTCATGAGATCTTGCCCCTCCTAGCTGTTGCTGGCGTTGTCCGCAGAGCCGTTCGATCCGCTCGACGAGCCGTCGCTTCCCGACCGGTGGCTGCGACGACGCGCGCGGCGATGCCCGCCTTCGCCTGCCGGTTTGCCCTGGTCGCTTGCGTTGCGATCCGGACGAGGAGCACCGCCCTGCTTCTGCGGAGACTTCTGCTGGGGCTTCTGCTGACGCAAGCCCGACGACTTCTGGCCGGGACGAGGCCCCTGCTTCTTGGCGTCGCCGGCGCGCGCCGGCTGCTTGGCCTCGCCCGAACGTGGCTGCTGCTTCTTGGCATCGGACGTGCGGGGCTGCTGCTTCTTGGAGCCGCCCTGCTTCTTCTGGCCTTGACCCGGCTGCTGCGACTTCTGCTGGCTGCCCTGGCTCTGGCGGCGCTTGGGGGCTTCGACCGCCTCGGCGGCGCCCGCTTCTCCCCCGACCTTCGTCGAACGACGACGGCGCGGCTTGCGGCCCGAAGGCGAACCGGACTCGGAAACCTTGTTCGAGCCGCCACGACCCCCGCCATTGCGCCCCTGCTGCTTGCCGTTTCCGTTCGACCCGCCGCGCGCGGGCTTCTGCCCACCGCGTCCGGTTCGACGCACGGCGGAAGGATCGGCCAGCTTGTCCGAGCCCGTCAGCTGCGAGGTTGCGAACACCGTGGACTCCCCGGCAACCCCGATAGCCGCCTGGGCCGTCGCGTTCTCCCAAGCCTCCGAGCCCACCACCTTCGGGCGCTGCACGCCTTCCTCGGGCGGATCGAAATCAGCCAGGGGCACCTTCACGGGCTTCTCGCCGTCGACCTTGAGCGTCACCACTTCGCGCGGCACGTCCAGATCGATCACCTTGGCCGTGCCGATAGGGGTTTCCACCTGAGAATTCTGCTTGGGCGCGCGGCTCTTGAAATCCTTGTAGGCATCGAATTCGTAGCGCAGGCAGCACATAAGGCGGCCGCACACGCCCGAGATCTTCTGCGGGTTGAGGGAAAGATCCTGCTCTTTCGCCATGCGGATGGACACGGGGCAGAACTCGCCGCCCAAGCGCTTGCAGCACAGCTCCTGGCCGCAATGGCCCAGCCCTCCCACCATGCGGGCTTCGTCGCGCACGCCGATCTGGCGCATGTCGATGCGCACATGGAAGTACGAGGCCAGCTTTCGCACCAGCTCGCGAAAGTCCACGCGCTCCTCCGCCTCGAAGTAGAAGATGGCTTTGTCGCCGTCGAACAGGTACTCCACCGAAACGGGGTGCATGTCGGCGCTTGCCTCGGCGGCCATCTCCTTGAACACGGGAAGGGCCTCGGCGCTCTTGCGCTCCATGGCGGCCGCTTGAGCCTCGTCCTCGGGCGAAGCGATGCGCTTCACCGGCTTGAGCGGGCTTTTCAGCTTCTTCACCTGAGCTTCGTCAGCCTCGAACACATCGCCCGAAGCCCGGCCGAACTCGATTCCGCGCGCGGTGGACACCACCACGCCGTCGCCGGTGCGCACGTCGAGGTCCCCGGCGTCGAACCAGAGCGTTTTGGGATTGTAGTACAGGTTAACAGGCGCTATGCGAACCATGGCGCACCTCTCTATCTTATCCGGGTCGACGCGCCCGAAGCATGGGGCGCGCGACCGTACAGCGTGTCACGAATTTCGAACAGCATCGCGTCGATGCACGTCTCGGGAGATACATTATACGAGATAGCCTCGTCGCAGCGACGCACGCACGCCAACGCCGCGGCAGCGCGCGCCTCGTCGGTAACCGCCGCCGTTTCGGCGATGGACTCGCGCACGTCCACGTTTATGACGAGCTCCGGCGTTTCCGCGCACACGGCCACGACGTCGCGCAGCCACGAGCGCACGACGGCGGTCAGATGCCGCAGCGACTCGAAGGTCTTCGCCGTCAGCTGGCGCTTGTTGCGCGCCTCGATTTGACGGATGGCCGACTTCGCCAGGAAATCGGCGTTCTCGGCCAGCTCCTGCTCCTGTTCGGCCCGCACCACGTCGAGCGGCGCCTTGACCAGTACCACCAGCTCGCTTGCGAACCCGATGACGTCCCAATCGTCCGCTTTACGCAGGCAGCCGACCACTTCGAGCACGCGTCGGCGAAAGCCCAAGCGCTCGTTGGACTTGAGGAATTCCACGGCGTGCGTGATGGACCCGTTGCATGCTTCGAGCGCCATGCGGGCCTGTTCGAGCGAGGCGCCCGAATTCTGCACGATGATGCCGGCGGCTTCGCTGGCCGGGATGGTGCGAAACGGCACCACCTGGCAACGCGAGAGAATGGTGGGCAGCACGCTTTCGCGCGTACGGCCGAGCAGGATGAGCACGACATCCGACGGAGGCTCTTCGAGCGTCTTGAGAAACGCGTTCGCCGCCTGCACGCCCAGAAGGTCCACGCGATCGAGGATGTATATCTTCTTCTTGGCCTGAATGGGAGCGAACGACGTGTCGGAAACGATGTCGCGAATTTGCTCCACCAAGTACCCGCTGGCACCTTCCGGCGCGAAATAGCGCACGTCAGGGTGCTTTTTGCGCATGATGCGCCGACACGCGTCGCATGCGCCGCAGTTGCCGCCGCGCGGGCCTTGCGGACCCTTCGGGCACAGAACCGCCTGGGCGAACGCGTAGGCCGCAAGCGTCTTGTTCGACCCAGCCGGACCCGTGAACAGGTACGCATGGCTCACTTTGTCCTGGGATACCGTGGCGCGCAAGAACTCGCGCACCTTCGGCTGCCCCAGTATGTTCTCGAACGCGTCGGCCACGGATCAGACCCCCTGCGACGCGCCCGGCGCGCTTTCGGCGGACGATCGCAGCCCCGCGCGACCGACCTGGCTGCGCTTCACATCCAGGCGATCGAAAAACGCAGGGTCGCGCTGCTCGACGTCGGCCATCCAGGGAAACAAGTCCTTCAACTGCGAGAACACAGCCGAAGCGGTACGCGACTTGCGATCGGCCGAGGTCACTACGCGAACACGATCGGGATCGCGTCGCGCGATGTCCATGAACGCCTCGTTCACGCGCGCGTGGAACTCTTCGCCCGCGCGCTCGAGGCGATCGGCGCCGCGATGCGTCGCCCGCGCAAGACCCGTGCGCGCCGTGCCGCCCGTGGCCATGAGGATGGTCCGGTCGGGCCGCAGCCCTTGGCAGGCAAAAGCGTTCGCCCCGTCCACGAATTCGCGCGAAAGCCCGCGACCGTATGCCTGGTAGGCAACCGTGGAATCCGTGAACCGGTCGCACAGCACCACCACGCCGCGCGCAAGCGCAGGCGCGATAACCTGCTTCACCAGCTGGGCGCGCGCGGCTTCGTAGATCAGCAGCTCGGCTTCGTCGGTCATGGCGACGTTGCGCGGGTCGAGCACCACGGCACGCAGTTGCTCGCCGATGTCGGTGCCGCCGGGCTCGCGCAGGCACAGCACTTCGTGACCGTGCGCGCGCAGCGCTTCTGCTAGAAAACGAATGTGGGTGGTCTTGCCGGCGCCTTCGCCCCCCTCGAACGTTATGAAGATGCCCCGCGGGGCAAGATCTTGCGTTTCGGGCATGCCGCTAATCCTCCACGCAGTCCTTGACCGCCTTCGCCACGCACTCCACTGCGCGCGGGTCGAACGGCTCGGGCATGATGAAGTCCTCGCACAGCTCCTCGTCGGACACGAGCCCGGCCAGCGCTTCGGCAGCCGCCAGCTTCATGGTCTCGGTAATGCGCGTCGCGCGTCCCTCGAGCGCGCCCTTGAAGATGCCGGGGAACGCCACCACGTTGTTGATCTGGTTCGGGAAATCGGAGCGGCCGGTGCCCACGACGCGCGCGCCGGCGGCCTTGGCCACGTCCGGGTAGATCTCAGGATCGGGGTTGGCCATGGCGAACAGGATGGCGTCGTCGTTCATGGAGCGAACCATGTCGGCGCTGACCAGGTTCGGCGCGGACACGCCCACGAACACGTCGGCGCCTGCCAAGGCGTCGGCCAGCGAGCCTTCGGCGTCGGACAGGTTCGTTACTTCCAGCATGGCGCGCTGGGCCTCGTTGATGCCCTGGGACTTCGAGCAGATGATGCCGCAACGGTCGACCAGCGTCAGATGGCGGAACCCGTAGCTCAAAAGCAGCTTCGCGATGGCGATGCCCGCCGACCCCGCGCCGTTGACCACCACGCGGCAGTCCTGCTTGCGCTTGCCGGTCAAGCGCAGCGCATTGATGACGCCCGACAGCACCACGATGGCGGTGCCGTGCTGGTCGTCGTGAAACACCGGGATGTCGAGCGCCTCGATCAGGCGCTGCTCGATCTCGAAGCAGCGCGGAGCTGCAATGTCTTCCAGGTTGATGCCGCCGAACGACGGGGCCAGGCGCACCACGGTCTCGACGATCTCGTCGGTGTCCTGCGTGTCCAGGCACAACGGCACCGCGTTCACGCCGCCGAACGCCTTGAACAGCGCGCACTTTCCCTCCATGACCGGCATAGCCGCCAAAGGCCCGATGTTGCCCAGACCCAAGACGGCGCTGCCATCGCTGACCACGGCGACGGTGTTCGCCTTCATCGTGTATTCGTACGCGGCCTGCGGATCCTCCGCGATCTTGCGGCACGGCTCCGCTACGCCCGGCGTGTAGGCCAGCGACAGGGCCTCGCGCGTTGCGATGTCCATCTTCGGGACGGTATCAAGCTTGCCGCGCCATTCCTTGTGCAAGCGCAGCGATTCTTCGTTCAAGTTCATGCTCTATCCTTCGGCTGATTTCGGCGATCGCGTACAATTATATACCTTCGCGCGCCGGGAGGGGCGGCCCCGCGCTGCCGGAGGCGCTTTCTTGGGCCGCGCTGATGCAAAAAAACACATGCGCGCCCGAAACGAGGCCCGGCGGCATGCAGCGGCGCGGGCATGCCGGCAGCATCGACCGTCCGGGGGAAGCCGGCGCCCGAAGACGAGCGGCGCGGCCGCGCCGCGCCTCCGTGGTAGAATAGCCCGAACCCCAAGCGAAGGAGAACCGCCTATGACGCACCCGCAACGAAAGCCGGGGCCGACCGCTGAAGCGGTGGCCGACGCCGTCTACCAAAGCATCGTCGAATGCGCTGTGACGCTGCGCGAAGACGTTCGAGCCGGCATCGAGCGCGCGAGAGAAACGGAACGCGAGCCGCGCGCGCGGGCAGTGCTGGGCCAAGTGCTCGAAAACGCACGCATCGCGCAGCAGGACGGCGTGCCGATCTGCCAGGACACGGGCACGGTCTGGGTCAGCCTGGAGGTCGGCGAAGACCTCATGCTGCCCGGAAACGCGCTTTCGCTGGTAAACGACGCCGTCGCGCGAGCCTACGCGGACGCGCGCCTGCGCATGAGCGTGGTGCGCGACGCCCTGACCGACCGAACCAACACGTCCGACAACACTCCGGCGTTCACGGAAGTCAGCTTCCGTCCCGGAAAGGGCGCCACCCTGCACGTAATGCTGAAAGGCGGCGGGTCGGACAACGCCTCCCGCGTGGTCATGCTGGCTCCGGGAGCCGGAGCCGAAGGCGTGCGCCGAACGGTTCTCGAATGCGTGCGCGAGAAGGCTGCGAACGCGTGCCCCCCGCTCATCGTCGGCGTAGGCGTAGGCGGCACGTTCGACAAGGTGGCGGGCCTGGCGAAGCACGCGCTGCTCAGGCCGATCGGAAGCCCGGCGGCCACGCCCGAAACGGCCCGGTTCGAAGACGAGCTGCTGCGCGCCGTGAACGCAACCGGCATAGGGCCCGCAGCCCTTGGCGGCTCGACCACCGCCTTGGCCGTGCACGTGGAAACGGCCCCCTGCCACATCGCCGCGCTGCCCGTAGCCGTGAACATGGGCTGCTGCGCCATGCGAACCGCATCCGTCGAGCTGATTTCCTGGAGTGATGAACGATGAACGAGCTTTCACGTTGCAAATCCGACGCCCCTGCGGACCAAAGCGAGCCGAGCGCCGTCCATCTGACGTTACCCCTTGATCGCGAGCAGGTCGGCCGCCTGAAGGCCGGGCAGGAAGTGCGCCTCTCAGGACCCGTCTACACCATGCGCGACGCCGGGCATGCGCGCGCGCTCGAAGCGCTGCGCGCGGACGGGCGCCTGCCGTACGACCTAGAAGGGCAGACGCTGTTCTACGCCGGTCCCACCCCTGCCGCCGCGGGCAGGCCCCTTGGGTCGGTGGGTCCCACCACGGCGAGCCGCATGGACTTCGCCACGCCCGCGCTCATGGATGCGGGCGTGATCGCGTGCATCGGGAAGGGAAAGCGCGCAGCCGACGTCATCGACGCTTGCGTGCGCAACGGCAGCGCGTACTTTGCGGCAGTCGGCGGCATCGCCGCGCTGCTGGCCACCCACGTGGTCGCAAGCGAGACGATAGCCTGGGAAGACCTGGGGACCGAGGCGCTGCGCCGTCTGACGCTGCAAGACTTCCCCTGCTTCGTGGCGGTGGACGCCCAGGGGACCGACCTGTACCGCGCCATCGAGAACGCGCAAGCGTAGCCCGCAACGCATCGGACCGGCGCGTTGCGGCACGAGCGAGCGGAAGCCGAGCAGCCGTCATCCACGTCGAAGGGCCCCGTCATGCGGGGCCCTTCGACGTTAGGATCGGTCGTTCGCGATCACGCTATTTCTTTGCAGCCGGCTTCTTCGCCGGAGCCATCTTGGCGCTGCTTTTCGCAGGCGCCTTCTTGGCGGGAGCCTTGCCCTTGGCGCCCTTCGCCTCGTCCTGCTCCTTGCCCGGACAATCGAAGTTCGGGCACAGCTTCCAGGGACCGCGGTTCGTGGTGACGACGACCATCGGCGCGCCGCAGTGCTCGCACACCTCGTCGGTGGCGGCAAGGGCGCCGTACTGGGGCAGCGGGTAGCCCGTGCCGCAATCGTCGTAGTTCTCGCAGCGGATGAAGCGCTTCAAGGTGCGGGGGTTCTTCTGCGCGATCAGCTTCGCGGCGATGCCCTTCTCCTTGCAGGCCGGGCACTCGCCCACCACCACGTCGGGTTCTTTGTTGGTGGAGCAATGCGGATCGATGCAGATGGTACGCGGCTTCGAGCGAAACGCCGTCACCTTCACTTGAGGCATGCCGCAGGTCGGGCACGGCTCGGGCACAGCCTCCACCTTGCCCTTCGGCAAGGGGTAGGTCACGTCGCAATCGGGCCAGCCGGCGCAGCCGATGAACATGCTGCGCGTCTTCTGCGACGCGCGCAGCTGCAGGTCCTTGCCGCATTTCGGGCACGGACCCACGTACGCGTCGGCGGCCACGGCGTCGGCCAGGGCATCTTTGACCTCCTCCGAATGCGGCAGCAAGCTGGCCAGCTGCTCGGCCAGAAGGTTGCGGCTCGTGGTGACCACGTCGGTCTTCGTGGTGCGTCCCTCGGCGATGCGGTCCATCTCCTCTTCCAGCTCGGCCGTCATCTCGGGGTGCGTGATGTGCGGGGCGAACTTGTCGAGCGCGTCGCATACGGCCATGCCCAGCTGGCTGGGCTCGATGGGGTCGTTCTGGATGTACTTCACCGTGTACAAGCGCTCGATGATGGCGTGGCGCGTGGACTTCGTGCCCAGGCCCAGCTTCTCCATCTCCTGGATGAGTTTGCCTTGGCTGTAGCGCGCGGGCGGCTCGGTCTGCTTCTTCGTGCAGGTGGCACCGCCGAACGCGATCGCCTGCCCCTCGGAAAGGACGGGCAGCTGCTCGTCCTTCTTCAGCCCGTAGGGGTAGATCGCGCGGAACCCGGGCTTCACCAGCACGTCGCCCTTCGCAACGAACGGCTCGGCGTTCACGTCGAGCGTGACCTTCGTGCCCTCCACCACGGCAGGTTCGGACAGCGTGGCCAGGAACCGGCGCGCGATCAGGTTGTACAGCTTGTAGTCGGCGGGCGCCAGGTCGTCAGGAGTGGCTTTTGCCGTGGGGTAGATAGGCGGGTGGTCCGTCGTCTCCTTCTTGCCGCGCGTAGCCGTGAGCTGGTCTTTCGCCAACAGCTCTTTACAATACGGCGCGTAAGCCGGATTCCCGGAAATAGCCTTCACGGTTTCCGCCAAATCGAGCGAAGACGGGTACACCGTGTTGTCGACGCGCGGATAGGATATGTAGCCGTCCATGTACAGGCTCTCGGCGATGCGCATCGTGCGCGCAGGGCTCAGGCCTTCGGCGGACGCCGCCGCCATGAGCGACGTGGTGTTGAACGGAGCCGGCGGCTGCACCGTGCGCTTGCGCTTCTCGATCGAGGCCACCGTGGCGCTTGCCGCGCCGTCGACGTGAGCCATGACGGCGTTGGCCTCGGCTTCGCTCTTGAAGCGCGCGGTGGCATGCGGTGCCTCGAACGCGTCGGGCTCGGCCCCGAACGCGCCTCGGATCACCCAGTAGTCCTCGGGAACGAACGCAAGGCGCTCGCGCTCCTTCGCCACGATGAGCGCGAGCGTGGGCGTTTGCACGCGACCGGACGAGCGCACGTTGCCGTACCCTGCGAATTTGACGAGCGTCAGGTAGCGCGTGAGCACCGCGCCCCAGATAAGGTCGATGTCCTGGCGCGACGCGCCGGCGCTCGCCAGGTTCACGTCAAGCTCGACCAGGTTGTCGAACGCATGCGTGATCTCCTCTTTCGTGAACGCCGAATACCGCGCGCGCGACACGGGCGCGGTCGGGTTCACCTCTTGCATGCAGCTGAGGGCGTCGCTCCCGATCAGTTCGCCCTCTCGGTCGAAGTCGGTTGCGATCACGATGGAGTCGGCCTTTTTCGCTAGGTTCTTCAAGGAGCGGATGATCTCTTTTTCCTTGGGGAGCTTCTTGATGGGCGCGTACACCAAGTACGGAAGCGCATCCATCTTCCACGCCTTCAGCTCCACGCCGTCCTCGGTGAAGGGCTTCTTCTTTTTGAAAGGGGGCTTCGCAAGCGTGTCGGGCAGGTCCGCGGGAAACGTCTCCCCCTCCTCGGTGACGCCTTGCCAGCCGCCGCGCTTCTTGTACACCATGGCGGGAGTGAAATCGGGCTCCAGGATGTGGCCGCGCAGGCCGATGGTCACCCATTCCTCGCCTTCGACGTCGAATCGGTACACCGGCGTGGAGTACACCTTGTCCGCCTTCGGTTTCTTCACGCCGAGCAAATCGGCGATCTTCTGAGCCGCGTCGTTCTTCTCGGTTACCACCAGCTTCACGCGGTTCCCTCCTGTCTAACCAGCCGCCTTGGCGGCCTCGCATCGTTCACACGGTTGCCCCACCTATTTATTAACGTGTGCGGGGATGAAAACGCGCAAAAGCGCGCTTGCGACGCGCCGTCCGCGACGCAATAGACGCTAGCATACACGATTTTGAGCGAAGGGAGGAGAACTTTACCCAAGCCGAAACGAACCCGACGCCCTTCGCGCGGGCGCTGGCCCGCCGTGCGGCAGGCGTCGCACGGCGCGCGCTTCGCGGCCGAAGGGCCAGTTCCGGAAATCGAGTGGGGATTTCGTCACCAGGCTCTGAAGATGGAGCGGACGTTTCATGAAGCGATCGATTCTCGTATAGGCTATGGTTCGGGATGGCCGCCGAACAGCCCAACAGCCGTTCTCCATCCGATCCAGAAAACGCATCACCGGCGGCGCCCTCGTAGCCCGAGCTCGAAAGGAGACACCTTCGATGAAGAAAGTTCTCGGCGTATTCCTAGGACTCATCGCCCTGCTCATAGCCGGCTCGGTCGCCCTGCTCATGGCGCCTTCCCCAAGCGGAGGCTCTGCCTCAGATCCGGTCTCATCGCTGGTCAGCGACGTGAAGAACAATGCCGCGAACGCGGCCATCGACGCATCGGGCATCAAGTCGAACGTGCAAGACGCCCTTGCCGCGAACAGCGAGGCCATCGCCAACGCAACCGGTTTGAGCACGGCGCAGGTGGAAGAAGCCGTGGCCAGCTTGAACATCGACAGCTGGAAAGCTTCCTCGTTGCCCGCAGAGGCGTCGCCGACGGGTTCGTTCAGCGGCACGTACGGCGGAGTGGAAGCGTCGGTCACCACGTACGACAACCCCGGCTACGTGACCGTGGAAGCCTACGGGCAGCGCATCACGCTGACGGTTCCCGAAAGCGCCCAGCAGTACCTGCCCCTGCTAGGATCCCTGCAGTAGAAGGCCCTACGGCGCCAAAGCGACATGGCCGGAACTCGCGCCCCGGCCGTGTCGGCGTGTCTGGAACCCGCCCCGAAGCGCAAAGACGCTACGCGGTGCGAGCCTGCTTGATCTTTCGCTGGTACGCACGCACGATCTGGGACAGCGTGAAGCACACCACGAAGTACACCAGAGCCATGATGCCGAAGATGACGAAGATCTGAGCCGTGGAGTTGTAGCTGTTCATGAGGATCATGCCGCGGCCCATGAGCTCTTGCAGAGCCATGGCGCCCCACAGGTAGCTCGTATCCTTGATGGTGGTCACGAATTGGGAAAGCAGCGCCGGAACCATGTTGCGCAGCGCCTGCGGCAAGATGATCAGCACATAGGTTTGCGCCCCGGAAAAGCCCTGGCTCTTCGCGGCCTCGTACTGCCCGAACGGCACGCTCGCCAAGCCGCCGCGCACGATCTCGGCCACGCTGGCGCTGGTGAACAGCGTGAAGGCCAGGACGGCTGCGCCGATGGGCGGCAGCTGCGCCACGAAGAACGTGAACATGATCCACAGCAGAAGCGGCGTGTTCTTGAACACCTCGATGTACACGGTCGCAACGCCGCGCAGCACGCGGCTCTTCGACGTGCGCATAACCGAGATGAGAGTTCCCAGCACCACCGAGCACGCGATGGCGAGCGCAGATATGAGCAGCGTCATCCCCAAACCCTGCAGGAGAAAGCGCATGTTCACCCACGTGAACAGAGCGGCGATATCGCTCATCGGTCCTCCTCCCGTCCTTCTTCATCGGTCGCACCCTTGCGCTCCGAACGCTCCGCCTCTTCGCGAGCGGCAGCGCGTCGCTGCTCCAAGCGGCGCAGGGCCCTCGAGCGACCGGTCCTCGTGTGCATGGCGCGTCGTGCGCACGCTTCGTCGCCTGCGCACGACGCGACGATCTCCTGCGCGATCTCCCGGCCGATGTCGTCTGCGATCTCAGCCGCTTGCTTTCCGGTGAACGCCTGCTCAAACGGCCCACGCGCGCCTTGCATCGCCCCGTCTGCGTCTTCGCCCAGCACGTGCAGCGGATGGCGCGGCGACGGAGCCACGCGAGCAGGCGCTATATCGACCGTGCCCAGCATGGTGTCGACTCCGCCGGCCATGGCGTCGGCAGCCGCACGACCCGTGATGTCGTGCGATCCCGGCGTGACTTCGAGCACGTCCTCGGACAGCTCTTCCGTCGCGTCCCCGGTAGCCACGTGCCGATGCGCGCGCGTCCGACGCTCCAGATACAGCGCCAAGCGCGACAACGGAAAACAGATGATGAAGTACAGGATGGCGGCAACCACGTAAGCGGGACCGTAGTAGCTGGTGGATCCCGCAAACGAGTTCGCGAAGTACATAAGCTCGCCACCCGCGATCAACGCGAGCACCGACGTGTTCTTCACAAGGTTGGCGGCCTGCACCGCCAAAGGCGGCATGATGATGCGAATCGCCTGCGGCAAAATGATCACGAACATGGTCTGCCAGTACGAGAACCCCTGGCTTTTCGCCGCCTCGAACTGGCCGCGATGGATGGAACCGATGCCCGAACGCACGACCTCTGAAATGTAGCCGCCATGATAGATGCCGATGGCCAGCACGCCGATCCAGAACGCCGCAAGCGACAATCCCAGAAGCGGGAATATAGCGTAGAACACGAACACCTGCAAAAGCAGGGGCACGTTCTGCACGACCTCCACGTACACGCGCGTGATCCAGCGAAACACCGGTATGCGGGACACGGACAGCACGCCGAACACCACGCCCAGAACCAGTGCGATAAGCAGCGCGAGCACGGAAATGCCAACGGTCATGCCGAATGCGGACAAGATGTCGGGCCAACGCTGGAAAAGCGCCTCCCACTTGAACGGAGCGAAGATATCAAGCATGCGATCCGCCCCCTTGCGCAGCCGCGACGCCGCCTGAAACCCCGTCTTCGGAAAGGCCCCAGCGCGCATACAGCTCGTCAAGCGTGCCGTCGGCCTGCATGGCGGCGATAGCGTCGTCCACCTGCGCCGCCAGCTCGACGTTCGACTTCTTCGTGGCCACGCCGTACTCCTGCGGAGCGAACTGCGTGGTAAGCAGCATGGTCGAGTCGTCCACATAGCCGTTCAGGATCGACCGGTCTACCGAAAACGCATCAACGCGCCCCGTGACCAGCGCTATCTTGATTTCGGGATAGGTGGAGTACTCCGCGAAGCGCATGTGGATACCAATCTCGTCGCCGGCCTGCGCAAGCTTTTCGCGAGTCGTGGCGGAAAGCGCCACGCCCACCGTCTTGCCGTCAAGCCCGGCAAGATCGGCGATGCCCGAGGACTTCTTCACCAGCACGCCGATATGGTCGGTGTAGTACGGACGCGAGAAATTGTAGCTTTTCTTGCGCGTCTCGGTGATGGTGAACGTAGCCAACGTGGCGTCGAGCGTGCCGTTGTCGAGCATTGCCCCGCGCGTGGTCACGTTCACGCCGGTCACCTGCAACGCGTCGGGGCTGCCCTTGATGCGACGCGCCAATTCGCGCGCGATGTCCACTTCCATGCCCTCGATGGTGCCCGTTTCAGGATTCTGGAAGCCGAACGAGGGCACGTCGATTTTGGTGCCCACGCGCAGCACGTCCGCGCCGGACGCGCACCCGGCAAGCGAGCCCGCCGCCCCGCACAGCGCGATCGACCCTACCCCCAGGGCGGATGCGCGCAAGAATGTCCGTCTTGTGATCACGATGCGCCTCACAAGATCTTGGACAAGAAGCTCTTGATGCGCTCGTTGTCCGTTTCGTCGAAGATGTACCGAGGACTGCCCTGCTCGACCACCAGGCCGTTTTCCATGAACACGACCTTGTCGGCCGCTTCGCGCGCCAAGCCCATCTCATGGGTGACCATGACGATGGTCATGTTCGTTTCCGCCAGGGACTTGATGACGTCGAGCACTTCCTGCACCATTTCGGGATCGAGCGCGCTCGTCGGCTCGTCGAGCAGCATGATCTTGGGATGCATGTTGAGAGCGCGCGCGATGGCCACGCGCTGTTGCTGGCCGCCCGACAGCTGATCGGGGTACTTGTCCACCTTGTCGATCAACCCCACGCGCTCCAAATAGGCGCGCGCCGTTTTCTCGGCCTCGGCCTTCGGCACCTTGAGCACCTTGATGGGCGCCAACGTGACGTTCTCCAGCACGGTTTTATGGGGATACAGGTTGTAGCTTTGGAACACCATGGCCACGTCGCGCGCGAGCGCCCGGCTGTTCACCTTGCGATCGCCCAGGTTCATGCCCTCGACCACGATGGTCCCCGAATCGGGAACCTCCAACCCGTTGATGCACCGGATCAGCACGCTTTTGCCCGAACCCGACGGCCCGATGACGACGACCTTCTCGCCCTCAGCCACCTCGAGCGAAACTCCTTTGAGCGCCTCGACCGCGCCGAAGTTCTTCACGATGTTTTGAACTGAAATTGCGTTTTGCACGCCCCGCACCTACGCTTTCGCCCTGCGGGGGGCCGGACGCGAACGCGCCTTGCACCCTCCATCGATGATCTGAATGCTTCGATGGTATCAAAGCGACCACGCCCCTGAGAGGAGAACAGGTTACGAAACCTTGACGGCTCGCTCGAAAGGTAAACGGCCGTGCAACCCGAGGCGAAACCCCGCCCCGACCCGCACCGCTTGCCGCTGCGAGCCCGCCAGCGAAGGGAATGCGACCGAGCGATTACTTTTAATCATTACCTTTGCTATACTAATTAATCGTTTGAGGAAACGGCGCAACCGAATCGGGCGAGGAGCCGGTGCATGAAAAACATGCTTTCGCGTCTTGCAAGGACGTGGGCCGCCATCGCGACGGTCGCCATGATCGCGGCGTGCTCGCTGCCTGCAACCGCCATCGCGCACGACGGATCCGCCGACGCCGTATCCGACCACCGCATCATACGCGTAGGCTGGCCGATCCAGCCGGGATTGTCGGAATCGGACGGACACGGTTCCTATTCGGGCTACACCTACGACTACCTCGAGCAAGTGGCGCAGTACACCGGATGGAGCTATCAATTCGTCGAGGCCGAAGGAAGCATCAACGAGCAGCTCACCACCCTGTTGGCCATGATGGAAGCGGGCGAGATCGACATCATGGGAGCCATGGCGTACAACGATTCGCTGGCGCAGCAGTTCGATTACGCCACCAACTCGTACGGAGCGGCCACCTCTGCCCTGCTGGCCGCCAGCTCCAACGACAATCTGACCGAAACCAATATCTACCTGCAAGAAAAACTCCGCATCGCGTTCAACGGACCATCCCCTAAGTCCCATTCCGGCGCCCAGATGTTTTGCGACGCAAACGGCATCCAGATGGAAGCCGTCGAGTGCGACAGCATCCAAGCGCAGATAGACGCCGTGCTGTCGGGAAAAGCCGACGTGCTTACCGGCGTGGACATATCGCCCATCGAAGGCATGCACGTCGTGGCGTCCATGGCCTCCAATCCGTTTTACTTCGCCGCCTCGAAAGGCGAGAAAGACATCGTCGCGTCCCTCAACGAGGCCATCGTTCAAATCGACAGGGCCGAGCCGATGCTGCAGCACGACCTGTACGCGAAGCACTTCGACACGCACCAGGGATCGACCGGGCTTGCCAAGGACATGCGCGCGTTCGTTGCCCAAGCCGGCACGATCCGCGTCGGGTATCTGGCGGGCGCGGCGCCCGTCCAAGACGTCGACGAAAAAACCGGGCTGCCCGTGGGTGCCTCGAAAGCGGTGCTCGACTACATCGCCGAGTACACGGGGCTCTCCCTGGAGATCGTCCCCGTTACGGGCGAACTCAACTGGGACGAAGCTATCCAGGAGTTCGACCTGGACGCCATAGCCGGCATCGTGCACGACTTCCCCTTCGCCCACCAGCACAACCTGTCGCTGAGCACCCCGTACCTCTCGTCCTACCAATGGATCGTAACTCGCAGCGGCGTCAACGCCTCCAATTTGACAGAAGGTCGCGCCGCGTTGATCCGCAGCGCGACCTGCGAAGAAGCGGACCGAGAGAACGCGCTCGTCTGCAACACGCTTGAAGACTGCGTCGAAGCCGTCGACACCGGGCGCGCCGACTACACGTACGCAGACGGCTACAGCGGGCCTTACTTCGAGAACATGGAAAGCTATCCCAACGTCACCGCTTACATGAACCCCAACGAAGAGAACAGCATCTGCTTCGCGTTCGCGTCCTCGAGCGACCATCGCCTGCTGCGCGTGTTCAACGAGGCGATCCGGCAGATGCCCGTCGGGATAGTCAACGACAGCATCTACGCCGAAGCCCTGCAGGAGAATCAGATGACCTTCGTGCAATTCGCCGAAGCGCACGTAAAAGAGATCGCGTTGATCAGCCTTGTCGTGGCAAGCGTCATCATCGCGCTGTCGATAGGCTACGCGCGAAACCGCGCGAAAGCCCTCGAGATCACCCGTGCCGAAAAAGACCGCCTGAAAGCGGTTGCCGAACGCGACGGCCTGACCGGGCTGCTCGGCGTAGGCGCGTTCAAAAACGAAGCGCAAACGCTGGTCGACCGAAACAACGTGGGCGCGTTCGTCGTAGTGGACATCGACGACTTCAAAGTTGTGAACGACACCTACGGGCACAAGGCGGGCGACGAGTCGCTGTGCCTGCTGGCCAGCATGATGAAGGAAACCTTTCGCGAAGACGACCTGGTCTGCCGCTTCGGCGGCGACGAGTTCGCCGTTTGCCTGGCCGGGATGGTCAGCGCGGATGCGCTTGAAAAACGCTGCCGAGAGCTGCTCGTGCGCGTAGCGACCGCTTCAGCCGAGGCGGGTCTTCCCTTCAGCGTGAGCATCGGAGCCGTGCGCGCACGGGGCGGCGAGAGCTACCTGGAGTTGTACGACCAGGCGGACAAGGCCATGTACGAAGCGAAGCGAGCGGGCAAAAGCGGCTTCTTCGTCCTCTAGCCTCTGCGCATCGACAGGACGCCGGGAACCCGCCGGCAAACCGAAACCGACAAGAACCGCAAGCCGATCCCTTCCGCCAAGCCCTCGAACGGCTCTCTTTCGAACGACGAAGCGCCTAGCGCGCGAACATCAGGCGCTCGCTGTCGAACATGCGCTGCAAAACCAGAACGCCCGCCCCCGTGTACGCGAGGTTGGAAGCTACGCACAACGCCACGTTCATCGGTTGGAAATCGAACGTGAAAATGGAGATCATGCACTGCACGCTGTTGTACAGCGGTATGAGGTAGAACTGCGGCTCCGTCTGCGTTGCGCCCCCGAACATGCCCAAAGCGCCCACGAGCATCACCACGATCATGAGCGGCGTCAGGTACATGGACGCTTCCTTGGTCGTGCGCGCCAACGCCGAGACCATCGTGATGAGAACGACCACGACCAGCGTCGTGGACGCGATGACCAATGTGAGCAAGACGTAGTCGGAAACGCCGTACACGCTCATGCTCACGCTGCCCTGCATGATGCTGGGCAGCCCCGCGAATATGCCGATCGCGCTCGATGCGGCAATCAGCAAGCCGATGATCGACACGGCGAGCACCTTTCCCAATGCGATGTCGCGCCGACGAACCGGCGTCGCCAGAAGCGTTGCCATGGTGCCGCGCTCTTTTTCGCCGGCAACCGACTCAGCCGCCACGGACATGCAGCTGGTGAACAGCAAGATAAGCAACAGCATGGGCACGATCGACACCACGACGGAACCGGCCACGTCGCGCTCTTCGGCAACATCGTAGGACGCATCGCCGACGTTCACGTCGAACCGGTTCGACAGCGACGACTCGTAGGCGTCGAGCGCGGCCTTGAGCGCGGAAAACGCCTGCACCGAATCGGGATCCGTGGAATTGCGGTACAGTTCCACGCGAGGCGCCGCCGTGCCCGAAGCGGGATCGTAGGCCGCGACGGACTCGTCGAACCCTTCGGGGAACAGGGCGAACGCCTTGACGTCTCCTTGCTCGATGGCCTCGCGCATCCGATCGGCGTCGGGCAAGGAACCCTCCTTCACGACATCGATGCCCGCCGCGTCCGCCAGCGCTTCAAGGCTGGCGGGTTCGTTCACCACGGCAACCACGGGCCGTTTGGCGGCATCGGGCTGGAACATGCTGCCCATCGCATCGCCCATCACCGTCCACACGACGAATATCAGCAGACCGGGCAAAACGATGGAAACCAGCGCGGACACGCGGTTGCTGAAGAACTTCGCAAGCTCCTTGCGTGTAATGGTGAAAGCGCCGTTGCTCATGATTCCCTCCGAACCGCCGCCGCGTACAAATCGAAGAACGCGTCTTCGAGCGAGCGCCCGTGCGTGACGTCGGGCAGCGTGCCGCATGCGGCCATGCGCCCGTCGATCACGATGCCCACGCGATCGCACACCTTCTCGACCAGGGTGAATATATGCGTGGACAGCAAGATGGTTTTGCCCTCCCCTTTCATTTCCACCAAGAAGTCCGTGACCGTCTTGGCCGTAAGGACGTCAAGGCCGTTGGTGGGCTCGTCGAACACGATGATCGACGGATCGTGCGCGACCGACACCGCAAGCGAGGTCTTCTGCTTCATGCCCGTGGACAGATCGGCCACCTTCGTTTGCGCAAAACGATCGATGCCGAAGCGCTCGAACAGGGCGCGCTTGCGTTCGTCGCGCACGGCGGGATCAACGCGATGCAGCTCGCTGAAGAAGTCGAACAGGTAATCGGGAGAGAACACGTCCTCCAACTTGAGGTCGCTCGTGAGAAACCCGATAGAGCTGCGCACGCCCACGGGGTCGGACACGACCGACTTTCCGTCGATGAACGCATCGCCCTGATCGGGCTTGACCAAGGCCGCCAGCATGCGCAGCGTGGTGGTCTTGCCGGCTCCGTTCGGACCCAGCAGCCCGAAGATCTCGCCGTGCTGCACCTCGAACGACAAGCCGTCGACAGCCGTCTTCATCCGACTGTCCGTTCGCTCGATCTTGCGCTGCTTCGCGGAAAGCCTGAACGACTTCCGAAGGTCCTGCGCCGTTATAGCCGCTCCCAAGATATGCCCTTTCGTTCGTTGACCGCGCGTGCCGAACCGGCGCTACGCCGCGGAAGGCGTGGGAGCCTCCGCTGCGGCGTTCGCCTTCGCGTCCTCTGCTTCCTCCCGCTCGAGCACGCGCTGCATGGCCGCAATAGCGCATTCGATCTGCCCGTCGTCAGGCTCGCGCGTGGTAAGGTACTGCATCTGCATGCCGGGCCACAGAACCACCTTGACGATGGGATTGTCCGGGTGGCTGCCCGCCCATTTCACGGTGATCTCGTAGGATATGCCCGCGATGACCGGCATGAGCAGGATGCGGATCAAAATGACCAGCGCCAGCTTGGGCGCGCCGTCGGCCACGCCCCATGCGTCGATGAGCGCGTTGATGGGCGTCACCGTGTACACGAAGATGGCGATGATCATGACCATGATGAGAAACGCGGTGCCGCAGCGCACGTGCAAGCGGGGGAAGCTGCGCGCGTTTTCCGGCGTAAGGGGCAGGCCGTGCTCGTAGCAGTGGATGGTCTTGTGCTCGGCGCCGTGGTAGCCGAACATGCGCTTGATGTCCTGCATGCGCCCGATCAGCCACAGGTAGAACACGAACACGAGCACGCGCAGCAAACCGTCGACCACGTTCCAGAGCACCGTATTGGAATCGTACTCGCCCACGATGAGGTTCGTGAGCGCCGCCGGCGCCACGATGAACAGCACCACGCCCAGCACCAGGCCGAGCACCATGGACACCGCCATCTCCTTCTTGCCGAATTCGACTTCCTCGTCCATGAACGACTTTTTCTCGACGTCCTTCGGCGCAGGGTCCTGGACGGGAGCGGAAGAAGCAGGCTCCTCCACCACGTCAAGCGTCCTCTGGGCGCCCAGCCCGTCGATCACCGTTTCCGGTCGCCCGAAATCGTCCTTCCAGGAAAACGCCTTCTCCCCGCCCTCCCCGCCCCCGCCAGCGAGCGAGGGTCCAAGCCCCTCGAGATCGGCCGCAGGGTTCCCAGCGGACGAATCGGACGACGGAGATCCGTCGACGAGGGGGCCGGAGGGATCTGAAGCGAGTTCCGCACGAGCCGAACAGCCCTGCGGGCTGTTCGTGCGAGCAGGACTGTCCGAGCGGCAGACCCCTCCGACCCCCTCGGCAGCAACCCCCTCTTCGTCCGATTCGTCCGCGAACGCGTGCAGCGCCGCGATCTCGAGAGCCTTGTAGCCTAGGACGAGCGACTCCACCATAGCCCGGCAGCCGCGCACGAGCGGCCAGTACATCCAGCCGTTCTTGCCCTGCCCCGACGCCAGGTCGTGCTCTTCCACGTACACGCCGCCGGAAGGTTCGCGCACGGCGACCGACCAGTTGTACCGGCCCCGCATCATAATGCCCTCGATAAGGGCCTGCCCTCCCACATGGGTCTTGACCGCGCCGTCCTCCGAGAACGCGCGCGAAAGATCGCTCTTCTGCTCGGCCACGTCAGCCCCTCTTCACGCGCGGATACGGGTTTCCGCAGGTCATCTTTCCTTCAGGGCAGTTCCCGCGGATGCAGGGCGCGCCCGCGTCCATGAACACGAACGGTGCGGTCGGACGCGCCAGCTCGAGCATGCGATGCGCCATGTCGCGGATCTCCCACTGCGCGCGGTTGCAGCAGCGCAGCGAGAAGAAGTGCAGCAGCTCGCGCACGTTCATGGTGATGACGATCTTCGTTTCGGCGGCGTTGGGCAGCAGGTAGCGGGCATCCTCCGCGGGAATGCCGGCGGCCAGCAGCTTCTCGTACGCTTCGATAGCCGCCTCGATCGCCCGGTCGAACACGGCTTCGGCCTGCGCATCGCCCGCGATGCTCTCCGGCTTGACGGTGGCCAGGCCGTCGGTGAACTTCACGTAGCGCTGGCTTTGCTGGTTGAAGCTGGCAATGCGGTGGCGCACCAGCTGGTGCGTGAGCGCGCGGGACACCCCGTCTACGGCGAAGGTGTAGCTGGCGTGTTCGAGCGTGGAGAAATGCCCGCTTGCCATGATGGTCGAAAGCACGCTTCGCACGCGCTCCTCGGGCATGGTTTCCATGAGCTCGGCAGCGCCGACGGGCGCGTAGCACAGGCGCGCGGCCGTTGCGATGGCGCGCTCGGGATCGGGCGTATGGTACAGCAGTTCAACGTGCATAGGACGAATACTCCTCTGTTAGAAATAATCCGTTTTCACGCACTCCACCCGTGCGCGATGCGGTATCGTTCTTTACCATAGTACCCGAAACCGACGGCTGCGCACCCGCTGGGCAAGCGGCCCTTCACGCGAAAGGCATGCCATGGAACCGTTCGTCCCCCTGCTTACCACGCACGATTGGAACGAAGAATGGAAGGCGCTGCAGAAGCTGCGCCGCCGCGTGGACGATGCCTCGTACTGGGACAAGCGCGCGTCCACCTTCTCCACGAAGGACGCGCCGAACCCCTACGTCGAACGATTTCTGGAACTGGCGGACGTGCAACCGGGCGAGACGGTGTTCGACATGGGATGCGGCACGGGCGCGCTCTGCATTCCACTGGGAAAGGCGGGGCACAAGGTGGTAGCCGCCGACTTCTCGCAGGGCATGCTCGACCGCATGGGGGAAGAGCTTGCGGAGCTGGGCGTGCGAACGGTGTTTCCCAAGCGCATGAGCTGGGAGGACGATTGGGCCAGCTTCGGCGTGCGTCCCGGCATGACCGACGTTGCCGTAGCTTCTCGGTCCATCGCCACCGCAGACCTGCGCGACTCGCTGCTGCGCTTGACCGACGTGGCGCGCCGACGCGTCTGCATCACGCTGTCAACCGGGGCCTCTCCGCGCACCGACGAGCGCCTGCTGGCCGACATAGGCCTTGACCAGGTAAGGGGGCACGACTACCTGTACGCCTTCAACATCCTGGCGAACGAGGGCCTCAAGCCCGAGCTGTCCTACATCGAAAGCGCCCGCGAGGACACCTTCGACTCTCGCGAAGACGCCTACGAGGCGTTCGCGCGCATGGTGAACGACGCGGCAACGGGCCTGGTCGACGACGATGTGCGCGAAAACGCGCTCGAAAAGCTGCGCGCATGGGCGAAAGACAACCTCGTGGACAACGAGCACGCCGGGCAGCCCGACAAGAAAGGCGTTGCGCAAGGACGTCTGCGCCTGCGCCAGCCGCGCACCGTCACCTGGGCGTTCCTCGCCTGGAACAAATAAGGGGCCGAAGCGTAGCCGGCAAGGCAAGGCAGGAAGCCAAGGCAGCGTCCTGCCGCCCCCGCCTTGCCGGCTACGCGATCGTTCCCTTGCTTTGCTCGATCAAGAATTCGCGCGACAGCGGCGTTTCGGGCAAAAAGGCGCCTTCTATCCGCGTGAACAGCGCGATCGCCTCGGCTGCCTCGAACACGCGGTTGCGCCCGCCGCCTCCCATCTGACGCAAAACGCCCGCCTCCACCAAATCGGAAACAGCGCGCGCGGCGGTGGAAAAGCTGCTTCCGATCAACTCGGCTGCAAAGGGGATGCTGACGACCGGGCTTCCTATCAGCTCGTTCATCAGCTTCCGCACGCACTTGCGCAACTCTATCCCGTTTCCCTTGACCTGCGCAGTCCATGAGTCGGTCAAAGCGGACGCCTCTCGACAGCACACCTTCGCGATGCGCACGGAAAGCTCGCAGGCTCGCGCGCAGTGGTACACCCATTCGTCCACGGCAAGCAGTTCGCCCGCATCCACGAAATCATGCTCGGTCAGATACGGTTCGAGCCTTCTTGTATGGCGCATGGTGGTCATGGCCGGCGTGATGGAGAACGGGGGCATGTAATGCTCGATAAGCCCCGCCTTGCGCCAGATCAGGATAGCCAGAATACGACCGATCTGGTCGGATCCCGCCATGAACGCCTTGGTCGCCTCAAGCTGGTAATGGGCGATGGCCGAGCGCGCTATAGGCGAATACGAATTGCGGTTGCAAAACTGCACGAGGTCCTTCATGAACCGAGGAAGCTGCGCCGCGGTCGGAGGCCGATACATGTCAAGATCCACGTCGGGGCTGCGCCGATGATTATAATCCCATGAACGAAGGCCGGCTTCCTTCTCCCAATACGACCCTTCGCTGATGCCGCGGTACAAAGCCTCCAGATGCGCGACCGTTATATCGCCGTCTTGAGAAACGTCGGAAAGTATGAAGTTCACTGCGCCCTCCACCAAATGAGCGGCGTACGAAGCATCAAGTTGAGCCGACGTGCAGCCCGCATGCATGCGGCCTGCGTTCTTGACAAGCCGGGCAGAACCCGCCGGCGCATGCGTCCAGGAGCCAAGGTCCAGATAGCAACACGCCCGGTAGCTCGGCTTCACGCCGTTAGTGCGCACCGAAGCCACGCCCTCCACGCGCGACAGCAAGCGCCGCAGCGGATAGGCCGACCCCTCGACCAGACAGTCGGACTTCGCCACCGCGATCTCCGCGCGAGCGACAACCGCAGCCGTCTCGCTGCTCAAAACGAAGTTGCGCGGGCACAGCAACTTGGGCTCGTAGGGCGCCCCCGAGCGCTTCTTTCGGTTGACCTTGTCCTTTTCCGCACGCACGGAAGCGAGGTCGGCGATGAGCCGCGCAAGGTCGTCCTGCCCGATCTGTCTGTCGAAATACTGCATGGCGGCACTCCGGCTCCAAGAGCCGAAACTCCCTCCCCTCGCGCTCCATTCTAGCATCGACGCGAGCGATGCCCCGCAAGCGGGCTCCTTATTTCCGATTTCGTTGATTTGCTAATACGACCATCCGTTTCGAGAATAATCGAAACCGCAAAACAAGCCGAATTCGGCTCGCATGCTTCCATTCCGATCCGTTCTGCAATACAGAGCCTTCGGCCATTGGCACCGCAGCACCGTCGTCTCTATGATCTTCGCGAACCCTGCAAGGGGTTGGAGCGGCCGCAGCAAGGGGGCGGCCGCACGACGATAGGAGGGAACATGGGAGCATCGACGCACGAAACGGCGGAAGCAAGATCGAGCATCACCCGTCGAAACCTGCTCAAATGGACGGGCGTCGCCGTAGCGGGAACCGCCGCGCTCGGCACGACCGGCTGCGCAGGATTCAACCAAAAGCCGGAAGGAGAAGCGGCGAAGGGGGCATCGGAAGGAACCTGGATCCCCTGCAACTGCTGGGCGGACTGCGGCAGCAAAGGCTTCAACAAGGTGTTCGTGCAGGACGGCGACTGCGTCCGCATGGGAACGGACAAAACCCACGCGGACTCCCCCGACTGCCCGCAGCTCAGGTCGTGCGCCCGCGGACGGGCTTTGCGCGGCATGGTATTCGGCGCCGATCGCATCAAGTACCCCATGAAGCGCAAAAGCTGGCAGCCCGGTGGCGGCGACAACGCCAACGGGGCGCTGCGCGGCAAGGACGACTGGGAGCGCATCAGCTGGGATGAAGCGTATCAGCTGATCGCCGGCGAGATCAAGCGCATCACCTCCGCGTACGGACACGATGCGATATTCGTGCCGGGCTACGTGGCCTCGCTGTTCGGGAACTGGGATATCGGGCGCATGCTGGCGCTGCACGGAGGGTACCTGGAGCACTGGGGCGCCTGCTCTTCGGGCGCATGGGGGTCGATGGCCAAGATATACGGCCTGGCCGAAGATACGAACGATCGCATGGACTTGCGAAAGGCCCAGATCATCGTACTGTGGGGATCGAACCCCGCCTGGAGCCGCACCGGCCTTCCCACCTACGACTACATGCAATGCAAAGCTGCGGGAACGAAGTTCATCTGCATAGACATCTTCCGTCACGCCACCGCCCAAGCCGTTGCCGACCAGTTCGTCGGCGTGCGACCGGGCACCGACACGGCGCTTGCCATCGCCATGGCCTACGTGCTGCTGACCCACGACGACCCCGCTGCAAAGCCGCTCATCGATTGGGATTTCCTGAACAGCTGCACCGTCGGATTCGACGCAGACCACATGCCCGAAGGAGCGGCGCCCGAGGACAACTTCAAAGACTATGTGCTGGGCACCTACGACAATACGCCGAAAACGCCGGAATGGGCAGCGGAGATCTGCGGCGTAAGCCCCGCCGTGATCACCGATCTTGCTTTGCAGATCGCGCAGACCGAGCGCGTGTCCATCATCATGTCTCCCGCGCCGTCGCGCACCACCAACGGAACCACGTGGCCCCAGGCCATCATGACGCTTGGAGCCATGGCCGGCTGCATCGGCAAGCCGGGCTGCTGCACCGGATCCGACGCCGGCCACTCCTGGTTGCAGGGCGGCTACCTGACCTTGCTGCAGGGCGGCACCATACTCGGCGAGCCCTCATGGACTACGTCGGGAAACATCGCGCCCATCTGGAACCCCCTCGGCGGAGACTCCATCGAGTACGGCGTGCCCAACGGCATGTACAAGCTGCCCGAAGAGCCGTATTACCGCATCAACATCAACGAGGCATGGACGGGCATTCTGTCCGGCGAGTTCACCACCGGCCTGGGCAAGAAGCGCCCCTGCAACGTGCACATGATCTACGATACGCACGAGAACATCATCAACCAGGCACCGGGGACCATGCTGGCCATTGAAGCCTACCGCAAAATGGACTGCGTCGTAGCCCAGAACATCGTGATGACCACGGCTTGCCGCTATGCGGACATCGTCTTGCCCGTCACCACCCAATGGGAGCGCTACGGAGACTTCACCGCAGCGTATCGCGAGCAAGTACTGTGGACGAGCCAAGTATGCGAGCCTTTGTTCGAAGCCAAAAGCGACGTGGACATTGCCGCAGAGCTGTCAGAGCACATCGGCGTCGATCCGAAGCAAGTGCGCCCGCTCGAGCTCAAGCAGCAGGTCTTCGATTGGGTTGCCGCCGCAACCGCAACCAAAAAGGATGGAAGCGGCGTAGAGAACCTGGTCAGCGTCACGGAAGACGACCTGAAAGAACTCGGCGTGGAAGGCAAGCCCCAAGAAGGTCGCGTGCCCATCCTCGACTTCAAGCGCGACGGCATCTACACGGTGGAGCGCTCCGAAGGAGACGGTCTGGATTACGTGGTGCTGGAAGCCTTCCGCAAGGATCCCGAAGCGAATCCCATAGCCACCACGAAAACGGGCAAGCTCGAGATCTGCTCGCCGAACGCCGCCGCGCGCGTAAAGGCATGCGGATGGACCGAAATCCCGCCCATCGCCAAATACGAACCCGGCATCGAAGGATACGAGGAGACGTTTTCCGATTGGGCTGGCAAAGTGAAGGGCGAATACCCCTATCAGCTGGTCAGCCTGCACATTCCGCGCCATTCGCATTCCTCGTTCGCCGACGTCCCCAATCTGCGCGAGGCGTTCGACCACCCGCTGTACATGAATCCGCTCGACGCCGCGGACATCGGGTGCGAAACGGGCCAGACGGTGCTCATCACCTCGAAGTGGGGCAAGAGCCTGCGCCCGCTGCTGGTCACCGAGATCATGATGCCCGGAGTGCTGGGCCTCGGCCAAGGCTCGTGGGTGGAGATCGACGAGGAGACCGGCATCGACATGGCCGGCAGCGTCAACGTGCTGAACGGCCCCAACTGCGTAGGATACGGCCATCAGGCATGGAACAGCTGCATCGTGAAGGTCGAGAAATGGACGGGAACGCCGCTCGCCCCCGATTACACCTGGGAACCGCGCGAAGTGTTTAAGGAGGACTAATCATGTCTCAAATGGGCTTTTACATCGACAGCGCTTCGTGCACCGGCTGCAAGGCCTGCGAACTCGCTTGCAAGGACAAGAACAACCTCGACGTGGGCGCTCGGCTTCGCCGCGTGCGGATGATGTGCGGCGGAACGTGGGAGAAAGACGAGGCGCTGAACTGCTTCACCCCGCAAGGCGTGTTCTCGTACTCGGTATCGTTCTCGTGCGGGCACTGCGACTCCCCCGCCTGCTTCGCCAAATGCCCGCAAGGGGCCATCTCGAAGGACGCGGACACGGGCATCGTCACCATCGATCCCGAGAAGTGCATCGGGTGCGGCACCTGCAATGCAGCCTGCCCGTACGGCGCGTGCCAGCTGGTCGAAGCTGAAAAGAAATCGCGCAAGTGCGATCTGTGCAAAGATCTGCTCGCCCTTGGCGAAGAGCCTGCATGCGTGGGAATCTGCCCGCAGCGCGCCCTGGCAATAGGCGAGATCGAAGAGCTCCGCAGCACCTACGGCAAGGTTGCCGACGTGCAACCGCTGCCCCCTTCGTCGGAAACGCTTCCCAACGTGGCGATCGCCACGCACAAAGACGCTGTGTTCGAAGAGGGCGCAGGACGGCCTCTCTCGCTTGAACAATAATCCCAACGCGCAAGGGGCTGCGGATCGCCCGAAGCCCCTTGCGTCGACGATTCGATAGGAGACGACATGGACACCGATGCCATCCGATCAAGGCTCGCAGAAGAAGAAGCCCTGCTCACGCTGCTCGGAAGACTGCTGTACGGCATGCCGGATCGCGATCTTTTCGCCCGCGTCGTCGAAGAGCGCCTGTTCGAGTCCATACCCTTCGTAGACGGCGCGCGGGCAAGGCAGCCGCAGGATCTGCTCCTTGCCTGGATGGACGCCTGCGCGACGCCCTTTTCCGACAGCGACTTCGAAGCCGTCCGCGTCGACTACACGCGCCTGTTCGTGGGCGCCCAAAAGGTAGCCGCCCCCCTTTGGGAATCGGTGCACTTCAGCCGCGAGCGCATGGTGTTTCAGGAGCGAACGCTGCAAGTACGAGCAGCGTACCGAGCATACAACCTGGAGGTAGAGGGCTTTCAGCACGAACCGGACGACCATCTTGCCTCCGAACTGCTGTTTGCGGCGCATCTGGCGCGCATCGCAAAGGAGAGCCTCGACGCCGGCAACGAAGAAGGATTCGAGCGGGCGATGTCCGATCAACATGATTTTCTGGAAGAGCACCCGAACTCCTGGGTGGAAGGTTGGCGCGACCTGATCCTGGAAAAATCGAACAGCAACCTGTACCGGGGCCTTTCGATGCTGATCACGCAAGCCTGCAAGGAATCCGCGCTGCTTGCCAAGGAGCTGAAAAGGACGGGCGACGCATGCCCTGGATGCGAGGCCCGCTGCCCCGCATCCAGTTGCAACGCGTAGGGAAAACGAGCAGGGCGGGCGAGGCGGAGCAAACCCGCCCTCGCCTCGCCCCGCATCCCTCGATCTACACGGCGACCCGTTCGAACATGTTCCGGCCCACGCCGCACACGGGACACACGTAATCTTCCGGCAGCTCGTCAAGGTACTCCATGTGGCCGCACACCGTGCATCGCCAAGCGAACTTCGGCTTCGCGTCGCCTTCACCGGGCGCAGAAGCAGGCTCCTCGCCCAGGTAACTCGATGCCTTCGGTGGCGTTTTCCCGCCCTTGACCAGGTGATAATAGGCGTACGTCATCGGATCGCCCGCGCAGGTTTTCTCCGCTTCCTCCACCTCGCCCACAAATAGGATATGCGTGCCCAGGTTGACGATCTGCACGACGCGCGCCGAGAAGCGCGAAACGCACTGTTCGGCCACGTAGGGAACGCCCGCCGCGTCTTCGGCCGTCTCGCACGAAGCGAACTTGTCCACATCGGCGCTCGAATGGAAGCCGAAGGTGCCGATAAGCTCCATCGTCGCCTCCTGGGACAAGCACGTTGCCGTGAAACGACCGGACTCGAGCACGGCTTCGGTCGTAGCGTTTTCCTTGTTCAACGTCACGCTCACCTGCATAGGGGAAGACGTCACCTGCTGAAACGTGTTCGCAACGCATCCGAAGCGCTTTCCCTCATGCTGCGCGCCAACGATGTAGAGCCCATAGCTCAAGCTATGAAAGGCCGATTTATCGATCATGATGGCACCTTCCCGCCGCGATGCGCCTGCCCGCGGTCCTGTCTCGTCTAATACCGATCGGTCGATTTTGATGATACTTGGTATCGTTTGCTCAAACAAGATCGAATGCCGAACGCAAGGTCGAACGAGCCTCGCCGTCGGGAGCGAGCATCTTCGCACCGCCCCAAACATCGCCGAACCGTTCGGCAGCAGCTTCGAGCAGCCACGCCCGCACCACCACGAGGGCGTGAGCGCTTCGGGCCGAAGGGCCCTGCGAAAGCACGTCCATGGCCGACGTCAGCCCGCCGCCGCGCAGCAGCTCCAACTGCCCCAGCTCGTCCACTACCAGCAAACCTGGGCTGTGCGGCGGATCAGCAGCTTTCAGCCTATCGAAATGAGCGTTCACCTGCGCAAGGGCATCGTCCGATATCTCCCAGGCAAGCTTCGCGCGAGCGCTCTGGCTTTCTTCGCGAAACGTTCCTTCGGCCAAAGCCAGATCGCGCCGCCGGGCAAAGGAAACCCGCTCGCCGCCCGGAAGCAAGACGTTGTCGATACCGATCTTTTCCAGAGTTTCGGCTCCCACCGCCGCAGAACAACCGGCGGCTTTTCCGGCTTCGCTCCCTCGCCAGACGCCAGGGGCCAAGACGCCCTCCACCGCAACGTCCTGGGCGACAAGTCCTTTCACCGCAGCCTCCAGCCAGCGGGTCTTCCCTATCTGCACGTCGCCTGTTAGCAGGAACAGCATGGTCGGCGCCCCTTCCTTGATTCTTCTCAACGGTGTATTATACGCCAATAGGTACAATATAAACGACGCGCTGCACGCAAAGGCGCTTCGACACGAAAACCTGCGAACAAGGAGAGCCGTATGGAACGCTCCGAGAACAGCACCTGCTCGAACGCACGCGAAGCGGAGACGGGCGATTCCTCCGGCACGCTGGAAAACCGATCCCCGTGGCAATTCTACGACTTGCTGATCGAAGGGATCCCCGAAGATCTTGCCGTGCGCGATTACTGTTTGGGAACGCACTGGTCGTACGTGGAGGCCGACTGCGGCATGGGCGTGAGCTTCACCTGCAAAGGCGGAGCGAGGCGCCAGGCCAAGAACGATTTGCGCGGATGCTCGCTTCGCGCGATGGCCCAGCTTGCGAAGTCATGGTGCTTCGAGGAAGCCACGCTTGGGGTGGCGGCTCTCAACGCCTACTACGCGCAGAAGCGCCTGCTCGATCCGCTGGGAGCCGTCTACGACGAGCCCGTCGAGCGTCCGGACGGAACCGTGCGAAGCAAAGACGCGTTCGAGCTGTACCGACCGCGCATCGCGGCGCAAGGCAACGCCAACGTCGTGGTGGTCGGGCACTTTCCCCACGTCGACCGCATTGCCGAATACGCCAATCTAACGGTGCTCGAAAGAAACTGCTCGCAGCCGCTCGACACGCCCGACCCCGCCTGCGAATACGTCGTCCCCCTGGCCGATTACGCGTTCGTAACGGGCGTGACCATCATCAACAAGACCGCGCCCCGCTTGCTGGACCTGGCGAAGAGCGCGACCACCGTCATGGTGGGCCCGAGCGTGGTCATGTCGACGCAGCTGTTCGACCGCGGCGTCGACATGCTGGCCGGCAGCGTCGTAGCCGATCCCGAGAAAGCCCGCTTCGCCGTGAAGAGCGGAGCCGGGCAGTTCTTCGGCGAAGCGCTCCAAATGACGTCGATCACGCGGGAGCTCGCGTAGCAAGATCCCACCTCGCGCACCGTGGGGCAACCCTCAAGCACGCCGTCCGCCGCACGCGAGGGCAGCGCGGTGCGGGCTTGCCCTGGACGAGCGCGCGAGCAAGCGCTGCGCCCGTCGCGCACGAAGACGGCGCGCAAGAAAAACCGCGATCCGTGGTAGGTTTTGACGGTTTGAGGTCGTCCTGACAGGTGCTGGGCGTGCGGGTTTGCACACTTAGCTTCACGTCACCTCGCTCACCTGCGGAAACGCAATAGACCCACATACAAGCAAGATCGATCAGCCAACCCAACGACCCCAAACCGTCAAAACCTACCACGGATCGCATAATTTTCTGCTGAAGGAGAAATCGGGGCGCGAAGCGGGCCGGCAGCATCATCCGGCCCCCCGTGCCGGTCGGCGGCCCACCCGTTTCGCCCACGCAGACCGATCGCTCGTCGGGCCGCCCCCGCCCGTTTCGCCCGCTCGACCAACTACTCGGCCGCCCGCTCGCGCAACCCCCCCCCCACCCGCTCCGGACGCAGCACGGACCGCCCTCCCGCACGACCCGCGCCCCGCCGACCCTCCGCTACCGACCCCCAACCCGCCTCAGGCAGCCCGCGCGCCAGCTTCGGCACCATTTATATTTGTTTGATTATATTCTCATTCTAGTATATATTTGAGAAACAATATTATTCTTCATTGGGGGACTATGAAGACACGAGAGCTCAACGACCCGCCCGACGCATCGAAGGCGACCGCGCCTGGCAAAGAGGCGAACAGCAGCCGTGACCTTGATCCCGGGATGCGCGCCGCCCGCTGCGCATCCCGAAGAAACGCGCGTCGCGCCAACGCCCTCTTGCTCGCGCTCGGCATCCTGCTCATAGCAAGCGCGCTCGCTTCGCTCATGCTGGGTCGCTATCCCATCACGCCGGTAGAAGCAGTGGGAATGCTAGCCAACTTAGCCTTTCCCGTGGATCCGTTCTGGACTCCGCAGCAGGAAACGCTCTTCTTCCAAGTGCGCCTGCCGCGCATAGTGCTGGCCGTCATGGTGGGATGCAGCCTTGCCACAGCGGGCGCAGCCTACCAGGGAACGTTTCAGAACCCGCTCGTATCGCCCGACATACTAGGAGCGTCGCAAGGCGCGGCGTTCGGAGCGGCGTGCGCCATTCTGCTGGGCATGGGCGCGTTCGGCGTTTCCGCCTCCGCCTTCCTGTTCTCTATCGCAGCCGTGATGCTGGTGCTGCTCATCGGCACGCGAGCCCGAGGGAATCACCTGCTCATCGTGGTGCTGGCGGGCGTGATGGTCAGCTCGCTGTTTTCAGCGGGCGTCTCGTTCACCAAGCTGATAGCCGATCCCAACAACCAGCTTGCCGCCATCACGTACTGGCTCATGGGCAGCCTGACCGGAGCCAAGTGGAGCGACATGGCCCTGGCGGCCATCCCCATGGCAGTCGGGCTGGGAGCGCTGTTCGCCCTGCGCTGGCGCATCAACGTGCTGACCATGGGCGACGACGAAGCTTCCACCATGGGCGTGAACGCGCGTCGAACACGGCTCATCGTCATTCTGGCGGCAACCCTGATCACCGCCTCCAGCGTAGCCGTATCGGGCATGATCGGATGGGTCGGCCTGGTCATCCCCCACCTTTCCCGCATGGTCATCGGCTGCGACTACCGCAAACTGCTGCCGGCGAGCATGCTCATGGGCGCCAGCTTCATGCTGATAGTGGACGACATCGCCCGGCTGGTCGCAACCGCGGAGATACCCATCGGCATACTGACCGCATTCGTAGGCGCGCCGTTCTTCTTGTACCTCATCACCCGGAAGAAGCAGAAGCTATGAGCATCGACGTCAAGAACCTGAGCTTTTCCTACGGAAGCCGCGAGGTGCTGCACAACGTCAGCTTCTCCATCCCCGACAACATGCTGGTGAACGTGCTGGGACCCAACGGCGTAGGGAAATCCACGTTGTTTCGCTGCATCCTGTGCCTGAACGCCGCCTGGACAGGCGAGATCACCGTGAATGGAAAGAACCTGCGCGACCTCCCCGTTCGCGAACGGGCGCGCGAGGTGGCCTACATCCCGCAGTCGCACTCGTCCACGTACGATTACGACGTGCTCGACGTGGTGCTCATGAGCGCTGGAGGCGACGTCGGGCTGTTCGGAACGCCGAAACGCCAGCATACGGACCGCGCCTGGGAAGCGCTCGAGCGCGTGGGCGTGGCGCATTTGGGACACCGCCCCTACACGCAGATATCCGGCGGCGAGAAGCAGCTGGTCCTTATCGCGCGCGCCATCGCCCAGAATGCGCGCACCATCGTCATGGATGAGCCCACCAGCGCGCTGGACTACGGCAACACGGTGCGCGTGCTGTCCACCGTACGTCAGCTTGCTCGCGAAGGCATGAGCATCGTGCAATCAACCCATCAGCCTGACCAGGCTTTTCTCTACTCCGACCGCACCCTCGTCATCAACGAGGGCCGCGTGCACGCCTTCGGCGACCCCAAAGAGGTCATCACGAAGGAGCTGGTAAGCGCCATCTACCACGTGGACGTGGAGGTCAACTCCCTATACGGCGACAAGGTGCGCGTTTGCGTGCCGGTACGCGAGATAGAACGGTAGGCTCAAGAAGCAACGGAAAGGAAGGCTCCCATGGGAGGGACTACGAAAACGAAGAAAGCGCCCTGGACCGCGCGCTTGCTGATCGCATGCGTGCTATGTCTTGGCTTGGCGTTCATCGCAAGCGGCTGCGCCCAGCAAGCGCCGAGCGCGGACGAAGGCGCGAAGCAGGATCAGCCCGCGCAAAACGAGACCCGCACGTTCACCGATTCGGCGGGGCGCACGGTCGAGGTGCCGGCGCAAATCGACCGCATTGCGCCGGCCGGCCACACCGCAACACAGGTACTGCTCACGATGGCCCCCGACAAGCTGGTGTCGATCTCGACCGAGCTTACCGCGGATCAGGCGAAGTATCTGGGAGCGGACTATGCGAACCTGCCCGTAACGGGAGCAGCGTTCGGCGCGAAGGGCGACCTCAACAAAGAGGCCGTCGCCGCCTCCGGGGCCCAAATCCTCATCGATACCGGCGAGCTCAAAGACGGCATCAAGGAAGACCTGGACACGTTGCAGCAGCAGCTGGGCATCCCCGTGGTGGTCATCGAAACCAAGATGAGCGACTACGGCAAAGCCTATGAAATGCTCGGCGAGCTTCTGGGCATGCAGAACCGCGGCAAGGAGCTGTCCGACTACTGCAAGGCAGCCTACGACGAAACCGTGTCCGTCATGAGCACCATCCCCGAGTCCGATCGCGTCAACGTTGCCTACCTTTTGGGTGGCAAGGGGACGAACACCATCGCGAAGAACTCCTATCAGGGACAGGTGGTCGATCTGGTTGCCAACAACGTGGCCGACCTGGGCAAGGTCTCCGGCAGCGGCGCGGGCGTCGAGATCAGCATGGAGCAGCTGGCTCTGTGGGATCCGCAGCTGATCCTGTTCGCAGGAGGAAGCATCTACGACTCCGTAGGTTCCGATGCCGCGTTTGCAGAGCTGACGGCCGTCAAGAACGGATCCTACTACGAGGTGCCCAGTACGCCGTGGAACTGGCTGAACAACCCGCCTACGGTCAACCAGGTGCTGGGCATGCAGTGGCTTCCCCGCCTGCTCTATCCTGACAAGTACGACAACGATCTGCACGAAACGGTGTCGGGCTACTTCAAGACGTTTTACGGCTACGATTTGAGCAAGGCCGAGTTCGATCAGATCGCAGCGCACGCGCAGCCTAAGGCATAGCAGCCGCGCTCGTATAGAAGAACCGCAGGAGAGCCCGGTACGCCGGGCTCTCCTGACGCACAAGGGAAACCGGACAAGGAGAGGCGCATGGGAGAAAAGATACTCGATGGATTCCCCTCGAAGGAAGAGGCTCTGGACGATTTCTTCGCCGCATGGGAGCCGGTGCGGCGCACCGAATACGTAACGCTCGACCATGCGGTAGGCCGCGTGCTGGCGCGCGACCTGACGTCCGCGAACACCCTGCCGGTGGTGCGCGCGTCCTCGTTCGACGGCATCGCGATGAAGTCCGCCGCGTTCGCGAACGGACTGCCCGACACGAGCAGCTGGAAGCTCGGCGTCGATTACGCGCGCGCCGATACCGGCGACGATTTCCCCGACGAGTTCGACGCCGTGGTGATGATCGAGAAAGCGGCTATCCAGGAAGACGGATCGGTGATACTCGACAAGGACGCGCTCGTCGAGCCCGGCTCGGGCGTACGACCCGCAGGATCAACGCTGCGCGCAGGAGATGCGCTCATGAACGCAGGAACCATCGTCCGTCCCACCGATCTGGCCGCGCTTGCCATGGGAGGCGTTGCCATGGTGCCCGTGCGCGCCAAGCCGCGCGTCGCCTTCATTCCCACGGGCAGCGAGCTCGTGCCCGCCGGCATCAAGCCGCACCGCGGGCAGAACGTCGACGCGAACAGCCTCATGTGCAAGCACCTGCTGATCGAGTATGGAGCGGAACCCGTGCTGTTCCCTCTCGTGCACGACGATCCCGCCGACCTTGAGCGGGCGTTCGAGGAAGCGCTCTCGACTGCCGACCTGGTGGTGATCAACGGCGGTTCCGCGCTTGGCGAGGAGGACTTCAACGCCCGCCTGATCAAGCGGCGGGGACGCGTGGTGCATCACTATATCGCTGCCGTTCCGGGACGCCCGCTCATGATGGCCGTGGTGGACGAAAAGCCGGTCGTCAACCTGCCCGGGCCGACTATGGCGGCCTACTTCGGATCCGAATGGTGCCTGCAAGCCGTAATCGCGCGCATGCTGGACATCCCCCTGCATCGTCATCCCACGGTGCAGGCGCGCGCCGATGCAGCGAAGTCGAGCATCCCGAAGATGGCGAACATCGCGCGCGTGCAGGTGGAGCGCGACGGCGAGGGCTACACGGCCCGCTTTCTCAACTTCAAAGCGGGCGAGCTGGCCGCCTGCATGACGTCGAACGCGCAACGCGTATCCCCCATCGGCGAAGCAGGCTGGGAGGAAGGAGACCTCCTGGAAGTGGAGCTTCTTCGGGGCGAGGAGTTCATCGAGGCACGCCGAGCCAACCGATGAAGCAGCACGGCCCGCACGCGAACCGCATGCGGGCCGTACGGAACGCTTCTGCATGCACAAGGGCCGCATCGTTTTCGATGCGGCCCTTGCTGTGCGCGTTTCGCGTTATGCGTTCGGCACGCTATTCAGCGGCCGGCGCCTCCTCGACGAGAGCGTCGACGGCGGCAGCTTCCTCGGCGGAAGCCTCAGCCGGAGCAGCCTCGGCGGCAGCAGCCTCAGCCTCGGCGGCCTTCTTGGCCTCGGCCTCGGACTTCTTCGCGAACTCCTCGGCACGCTTAGCCTTCTCGGCGGCCTTCGCCTCGCGCTCGGCCTTCTTCTTGGCCTCGGCCTCGGCGACGGCGGCGGCACGCGCAGCCTTCCTGGCTGCCTCGCGCTCGGCCACGCTCTCCTTGGCGGCAGCGCCGAACTTGTCGGCGAAGCGCTGGACGCGTCCACCGGTGTCGACGAAGCGCTGCTGGCCGGTGTAGAACGGATGGCAGACGTTGCAGATGTCGACCTTCAGCTCAGACTTCGTGGAACGCGTCGTGAACGTGTTGCCGCAGCTGCACTTGACGGTGCACTCCCCGTACTCCGGATGAATTCCCTGTTTCATGGTTCTGGTTCTCCTTTACTGACCTTGGTTTCCGACCAAGGTGAAGACAAGCCTTTGCACTATAGCACACCAGCAGTCCGAATACCACTTCTTTGCGGAATAACTTCACGATACGGCAGCCCGCCGAAACGCGAAACGCGTCGAAAACAGCCGGCGCCGATCCTTACAGGTACGCTTCGTTGACGGGCAGGCCGTAAGCTGCGGCAATGCCGCGCAGGCCCTCGTCGGGAATCGTATTGAGAAACCGGTCGCCGCCCCCGTTCATCGCACGCGCCTGCGCGTACACCCCGGCAGCCTTCTCCACGGTCTGCACCACGCCGAACGCAGCGTCGAAGCCGGGAGCCGCGCAGAACAGCCCGTGATGCGCCCATACGCACACGCCGTGATCGCGCATTGCGGCGGCGGTCGCGTCCGCGATCTCCGGGCCGCCCGGAACCATCCACGGCACCACGCCGACGCCGGCCGGGAACGCCACCATGCTTTCGAGCATGGCCTTCCACAACGTGCGCGTGAACGTGCGCGCGTCAAGCGGCAACACGTTCGTCAAGGCTATGACCTGGGTTGGATGGGCGTGGTAGAGCACGCGGTCCGCCCCGGAGGAAGCATCCTTGCGCACTGAGTGAACGGCGCAGTGGCTGGCGAACTCGCTGGTGGGGCGGCCGCCGTCCTTGAACCCCCATACGATGCGCCACGCGTCGCCCGCAGGAGCAATCTCCACGATGCCGGCGTTGCCGTCTGCATCGAGCGCGACGTTGCGCATGACGCGGCCCGCGCCCGTGACCATGAAGAACTCGCCGCTCAAATTCTCCGCGCGAAGGCCGAGCGGCACCCATGAGCTGGGGTTGTCGTAGAAAAACGATCGGCAAGAAGCCACCTCTTCGGGCTTCATGCGATACGACAGGTTGCCGCCGTTGCTTTCGTGCCACCCCTGCGCCCACCCGTCGGCGCACAGGCGCACGAACGATTTCGCGAACTGCTGCTGCTCCACGGCGACGCCGGAAACGGCGCCCTTCGCAGCCGAGACGCCCCGATCGAGCATCTCTTGAGCATCATCGAAAAAACCCATAGCCTCTCCTATCGTTCATGCGCCGGCGACGGCGCGCCAACGCCCGGCTGCTCTTCGTCATTGCGAATCCGCACGACGTACATCACGTTGGTGGCGGCTACCGTTTCGGCTCCCTGCGCGTCCGTACCCGCCGCCGGGCTGGTCAAAGGATCGCCTGCCGTGAACACGGCCAACTGCCCCGGGTTCACCAAACCGCGCTGCAGCACGGTGGCGTGCGCATGGTCGATAACGCAGCGCATATCGCCCTGCACGTCGCCGATCATAGGGACGACGCCCCAGTTCAACTGCTGCTGACGCATGACGCGCGAAAACGGCGTAACCGCGTAGATGGGCACGCGCGGACGCAGGTTCGACACCAGGCGCGCCGTGCGCCCCGACATGGTGGGGGCGACGATGCACGAGGCGCCCACGTTCTCGGCCGTCTGCACGGCCGCCATGCCCACCGCCAACGCGACGCGCGCATGGACGCGCCGCCGGTCGGGCGCGCGCTCTTCGAACAGGTACGGTTCGCTGGCTTCGGCGATGCGCGCCATCATGCGCACCGCAGCCACCGGATAGCTTCCCGACGCCGTTTCGCCCGACAACATGACCGCGTCGGTGCCGTCGTAGATGGCGTTCGCCACATCCCCAACCTCGGCACGCGTGGGACGCGGGTTGCGAATCATGGAATCCAGCATCTGCGTGGCCGTGATAGCCGGCTTCGACGCACGGTTGCATGCGCGGATGATTTCCTTCTGGATATGCGGCACGCGGTACGCGGGAACCTCCACACCCAAGTCTCCGCGCGCGATCATGATCCCGTCGGCGGCTTCGAGTATTTCCTCGATGTTCTCCACAGCCTCCGAGCACTCGATCTTCGCGATCAGCATGATGCCCGCTCCGCCGTGCTGGTCCAGGAAGTCGCGAATCTCGCGCACCCCGCGCGCGTCCCTCACAAAGGAGGCCGCGACGAAATCGACTTCCTGGCGAACGCCGAACAGCAAATCATCGCGATCTTGATCGGTCATAACCGGAAGCGGAACCGAAGTGCCCGGAAGGTTCACGGACTTGCGCTCTCCCAGCATGCCCGCGTTAAGAACCGCGCACAGAATGTCGGAACCCTCCGTTGCATCCACGCGCAACTCGATAAGCCCGTCGTCGATCAGCACGGAAGTTCCCGGCGCAACCACGTCCGCCAAACCCGGACACGTATGAGAAACCCGCTGCGCCGTACCCTCTACCTGGGCTTCAGTCAGCACGATCCGGTTCCCCGAGGCAAGCTGCACCGGCGCGCCGCCCGCCAAGCGACCCGTGCGAATCTCGGGTCCTCGCGTGTCCAGCAGCACCGCGCACGGGGAGTCAACCTCGTGGCATACCGTGCGCAAGCGCTCCATGCGCGCGGCGTGCTCGACGTGCGATCCATGCGAGAAATTGAAGCGCGCCACGTCCATGCCCGCCGCAATGAGGTCGCGCAGCGCGCCCTCGTCGTCGACCGCCGGCCCCAACGTGCACACGATTTTCGTTCGCCTAGCCATAGCCTCCCCGTCGTACGCCGTTTTCCTTCATGATAGCGCAAAGCGCCCGCTCCGCTTGCACGGAACGGGCGCTCTCGAAACGATTGCAAAACGTCTTTACACCTCGGCGACCCACAGGCCGTGCAGGTTGCAGTACTCGTACACCTTGAGCGCTTCGTCGCCCTCGGCCACGGCGAAATCGGCAACGGGAGCATCCTCGGGGGTGAGCTCGCGCATCTGGTAGCCGTTCTTCGTAACCAGGCAAATGAAGGTGATGTAGTGCTCCGGCGTCATGGGGTGCAGCGTGCTGCCCACCTCGACGTGGACGTTCGCGCCGTCGACGCTCACGACGGGAACGTGCTTCTCGAGCGCGGCGTCGGTGGTGTTGGCGGTGAGTTCGGTCATCTTCTCGCCGCAGCAAACCAGCGGAACGCCGGCGTCGAACGGCTTCACAGCGATGTTGCCGCAGTGCATGCACTTGTAAAACTTGAGATCCATATTCGGGCCCCCTTTAGCTTCGCGTACAGGTCTACCTGCTTCTTCCCAATGATAGCGCAGGGCCGATGCGCGGCGAGCGCACCGCGATGCTTGGAGCCGAACCGTAACGTCGTCGAAACGCCTCGCTTGCCAAGCACCGTACCCTTTGCTTCCTTAAATGTTACTCACTCTGTTGCATTTCGGGAAGACCCTGCTGAGGCTTTTTCACGACAATCGCATAAACCAACACGCCCACACCTACCAGGATCAACGGAACGCTCAAAAGCTGCCCCATGGTAAGCCACCCGCCCCACAAGTAGCCCAGCTGCACGTCCGGTTCGCGCACGAACTCAACCAGAAAGCGGAAGCATCCGTACATGATCAGGAACAAGCCCAGGAAGGTGCCGCGCGGGCGAGCCGGACGCATCCGCGAGAGCAGGTAGAGCACGGCGAAGATAACGATTCCCTCCAGAAACGCCTCGTACAGCTGAGAGGGATGGCGCGGCATCGTTCCAGCGGCCCCACCGAACACCACGCCCCACGCGACGTCGGTGGGCGCACCCCACAGCTCGCCGTTCACGAAGTTCGCGCAGCGACCGAACAGCAGGCCAAGCGGAGCGCCGATGCAGCCCAGATCGGCCAGCGTCAAATACGGGATGTTCGTCAGCTTAGCCGCCACGACACCCGAAAGAAGCGCCCCGATCAGGCCGCCGTGAAAGCTCATGCCGCCACGGTTGAACGCAAGGATCTCGGCAGGATGAGCCAGGTAGTAGCCATCGCCGTAAAACAAGACGTAGCCCAAGCGCCCTCCAAGGATCACGCCGACGATCACGCAGAACATGATGGTAAGCAAAGAATCCACGTCCACGCGCACGCGCCATCGGCGCGCTACGCGCCATACCACAAGCGCCGCGCACACGAACCCGAGCACGTAGGCGATGCCGTACCAGCGCACCGCGAACGGCCCGATAGCGAACGCAACCGGGTCAAGGCTTTGGTAGATGTTGTTGAGCATGAAGTTCCTTTCGCAAAAATCCGAGGCGAAGCGATCGCCTTCGGAAGCGAGGTACAGGGCCTACTCCTGGCCCATGCCAGCCCCCACCTCGATGGCGGCGAAGCGGACCTCGTCGCGCAGCTGAGGCGGAATGGGGTGCACGATGGAAACCGAGGCGTCGCAGTGCGGGCAGCGCAGCGTGAACAGGGCCAGGTCCGTCCGCAGGACCATCATGGCATCGTAGCGACATACGTCCAGATCGTTCGCGCCGCATGCAGGGCAGATTGCGCTTCGACTCATCGGTTCACGCTCCTTCGCTCGTTCGCCCGCCTTCTTTTGTCCTCATTGTAGCAGAAGCCCGCCAACGCGAACGCCGAACGACGTCCACGCCGACGGGCTTCACATCAGCACGAGGCGCGCCCCTCGCCCACTACGCGGTCGAGGAAGAACGCATGCACGCGCGCATCGTCGGTCAACTCGGGATGAAACGCCACGGCGAGCGCGCGCCCTTCGCGCACAGCAAGCGGCTCGCCGTCCTCGGCGGCACTGAGGACCTCCACGTTCGGCCCCCAATCGGCGAACCTCGGCGCGCGGATGAACACGCCCTTCACGGGGCCGCCCTCGATCCCGGCCCACGGCACCGCCGTCTCGAACGAGTCGATCTGCCGGCCGTAGGCGTTGCGCCGGATCCGCACGTTCATAAGAGCGAGCGGTTCCTGATCGGGCCGCGCGCCTTCGATGTCGCGCGCCATGAGGATAGCGCCGGCGCACGTGCCGAACACGGCCATCCCCTTCGCAAACGCATCGCGCAGCGGCTGGTACATGCCGTGGATGGCCAAGAGCTTCGCGATGGCCGTCGACTCGCCGCCCGGCAGCACCAAGCCGTCCAAGCCGTCGAGCTCGTGCGGCCAGCGCACGAGGCGCGTGGCCGCTCCCAGCCCGTCGAGCATGGCTCGATGCTCGCGGAACGCGCCCTGAAGCGCCAGGACGCCGATGGTTTTATTCATAGGTTGCATGGCCAGACCTCATAGGTTCACGCGACGCGTCTCTACCAGCCGCGCTGCGCCATCAGCTCGTTGTCGGGGATGTCGGAGATCTCGATGCCCACCATGGCCTCGCCCAGGTTGCGCGAAACGCGCGCGACAGTGTCGGGATCGTCGTAGTTCGTCGTGGCCTCCACGATGGCGCGAGCGCGCTTGGCCGGGTCGCCCGACTTGAAAATGCCGCTGCCCACGAATACGCCGTCGCAGCCCAACTGCATCATGAGCGCCGCGTCAGCGGGCGTGGCGATGCCGCCGGCCGAGAAGTTCACCACGGGAAGGCACCCGTGCTCGGCCACCCACTTCACCAGCTCGTAGGGAGCCTGCAGCTCCTTTGCAGCCGTGAACAACTGCTCGTCGCGCAAGCCTTTGATACGGGCGATGTCGGTCGTCACGGTGCGCATGTGACGCACGGCCTCCACTACGTTGCCCGTGCCCGGCTCGCCTTTCGTGCGGATCATGGCCGCGCCTTCGGCGATACGGCGCAAAGCCTCGCCCAGGTTGCGCGCGCCGCACACGAACGGCACGTCGAAATCCCACTTGTTCACATGGTACTCGTCGTCGGCCGGCGTGAGCACCTCGCTCTCGTCGATAAAGTCCACGCCCAGGCTCTGCAGCACCTGCGCCTCCACGAAATGCCCAATGCGGCACTTCGCCATGACAGGGATGGACACGGCCTCCACGATGCCCTCGATCATGGTGGGGTCGCTCATGCGCGCCACGCCGCCGTGCGCGCGGATGTCGGCAGGGACGCGCTCGAGAGCCATAACGGCCACAGCGCCCGCATCCTCGGCGATCTTCGCCTGCTCGGGGTTGACGACGTCCATGATGACGCCGCCCTTCATCATCTCGGCGAAGCCGGTCTTCACTTTGAGCGTGCCATGCGCCTGTTCGGTCATCGAGCCGTCCTTTCATCGCGATCGTTCGAGTAGCTGCCCGCAACGCGCCGACAGCATGCAGAGCGCGGCCGCACGAATGGCCGTGCGGCCGCGCTCGAATCCAAGCATGTACGATACCCGTTCCTGCGCCTCGACGCGAGCACGTTAACGCAACCGTAACGCGCGAAGCGAAGAACGGGGCTAGAGCAGAAACCGGTTCGGGTTGCCCTGTCGGGCCACGCAGCCTTCTTTGCGATCGGCCATGTGCGGCCCGTGCGTTAAAAAGTGCGTGCAGAAGCGGCATATCTCCTTGATGGCCGCATCGTAGTCGCGCTCCGGGTTCAACAATACGTTGAAGTCCTGGCACACTTCATGCGTAGACCGCACGCAGGCTGCAAAGCGGCAGTCGGCAGGACAAGGCTCTCCGGGTATGTTGTGCGGGCAACGCGACATCATCTCCTCGTCGCATCCGCGCAGTTCCCAGCAGTTCGCCATATCCGCCTTCCCTTCAATCCCGAACGCTCACGGCTATTCAGCCGCGGGCACGACCTTCGTCACGCCGGGGACGCGCTCTTTCAGGATGCGCTCCACGCCGTTGGCGAGCGTCATCTGAGACATCGGGCAGCCCTTGCACGCGCCCTGCAGCTCGACCGTGACCACGCCGTCCTCGGCAACGTCGACGAGCTTCACGTCGCCGCCGTCAGCCTGCAGGCTGGGGCGAATGAGCTCGAGCACAGCCGCCACGTCGTTCTTATCCACCATAGGAATCGCTCCTTCGTCTGAATGGGTGTTATCAGGTGCCGATTCTACCACAGAGCCTTGGCGCGCACGGCCGAAGCCGGGAAATGCGGAGGAAACATCGACGAGGCGCATGGCGCTACGAAGAAGGCTTCCAATCCTTCCCCAGAACCAGCAGCACGTCCGTGTCGAACGTATAGAACCCCGCGTCGGCAACCGTACGGCCAAGGCCCAACGCGGAGACCACGGTTTGCGCGGCCGGCTCGAACGCGCCGTCCTTGTAGATGACCAGCGTTTCGGCGTAAGCGGCAGTATCGGTATTGCCGGTTTCCTCGACCTTGAACCCCATGCCTGCAAGCGTTTGCGATATCTGGGCCGCCGCGCCGGTAATGCCTCCGCCGTTGCGGACGGTCAGGGTGAAGCTGGCCGGATCGACCGAGGCGATCTTCTTCTCGACCACCGGGTCTTGCCCCTGCTTCACCAATTCCATCATGGACGACCATGCGTCGGTTGAAGCCACGTAATAGGAGACGCTATCGCGCGTTGTCTCGTAACCGGGAACGAGGGCGCCCTTCACCGTAGACGCGTCCATGCCCCGCAGCGCATCGGCCAAGCCCAGCGCGTCTTTCGCTCCCATGTCGGTGCCGAAAGAACCCCCCACCTTGTCCAGCGTGGACAAGAAGGAAAGCGACCCCTCGTCAAGCAGGCGAAGGGACAGCGCCGCAAGCAGTTCGCGCTGGTTGGCCGCCTGCACCTGCAAGCCTCCCGAAAAGTTCGACGCGCGCAAAAACGTAAGGGCGGCCTTGCCGTCGAGCGTCTGCTCCCCCGGAGATAGGTAGACGTCGCCCGCCGCCGGGTCGTCCACCTCTTCGGCTACGTTTACCTGCACGCCGCCAAGTCCATCGACCAGGCTCGCCACGCCGCCGGCATCGATCTTGACCAGATGCGACACGTTCACCCCGGCGAAGTTCGACACGGCTTTGATCAGGGACGCATCGCCTTCCTGCACAGCGGCGTCTCGAAGCTGATGGGGCTTTCCGTCTTTAAGCTGAACCTGCAAGGTGGCGGGTACGGACACGATGACCGCCGACCGCGCAGCTCGGTCCACCCGCACCAGGGCAAGCGCATCAGGCCCGGCTTGGGCGTTCGCCGCCCCCACCGGGTCCAAATCTGCAGCGACCAACGTGTAGAAGGCGTCGGCTGCCTCTTTCGGAGCGACAAGCGCCGACGAGGCGTCCGAGTTCTTGAGGCCTATCTTGGAATCGAGCGAACCGAAGAACGCGAACGTCCCCACGCCCGCCGCAACGACCGCCACCAAAACGACGCACGCGACCACCGCGACGAGACGCCGCATGCGCGCGCGGCGCTGGATGCCATGGGAGAACTCGCGCCTGCTCACGCGACGAGAGAACTGGGAAGCGCTCTCCCCGGACGACGTGTTCGGCAAAATGGTTTCCACGTAGCCGCGCGCCGCGCGCTTCTGCTTGCGCGCGCTCGAAAACCCGACAGAATCGGCGTTCATGCGCCCGCGCGAACGCCGCGGCACGTGCGTGCCCAGCGTGGCGGTGCGCAAACGGCGCGAGGTGATTTTGGACTGCGTTGCCGAAAAGCCCTTACGGCGCTTGACCATGTGCGGCCTCCGCTAACCGCGGATATCCGGCATACCGTCGACGGGCGCGCGGCGAACGCACGCCCCCAGATCGCCCAGCTTGCCAACGTAGTCTTCGTAGCCGCGGTCGATATGGCCGATGTTGTGCACCCGCGTCTGCCCCTCGGCAGACACTCCCGCAAGAACAAGCGCCGCGCCCGCACGCAGGTCGGTGGAGGACACGTCGGCGCCCTGCAGGCCCGCAACGCCCCTGACCAGCGCATGATGATCCTCGATAGTGATATCGGCTCCCATGCGGATAAGCTCGCTTGCAAACATGAAGCGGTTCTCGAACACGTTCTCGGTGATGACCGACACGCCCTCCGCGCGCGCGGCCAGCAGCATGAACTGCGCCTGCAGGTCGGTCGGGAAGCCCGGATGCGGCAGGGTCTGAATATCGATGGGAACAAGGGGGCGCGTACGGCTGACGGTGACCCAGTCGGCTCCGGTTTGCACCTCGCAGCCCATGGCGGCAAGCTTCATGAGGGCAACGCGCAGATACGACGGATCGATGCCGCGTACCGTAACGGGGCCTCCCGTGAGCGCGCCGCCCACCAAGAAGGTGCCCGCCTCGATGCGATCGCCCACCGTCGTGTGGTCGCAAGGATGCAGCGAGGAAAGCGGAACGCCCTCCACCTCGATGATCGAGGAACCGGCCCCGGCCACCTTCGCTCCCATGGACACCAGCATGTTCGCCAAGTCCACGATTTCGGGTTCGCGCGCGGCGTTCTCGAGCACCGTCGTGCCTTTCGCCGTCACGGCCGCCATAAGCAAGTTCTCGGTTGCGCCGACGCTGGGGAAGTCCAAAACGACGTCCGCTCCAACCAAGCCGTTCGGCGTGCGCGCCTCCAGGAATCCGTGGTCGATGGTGAACTCCACGCCCAGCGCTTCGAGCCCCACGAGGTGCATGTCGATTTTGCGCGCGCCGATCTGGCACCCGCCGGGCATGGCCACGCGCGCCCGCCCGAACCGACCGACCAGCGGACCCAGGACCGAAATGCTCGCGCGCATCTTGGATACCAGGTCGTACGGCGTTTCGAACTGCTCGACGTCGGTCGTGTCCACGATCAGCGTATGGCCGTCGCGTTCCACGGTTGCGCCCAAGCGGCGCAGCACCTCCGACATGATGCTGATGTCGGAGATGAGCGGCACGTTGCGCACGAGCGTTTTGCCCTGGCCGAGCAAGGCGGCGGCAATGAGCTTGAGCGCGGAATTCTTGGCGCCCGACACGGCCACTTCGCCCGCGAGCACGCCGTTGCCTTCGACAATGATGATCTCTTCTGCCATGGGTGTTCCTTAACGCCGAGGTGCGCGCCCTCGGCTTGACTCGTCTATGGATGCGCGCCGTGAGACGGCGCGTTCAGTTCGCAATGCGTCCATTATAGAAAGTGAAGGCCCGCATAATGCGGCCCTTCACAACGAAAGCAGAACGGCATGGGGGAATGTTGGTCGCGGTCGAATCGCGCGCCCCTTCCCCAGCAAGCCAGGGCGGCGGCATCGAAACACGAGTGGCATCCGGATGCATTGTCGATCCAAAAAAACCTTTTTTGACGAAAAAACCTGTTTTTTGATCGACAATGGCGGCGGCGGAGTTGGTTTGGTGGACCCCCATCGGATTTCACGCAAGAGCACGTCTTTTCCGACGCACAAAAAAGACCCGAAGCCGAAGCTTCGGGTCCCAGCTTTACCGGTAAGGAAAAGAGGGTTTACGCCTCTTCGCCCAGGACGAAGCGCTTGAAGTCGACGACCTTGATCTCGCCGCCCAGGTTCTTCGCGACCTCGGCCGTGTACTCGGCAACGGTCTGATCCGGGTTCTTGACGAAGGCCTGCTCCGTAAGCGTGCTCTCCTTGAAGAACTTCTCCAGACGGCCGACGGCCATCTTCTCCTGGATGGCCTCGGGCTTGCCGGACTCGGCAGCCTGAGCCATGTAGATGGCCTTCTCATGCTCGACGATGGCCGGGTCGACGGAGTCGCGGTTCGCGGCAACGGGAGACGCAGCGGCAACCTGCATGGCAACGTCGCGGCCGTACGCCTTGAACTCAGCGGACGCGGGATCGACGCCCTCGACCTCGAACTGCACGAGCACGCCGATCTTGCCGCCGCCGTGGATGTAGGACGACACGGCGCCGCCCTGCTCCACCGCAAAGCGGGAGAGCTGGATGTTCTCGCCCAGCGTGTGGATGGCGTCGGTCACGACAGCCTCCACCGTCTCGCCCTCGGCGTCGGCGGCCTTGAGGGCCTCCATGTCGGCGGGGTTAGCGGCCAGCGCGGCCTTGGCGATCTTCTCGGCGTAGGCCTTGAACTTGTCGTTCATGCCCACGAAGTCGGTCTCGCAGTTCAGCTCGACAACGGCGCCAGCCTTGCCGTCCTCGGACACGAGCGCCATGACGGTGCCCTCGTTGGTGGCACGGCCGGCCTTCTTGGCAACAGCGGCCAGACCGCGGGTGCGCAGGACGTCGACAGCGGCGTCCAGGTTGCCGTCGGCCTCGACGAGCGCCTTCTTGCACTCCATCATGCCGGCGCCGGTCATCTCGCGGAGTTCCTTGACCATGGAAGCGGTAACAGCAGCCACGTTGTTCCTTTCTCTATGCGCCGCGCGCAAGCGCGGCCCTGGTCTGTCAAACGCCGCCGGTTTCGAAACCGGCGGCGCATTCGTTCATCTGAAAAGCAGGTTATTCGGCAGCGGGAGCAGCGGCCTCGGCCGGAGCCTCAACCTCTGCCGGAGCAGCCTCGGCCTCGGCCGGAGCGGCCATCTCGGCAACCGTCACAGGCGCGCCCACGCCGGCGATAACGGCATCGGCGATGAAGTCGGCCAGCAGGCGAACCGAGCGGATGGCGTCGTCGTTGGCGGGAATGCCGAAATCGACGTCGTCCGGATCGCAGTTCGTGTCGAGCGTGCCCACCACGGGGATGTCGAGACGACGGGACTCGTGGATGGCGATGGCCTCGCGGTTCGTGTCGATCACGAACACGGCGTCGGGCACGCGCTTCATGTTGCGGATACCGTTGAGGTTGGTCTGCAGCTTGGACAGCTCCTTGCGCAGCAGGATCTGCTCCTTCTTGGGCAGCATCGCCATGCGGCCGTCGGCCTCCATGGCCTCCAGCTCCTCCATGCGGGTCACGCGGGAGCGGATGGTGACGAAGTTGGTCAGCATGCCGCCAAGCCAGCGAGCGTTCACGTAGGGCATGCCGCACTTGTTGGCAGCATCAGCGACGGCTTCCTGAGCCTGCTTCTTCGTGCCGACGAACAGCACGGTGCCGCCCTTGCGAGCGATCTCGGACACGAAGGTGTACGCCTGGTCCAGGCCCACGAGCGTCTGCTTGAGGTCGAGGATGTAGATGTCCCCACGGCTGCCGAAGATGTACGGCTTCATCTTGGGGTTCCAGCGACGGGTCTGATGCCCGAAGTGTGCGCCTGCGTCGAGCAGCGACTTAATGCCGACTTTCGTCATGACTTTCTCCATTCGTTAGTCCTCTGCCTGCGGTCATCCCCGAATCCGCAGCCTTTTTCGGTTGGCCACTGGCGGATCAGGTCGCGCAAGCATGTGTAATTAGAAACCGTTGAATCTTACCACAGAGAAAATGAAATGCAAGCACTTCTCGAAGACCGCATACATGCACGTCCTTTCGCGAGAAGCGGTTGACGCTCGCGGCTGTCGAGCCGGCCGGTCGGACGCCGGCTCGACAGCCGCACGCATGCGGTCACGAGCGGTACGCGCCTGCGCTGCGCAAGCTGAGCGCCACCGTGGACGCGTTGTGCAGAAGCGACGACGCCTGCGGGGTCAGAACCCCGCCGATGCCCGCCGCGAGCAAGGCCGAGTTGACCAGCATGACCTCTCTGAAGGATGCATCCAGACGCTGCGTCAGACCCTTGCTCAAGCGACTCAGCTCCACGATAGCCCCCAAATCTCCTCCCGCAAGCGTGATGTCGGCGACCTCTTTGGCCACGGCGGTCCCCTGCCCCATGGCGATCCCCACATCGGCTGCGGAAAGCGCGGGCGCGTCGTTCACGCCGTCGCCCACCATGACCACGCGTCGTCCCTCGGCCTTGAGCCGTTCGACGAACGCATGCTTGTCCTCGGGCAGCAGGTTGGCCCGGTACTCGGTCACGCCCGCTTCCCGCGCGATGCGCGCCGCCGTGCGGTCCCCGTCGCCCGTCAGCATCACCACGCGGCGAAATCCCAGCGCCTTCAGATTGGCCACCGCCTGCGCCACGCCTTCCTTGAGCGGATCGTAGACGCCGATGACGCCCACCAGCTCGCCGTCGACCGCCAGGTACAGCGGCGTGAGCCCTTCGGTTTCGGAAGCGATCCTCGCGCGCTGGTCCTCCGACACGGCAACGCCTTCGTCGCCCATCACGAAATGCTCCGACCCGATGACCACGCGCTTGCCGCCCAACGACGAGGCTATTCCGTGCGCCACGATGTACTCCACCTCGGCATGGCGCTCGCGGTGCTTGAGGTTCTTCTGCGCCGCCGCGCGCACCACGGCGCGCGCCACGGGATGCGGAAAGTGCTCCTCCAGGCATGCCGACAACCGCAGCACCTCGCGCCGGTTCCAGCCGTCAAGAGCCAAAACGCACGCCACCTCCGGCGTAGCCTCGGTCAAGGTTCCGGTTTTGTCGAACACGATCACATCGGCAGCGGCCATGGCCTCGAAGTGCTTCGCGCCCTTGACGGCGAAACCCGCTTTCGCGCTCTGGCTCATGGCCGAAAGCACGGCGATCGAGCTGGTCAGCTTAAGTGCGCACGAGTAGTCCACCATGAGCGCAGCCGACGCCTTCGTCAAACTGCCCGTGACCAGGGCAACCCCCGCCGCCAGCAGGAAGTTCCACACAACGATGCCGTCGGCGAGACGCTCCATCCGAGACTGGGCCTGCGCCTTGTTCGCCTCGGACTGCTCGACCAGCGACACGATGGAGCGCAGCTTCGTTTCGGCAGCCTTCGCGCGAACCTGCACGACGATCTGGCCGTCCTCCACGGCGGTGCCGGCGAACACGTCGTCGCCCTCGGCGCGCTCGACAGCAAGGGGCTCTCCGGTAAGCGAGGCCTGGTTCACCATCGCAACGCCGCGCACCACGCGTCCATCGACGCATACGGGCATGCCCGTGCGCACGACAACCAAATCCCCCGGCTCGAGATCGGACGCGCGCACCTGCACCTCTTGGTCGTCGCGAAGCAGCTGGGCAGTCTCGGGCAGATCGAGCAACGCGCTGACAAGGGCCCCTTCCGAGCGCGAGCGCGTGTACTCCTCCAGCGTTTCGCCCACATCGAGCAAGAACATGGTCTGCCCGGCCGTCCGAGGATCGCGCTTGAGAAACGACGTCCCGATAGCAGCGGCGTCCAGCACCGCAACGTCAAGGCGCGAGCGCCCGAGCGAGCGCAGACCCGCCCCCAGGAAGCGCCGGTAACGCCACGCCGCCGCAACGGCGGCAAGTGGCCGGGGCACGAACCAGCGCCGCAAAACGTACAAGCCCGCAAGGCGCGCCAGGTCCATGAGAAGCGACTGGGAGCGCGGGGCAAGGTCAAGGCCGAAACCGGATCGAGCCTCGTCGATGCATTTCGCATCGATGGCGGACAGGCGCTCCAAAACCAGGTCCCGCGCTCCCTCGAGCGGGCGGTACGTCAAAGCGATGCTGCCGATGCGCGGATAGACCGACGCCTTCTCCACCGTTGGGATAGCCGCAAGCACCCGATACAGTGCGTCGAGGTCGGCGGAGGGAACCGGGCCGGCAAGCTTGACGCGCACGCGGCCCGGGAGTTCGTTCGCAATGGCGTACTGCATCGCGGCTACTTCTTTGATGCCTGAGCCGAATCCGCCTTGGACTTCGCCGGTTCGACCGCAGACGGCTCGTCGGCGGCAGCGGACGGCTCGTCAGCGAGCGATGCCTGCACGTTGATGTAGGAAGCCCGGGCCACGATGTCGGCGACTTCGGCCTTGGCCTGCTCGACGATGCCCTCGTAGGCGGCCTTCGCTTGCAGCCCCTTCGCAACGCCCTGCACGTAGCACTTCTTAGCCGTTGGACCCGTCAGGGCCTTCGCCCCCACCGCCCCCAGCAACACGCCCGCCCCGATCAGCCAGCCGCTCTTCTTCGGGAAGTCCATGCATGCCCCTTTCTTGCGCTCGCGCGCATCGTTCGCAACATCCTTTACAGTTGCTTAAAGTTAACTTTTCTAGCATAATGAGAGCTCCGGTAAAAGTCAATTAAAGCTAACTAATATGAATCGATCGTTGAAAGGAACCTCATGAAAAAGCATACGTTCTGGGCCTGGGCCGCCATAGCCTGCATGGCCATGGCCATGTACACGGGCAGGAAGCGCTCCTAGCGAAGCGACGTCAAGGAGAGCTTGGGGTTTTCCGCGCGCGATGGGCGCAGTTCCGCTACCATGAACGCAACAACATCCGCACCCTCCCCTTGCGCAGGCAACGCGAGGGACGGAACCGCAAGGAGCCCAGCATGAACATCAACAACGTCGCGTTCGAGAAATCGTTCGGCACCTCGCTGCAGCTGCCGGCGTCCACGTTGCCCGAAATCGCATTCGCCGGCCGGTCCAACGTGGGCAAGTCGTCTTTGCTGAACAAGCTGTTCAATCGCAAAAGCCTGGCGAAAGTGTCGCAAACGCCGGGCAAGACGGCCACCATCAACTTCTTCTCGTGTGACGGCGTACGGTTCGTGGACCTGCCGGGCTACGGCTACGCCAAGGTGGCGAAATCCGAGAAGGGACGCTGGTCGGAGCTGATCGAAGGGTACTTCAACCAAGATCGCAACCTGGCGCTCGTGGTGTCGCTGGTGGACATCCGCCACCCCGCTTCAAGCCTGGATGAAAACATGATCGAGTTCTTGCAGGAGGCGGAACTTCCCTTCGCCGTGGTGCTGACGAAAGCCGACAAGCTATCCCGACAGCAGCAAATGAAGCAGAAGGCAGCCCTGAAAAAGCAGCTGAAGCTGCATGCCGACGTGCCTTTGGTGGTGTGCTCTTCCGAAAAGGGAACGGGCATCGACGAGCTGCGCACCGTCATCAAGAACGCCGCTCGCTAGGCTCTTCTCCGGATAAACCGCGAGGCGGGGAGACCGAAGGGCGCGTCAGCACCTCCGGGTTCCCCGCCTCGTCGACAATGAACGATCGTTTACCAGGGTCGCACGATGATCATGCCGGGCTGCACGGGACCCTGCACCACGCCCACGCCGTACGTGGCCGCGTGGATCATCTGGCCGCCGCCGATGTAGATGCCGCAATGCCCGGCGTTCACGGCCACGTCGCCCGGCTGAGGATCGCTTACCTGGGGCCAGTTCATGAACGTGAGCGTGCTTCCCATGCGGCTGTAGCTGCCGCTCAGGCAAAACGACACGAAGCCCGAGCAGTCGTACGACGACGGACCTGCGCCGTAACTGGGATCGGTGTAGCCGTACGGCTTGCCAAGCTGGCTGTACGCGCGGCCCACCACCGAGCCCGCGATAGGCTCGTCGTAGTCGGGAGCAGGCGGGTTGACGCTGCCTCCGCCAGAGGATTCGCCGCCGTTGTTGCCGCCGTTGCCGTTATTGGAGCCCTGCTGCGCCTGATCGGCGGACGCGTCTACCGTGGCCTGGGCCTGCGCCTCGTAGGCCGCCAACTGCGCCGCGCGCTCCTGCTCGACGAGCGCCGCAGCTTCGGCGCTCAAGTTATCGTAGGTCGACTGCATGGCCGCCATGGTGGAAGCGGTTTCGTCTTTCGTGCGCAGAGCCTCGCTCGCCTTCTGCGCAGCTATGCGCTCCTGCTCGGCAAGCACGGCTTCCTGCTCCTGAACCTCGGCACGCAGATCCTTCGTCTGCTGCACCAGCTCGGCATCGCTTTCGTTGATGGAATTGAGCAGGTCCCAGTTGGTCGCGAAGGACCTGAACGACGTGGCCCCCAAAAGCAGGTCGAGCGCCGAGCTGCCGCCCGAACGATACATGCTGCGAGCGCGCGATCCCAAGCGATCCTGCAAATCGGCGATCTGAGCCGAAGCCTCGTCGATGCGAGCCTGCGCGTCATCGCGCTTCGCCTCGGCGTCCTTTTGAGCGGCCAGCGCGTCGTCGTACGCGTCCGCCGCCTTGCTGAGCTTTTCCTGCATGGAATTGAGCGAAGCCAAAGCCGCCTGAGCCTCCGCCTGCTTCTCGGCTGCGGAAGGATCTGCCAGGGCGATGCCCGGAACCATAAGGGATACGGCAAGCACCGTTGCCATGAATCCGACGAGCGCGCCCCTCGCGCGACCGCCCCGTGCTTTCTGCTGCATGTGGGTACCTCCACCTGCCATCCGAAAACGTGCATGCAATGCGAACCAGTGTAGCAAATCGAGCGCATGACGGCCGGGCGTTCGATCGATCGTTACAGAAAGGCCACAGCACGCACCATGCTGCGGCCGCCCGTCAATCCCGGCCTATCCCGTGAAACCCGTGTCGGCGATGCGCCCCGCCCCGTCGGCGGCCGCCGTGGCAAGCTGGTCGCACCGCTCGTTTTCCGCGTGCCCCGCATGCCCCTTGACCCACACGAACTCCACGCGATGCGGCTCCTTCGCCTTCAGCAGGCGCTGCCACAAGTCCACGTTTTTCACCGGCTCTTTCTTGGCGTTCTTCCAACCGCGCTTGAGCCAGCCGTCAACCCAGTGCTGGTTGAACGCGTTGGCAACGTACTGCGAATCGGTGTAGAGCGTGACCTCGCAGGGACTTTTAAGCGTCTCGAGCGCCACGATAGCGCCCAGAAGCTCCATGCGGTTGTTCGTGGTGCGCTCGTAACCTTGCGAGAGCTCCTTTTCGTGCGTGCGCCCGTTGCGATCCACGAACCGCAGCACGGCGCCGTAGCCGCCCGGCCCCGGATTCCCGCGCGCGGACCCGTCGGTAAATGCATCGACCTTCAACAAGAAACATCCTTTCAAACGGAGGGACTCGGCAAAGAAACGTTCCGCCGGTTCGAGGACCGGCGGAACATGGCGCGCTACTTGTACTGGGACGGATGCTTCTCGAAGAAGTCGAAGCGCGGAGGCAGCTCGCGGATGCGGTGGCGGCCTTCGGTGATCTCGCCAGCGCTGCACAGCTCGTCGAAGCTCTCGAAATCGTAGTTCCAGCTAAAGAAGTCGTCGAACTCGAAGCTCAGGTAGTCGCAGATCTTCTCGGCCCCTGCCGGCACCACGGGATGCATGAGCAGCGTGGCGACGCGCAGCAAGAAGAACGAGTCCACGAGCACCTGGCGGCGCATCGCGTCGTCGCCGCCCTTCTCGACCGCGCGGATTCCGTCGGACCAGTACTTGTTCGCCCAGCGAATGAACTCGTCCATGATCGACATGATGGTATGCAGCTCGACGCGATGCATGGTGGCGTCGTAGACGCGCAGCACCTCGTTCACCTTGTCCAGCACGGCCGGCGACACGGCGCCGAGCGGCAGATAGCCTTCGAAGTTCTTCTGAGCTTCGTAGAAGCAGCTGCGGGCAAGGCGGTTGAACACGTTGGTCAGAAGCGCGCCTTCCTTGAGCACGGGGTCCGCCACGCGCGAATCGGCCAGCTCCTCTTCCGTGGCCAGGTACGGCTTCGGCTTGAAGCCGACCGACTTCTGGTCAAGGCCGAGCGCCAGGAAATGCGCGCGCAGCTGCTCGACGGTGTAGTGCTCGAGCAGCGCATCGGCGGTAGGCGGCTTGACCGCGCCCGACGACGATGCCTTCTTGTCGCCGAACAGGATATGGTAGTTGGCCACGAGGTTCGTCTGGCGAATGGGATGGTCGGTCTCGCCCGGCGCCAAGATGTCACCGGGACGCAGCGCCTCGATGAGCGCCGGCTGGGCAACGCCGTAGAAGTACAGGTTGTCCTGCCCGATGAACTGGTAAACCTCGGAATCCTCCGAGCACCACCAATCGCGCCAGCTGCCCCTGGGCAAGCCCATCTGGTCGTTCACGGCCATGGTGAACGACATGGGAGCCCACAGGCTTTCGGGCCAGCACCACACGGTCAAGCCTTCCAAACCTTCGATGACCGGGGCCTTGACCCCCCATTCGATATTGCCCGTGATGCGGAACGGCACCAAGGTCTTGCCCGTGCGGAAGCGGATTCCCGCGCGCGTCAAGACTTCGCGCGCCGTATCGCGCGCTTCGATGTCGGCGAACTCGATCTCGAAGCTCTGCTTTCCCTTTTCGGGTTCGCGCAGCTCGTGTGCGGGAAGATCGCTCGCGATCTGCTCGTACGCCGCGCGCTCGTCGTTCTTGATGTAGACCACGGGCGGAACCAGGAACTCCTTGATGGTTTTCGGCACAATGGCGCGCACCTCGGGATCGGCCTCGAGGCGAGCCACGTGGTCGCGAAGGAAGCCGCCGAACGCGGGCAGGTCGAAGTACCAGTTTTCCACCGGCCGCATTTCGGGCGTGGTTCCCGTCAACGACGATTTCGGCGCGATCAGGTCCTCGGGCGCGTAGCTGTGCCCCAGGTCGCATTCGTCGGCGTAGCCGTGCTCGGACTTGCAGCCTTGCACGGGGCAACGGCCCACCACCTGGCGCCCGTTCAGGAACGTGCCGGCTTCCGCATCGTAGAACTGCAGCGTGGCGCGTTTGCGAAGATGGCCGTTCTCGTGCAGCTTCTCGATGAACTTCTCGCTGATCAGCTGATGCACGCACTTCGCGTAGCCCAGCCCCGACCCCTCGTAGATGGAAAGGCTGACGTTGTAGGAATCGAGCGTTGCCTTCTGCGCCTCGTGGTTCTTGCGAACGTACTCCTCGATGGTGCCGTCGAACTCCCCGGCCTCCACCAGCTTGCGGTAGCCCTCGTTGATGGGAGAGCCGAAGCAGTCCGTTCCGCTGATGAAGCGGACGTTGGCGGCGCCGATGCGATCGCGCAGGAAGCGGGCGAACGCGTCGGCCGGGACGAACACGCCCGCGATGTGGCCGAAGTGCAGCGGCTTGTTGCCGTACGGCATGCCGGCCGTGACGACGGCCCTCTTCGGCCAGGAGGGACGCTCGATGTTACTGGGCGATGTTGCCATCGTTCTCAAACTCCTTCAAAGCGGCGGCAAGGTCGCCGGCGGACAGGCTCTTGCTTTCGGACATAAGGTCGAGCAGGCTCGACAGGGTGCTCTTCGTCGTTTTCAGTTCAACCGCGGAATAGCGCGAGACGCCGGCCAGCTCGGCCGCCTTCGCCAGCGCGTCCTCCTTGGTGCCGATTTCGTCGGCCAGCCCGTTCTCCACGGCGTCCATGCCGGTGAACGTCATGCCGGTGGCCAGCGCACGCACGTCGCTTTCGCTCATGCCGCGGCCCTCGGCAACGGTCTGGACGAACGTTTCGTTGATGCGCTCGACCATGTTCTGGTAGTAAGCGCGCTCCTCTTCGGAAAGCGGGCGCGTGCCGTAGCTGGAATCCTTGCTTTCAGACGACGTGATGTTGTCCACGTTGATGCCCAGCTTCTCCAGCAGCCCCGAAAGGTCGGTCACCTGCAGCGCCGTGCCGATGGCGCCGATGGCCGTGGTCTTGGCCGTGAAGATGTAGTCGGCCTGGCTGGAAATCTCGTAGGCCGCGCTCGCGTTCACGGAAGCGCTCGACACCACCACGGGCTTGCCGGTATCTTCCGAGAACTTCTTGACGTACGCCGCCATCTCCTCGCCGGCAGTAGCCGTGCCGCCGCCGGAGTTCACGCGCAGCACGACCGCCTTGATGTAGGTGTTCTGCGCAGCGCGATCGAGCTGGGCCTTCAACCCTTCGGGCGACGAGGTGGTGCCGTCGTACTGGATGGTACCGTCGATGTCGATGACCCCCACCGCATCCGAGGTCAGGAAGTCAGCCTCGGACATTGAGGTTTCGCCGAGAGACCCGACGGCTCCAAGCGAGCCCATGGACGACGACATGATGGACGTGCACGACCACATGCTCATGGCTATGAGCACGAAAACGAGCACGACGGCGACGAGCGCCACGATCCATCCGCGTTTCTTGGGCTGCGGCTGCGGCGCGTAAGGCTGCGGCGCATAGCCGCCGGCAGGCTGCGGGGACGGCTGAGGCGCAGCAGGCTGCTGCCACACCTGCTGCTGCCAATTGTTGTTTTCCTGGGACATGGGCCCTCCTGGTACGAATTGCAGGGTCGATCAAGCGAAAGCATCACGGAACCGCGCCCAAGGGACGCGGTTCCTCATCATGCGCTCATTATAGAACGGCGAAGCTTCGCTTCGGTAGCGAACGCATGACAACTCGCTTAGAACTCCACCGTGCCGTCGGCCTTGGTATGCTGCGCCTTCTTGGCGGTGCGAACCAAGAACTCCTGGTTGGTTTCGGTCTGCTTGAGCGACTTGATGAGCATGTCCATGGCGCGCTCGGTGCTGTTCGTGTTGGCCAGGATGCGGCGAACGGCCCAGATGAGCGGCGCCTCCTGCGGATCGAGCAGCAGGTCTTCCTTGCGCGTGCCCGACGCCACCGGATCGATGGCCGGGAAGATGCGGCGATCGGCCAGATTGCGGTCAAGCTTGAGCTCCATGTTGCCCGTGCCCTTGAATTCCTCGAAGATGACCTCGTCCATCTTCGAGCCCGTGTCCACCAAGGCCGACGCCAGGATGGTCAGGCTTCCGCCGTGCTCGATGTTGCGCGCGGCGCCCAGGAAGCGCTTGGGCGGATAGAGCGCCGTCGAGTCCACGCCGCCGGACAGGATGCGGCCCGACGCCGGCTGCGCCAGGTTGTAGGCGCGCGCCAGACGCGTGAGCGAGTCCAGCAGCACGACGACGTCCTTGCCGCATTCCACCAGGCGCTTCGCGCGCTCGATGACCAGCTCGGACACGGCGATGTGGTTTTCGGTGGGCATGTCGAAGGTCGAGGAGATGACCTCGCCCTTGATGGAGCGCTCCATGTCGGTGACTTCTTCGGGGCGTTCGTCCACCAGCAGGCACATGAGGTGCACTTCGGGGTTGTTCGCGCTGATGGCCGCCGCGATGTCTTTGAGGATGGTGGTCTTGCCCGCCTTCGGGGGGCTGACGATCAGGCCGCGCTGACCCTTGCCGATGGGGCTGACCAGGTCGATGACGCGCGCCGTGACGGTGTTCTTGCCGTGCTCCATGCTGAGGCACTCGTCCGGATAAACCGGCGTGAGGTCGCCGAAGCGCACGCGGCTGCCCAGCTCTTCGATGGGCGTGCCGTTGACGGACGTGACCTTCTGGATGGCCGCGTACTTCTCGTTCTCGCGCGCGGGGCGCGTCTGGCCGCTTACCAGATCGCCTTTGCGCAGGCCGTTGCGGCGAATGGTGGACAATCCCACGTAGCAGTCCGACTCGCTAGGAAGGTAGCCCTGGGTGCGCAGGAAGCCGTAGCCGTCGGCCAGGATGTCCAGGATGCCGGACACCTCGATGAAGCCCTCGGCCTTGACGCTTGCCTCGAACACGGCTTCGACCAGCTCGGCCTTCTTGAGGCCCGTCACGTCGATCTGCAGCTCCGCTGCCTTTTCGCGCAGCTCGGCAACCTTGAGCTTGTTCAGATCGTCGCGCGACACGCTGGGCTGCATTTCACGACCGCCCTGATTGCTGTGAGGACGGCGCTGGCGGCGGAAGTTCTGGTTGCCGCCGTTCTGCTGCCCGCCTTGCTTCTGGCGATTGTTGTTGTTCTGCCGCTGGCGGTTGTTCTGGTTGGAGCCGCCCTTGTTGCTTTGGCTTTGCCCTTGGTTCGGGCGCCTGTTCGTCGAGCCGGAAGGCTGCGAAGCCGCGTCCTTGCCGTTCGCCCTCGTCGACTTGCGAGGCGTCTTGCTTGCCTGAGCGGGACGCTCGGACGCGGACGAATCGGCCTTGTCGCTTTGGGCCGCCGGAGCTTCCTTGCCGGGCTTTTCGCCCGCATCCGCCTTCGCGGGCTCCGCCGACTTCTCCGCCTTGCTGGCCGCGGACTTCGTCCTCACGCTTGTGGAACGGCGGCGACGCGGAGTGGGAGCGGAGGGCGCCTCGGGTGCGCCCTCCGCAGTCGATGCTTCGTTTTCGCTCATGCGTTCTGCACTTTCTCCCAGTCCTTCATGAAGGAATCCAGGCCGCGATCGGTCAGCGGGTGCTGAACCATCTTCTTGAGCACGCCGAACGGAACGGTGGCGATGTCGGCGCCCATGAGGGCCGCCTGCGTCACGTGGTTCGCGCTGCGGATGGAAGCGGCGATGATCTCCACCTGCTCGTGGTTGACCGTGTTGTCGGAGTAATCGTAGTTGCCGATAGCCGCAACAACCTTGCTCAGCTGGTCCAGGCCGTCGTCGGAGATGTCGTCGAAGCGACCTACGAACGGGCTGATGTAGCGAGCGCCGGCGCGCGCGGCCAGGATGGCCTGGGGCACGCTGAAGCACAGCGTCATGTTGACGGGAATGCCCTCGTCGGCCAACGTGCGCGTGGCGGCCAGGCCCTCGACCATGGTGGGAACCTTCACGACCACGTTCGGGGCGATGGCGGCCAGCTCGCGGCCGTCGCGCACGATCTCGTCGCGCGTCATGGCTACGCTCTCGGCGGAAACCGGTCCGTCCACGATGTCGCAGATGCGCTTGATGTGGTTGTGGAAATCGGACAGCTTGCCGCCCGTGCGCGCGTACAGCGTGGGGTTCGTGGTCACGCCTGCGAGCGCTCCCCAACTAGCCGCTTCCTCGATTTCGGTCAGGTCAGCGGTGTCCAGAAAAAACTTCACCCAGTCCTCCTTATGTTGTGACGTATCAGTGTGAAACGCGCGCGAAGGCGCGCATGAGTCCCGTGAATGAGATGCAATGTGATGGGTTTTCTTCCTTGAAAGGCAAAAGAACTGGCTTTATGGTAGCGCATGTCATCATATCGTTCAAGCAAAAACGAGGTCGATGCGTGTATTTGCGATGGAGGTACGGCTACGGATCAGCGCGCGGCCGGGCGAAGGGCGCAGACGAAAGGCCGTCGCCGCAGCCCTATTCCACAACCCGGTAAAAGCAGCTGCGCGCGCCGGTGTGGCAAGCGGGGCCGGCCGGGTTCACCAGAGCGAGCAGCGTGTCGGCGTCGCAATCGTAGCGCAGTTCGACCAGCTTCTGGACGTTTCCCGAGGTGGCGCCCTTGTGCCACAGCTCTTGGCGGCTGCGGCTCCAGAACACGGTTTCGCCGCGCTCGAGCGTCAGGCGCAGGGATTCTTCGCTCATCCACGCCATCATGAGCACTTCAAGCGTGTCGGCGTCTTGGACGATGCACGGCACAAGGCCGGCCTCGTTGTACGAAAGAGCGGAAACGTCCATGATCACAACCTTACCGGGATTCCCTGCGCGCGCATGTGCTCTTTCACCTGGCGCACCGTCAGCTCGCCGAAATGGAACACGCTCGCGGCCAGCACGGCGTCGGCCTCTCCCTCGATGATCCCCTGGGCGAAATGCTCCAGCTTGCCCACGCCGCCGCTTGCGATGACGGGCACGTTCACCGCCCGCGCCACGGCGCGCGTGAGGGCGCAGTCGAACCCGTCGCGACTGCCGTCGCGATCCATGCTGGTGAGCAGGATCTCCCCTGCTCCGCGCCGAACCGCCTCCTGCGCCCACTCCACCGCGTCGATGCCGGTTGCCTTACGGCCGCCAGCCACGTACACCTCCCACTTGTTCGGATTGCCCGCCACGCTCTTCGCGTCGATGGCGCACAGGATAGCTTGCGACCCGAACGCCGCTGCAGCCTGGGATATCAGGTCGGGATCAGCCACGGCGGCCGAGTTCACCGACACCTTGTCGGCACCGGCCGCGATCATGGTGCGCATGTCGGCCACACTGCGAAACCCGCCTCCCACGCAGTACGGCAGGTGCAGCTCCTCGCTCGCGCGGCTGGCCAGTTCCACCGTAGTGGCCCGGTCGTCGCTGGTGGCGGTGATGTCCAAGAAGATGACTTCGTCGGCCTTCTGCTGATCGTAGCGCTGGGCAAGCTCGATGGGGTCGCCCGCGTCGCGCAGGTTCACAAAGTTGACGCCCTTCACCACGCGCCCGTTCTTGACGTCCATGCAGGGAATGACCCGTTTTGCTAGCATGCCTGTCCTTTCCTACCCGTCGTTCGCGCCGTCGGCAAGAAGCGCCCGGCGATCCTTCTTCGTCCGTCCTACCTTTGCTTGCCCTTGAACAGCTTGTCGATCCCCTTTTTGACTGCATCGTACGCCGCACCTGCGGCGGTGGCCATGGATCAACAGGGCATGACGGGCGCCGGATGCGGCTCATCCGGGCCGATGGCCGGCTTCGTCGGCAGGGCGACGCCGCACGGGTTCGCCTGCACGGCCGCCGCTTCGGCAGCGCGCGTTGCAGCCTCGCAGGCGCGCACCCCTTCGGCAACCGAAAGCGCGCCTTCGTAGATGGCGCGGCCCGCGATCACGCCCTCGATGCTCGCAGCAACGGGAGCCAAGCGCTCGATGTCGGCTACGCCCGCAACGCCGCCCGACGCGACCACGGGGTGCCCGAACGCCTGCGCCATGCGCACGTACGCCTGCGCCTCGATGCCGGTCTGCATGCCGTCGCGCGCGATGTCGGTGTAGATGAGATGACGAAATCCCAGCTGGGAAACGTGGCGGGCCAGCTCCTCGACGGCAACGCCCGAGCCTTCGCGCCAACCGGAAACGGCCACTTCCCCGCCCTTCGCGTCTACGCCAGCAGCCAAAAGCTTGCCGTACGCGTCGATCGCGGCCTCCGCAAACGACGGATCGGCCACGAGCGATGTGCCCAGCACGATGCGCGACACGCCCGCGTCCGCCAAGCGCGCAATGGTGTCGAGCGACCGAACGCCGCCGCCCACTTCCACTTTGAGCAGGGTCTTTTTGAGAATCCGCTCGATGATGGCAATATTCTCGGGCGCTCCCGACTTCGCGCCGTCAAGGTCCACCACATGCAGCCAGGACGCGCCCTCTTCCTCGAACAGCTGCGCCTGCGCGGCGGGGTCGTCGTTGTACACGGTCACCTGGCTGTAGTCGCCCTTTGCCAGGCGGACGGCCTTGCCGCCCAGGATGTCGATAGCGGGAAGCAAATGCATGCTACGCCCCTTTCACGATGTCGACGAAATTGCGCAGCAGCGCTGCGCCCGCGTCCGAGCTTTTCTCGGGATGGAACTGCACGCCGAACGCCGCCTGCCCGTACTGCACCACGCTGGGAAACGGCACGCTGTGCGTGGTCTCAGCCGCAACGAAGGGTCCAGAAGGCGCAACGTAGCTGTGCGTGAAGTAGAAATAAGTGCCCGATGAGACGCCTTTGAGCAAAGGGCAGGCCGGATCCGTCACCTCCACCGTGTTCCAGCCCACATGGGGCACCTTGTGAAGCCGGCCCGACGCATCGACGGAGGGCATCTTGGCCACCACGCCGGGAAGAACGGCAAGGCCGGGCGCATTGTTCGACGACGCTTCGTCATCGGCCTCGGACGCGCCTTCGACGCCCTCTTCGAACATGAGGTGCTGTCCCAGGCAAATGCCCAAAAAGGGAACGCCCGCGGCGATGCGGGCCCGCACGACGTCGGCCTGCCCCAGCGCGCGCATGGAGGCCGATGCATCGGCGAACGCGCCCACCCCCGGAAGCACCACGGCGTCGGCGCGGGCTATCACGCTCGCATCGTCGGTGACGACCGCATCGCCGCCGGCCGCAGCCAGGCCGCGCGCCACGCTCTTCAGGTTCCCTTTATGGTAATCGACAACGGCTATCATGTTTCAAGCATTCCAATCTCTGCTTGCCAATACGGGTCGGCCGGAAAGCGGGCGTATGGTGCCCGCTCGCCGGTCGGGACGCTCTACAGGGCGCCCTTCGTGGTGGGCAGCGCGCCCGCAGCGCGCGGGTCGGCTTCGACGGCTTCGCGCAGCGCCCGCGCGACGGCCTTGAACGCCGCCTCCAGCACGTGGTGGACGTTTTCTCCCGCCAGCTTGCGCACGTGCAAGGTCACGCCGGCGTTCGCGGCGAACGCGATGAAGAACTCCTTTGCCAGCGTTGCGTCGAACGTTCCCAGCATAACGGGAGGAACGTCCACGTCCCAGTGCAGTTGCCCGCGCCCCGAAAGGTCGCACGCCGCCAGCACCAGCGCCTCGTCCATGGGAAGCATGAGCGACCCGAAGCGACGGATGCCGCGCTTGTCGCCAAGCGCGCGGGCGAACGCCTGCCCCAGCACGATGCCGGCATCCTCCACCGTATGGTGCCCGTCCACTTCCAGGTCGCCCTTGACGCGTACCTCCAGATCGAACAGCCCATGCCGCCCGAACGCGCACAGCATGTGGTCGAAAAACCCGATGCCGGTCTCCACGTCGGCGCGCCCCGTTCCGTCCAGGTCGACAGACAGCTTGATGTCCGTTTCGTTCGTCGCGCGCTCGACCCGCGCACGTCGCATGCCCCGCTCGGCCATAGTTACCTCTTCTCCATGACGATGTCGCGCAGCGCGCGCAAAAACCGGTCGTTCTCCTGCGGCGTTCCAATGCTCACGCGCAGACAATCCTCCAAATGCGCAGCCCGGGACAGATCGCGCACCAAGATGCCGCGATCGTACAGCGCCTGCCAGGTCTGCGCCGCCGACTCCATGCGAAACAGCACGTAGTTCGCATCCGACGGAAACGGCTTGACGCCGGGAATCTTGCGCAAGCCCTCGATCACGCGAGCCCGCTCCTCGATGATGCGCCGGATGCCGGGCTCGAACTTCGCGCGGTTCGCGTACACCACCCGAGCCACCGCCTGCGAAACCGCGTCTACCGAATACGGCTGGCGCACCTTGGCGAACTCCCGAACCACGTCCGCGTCGCCCAGAAGATAGCCCATGCGCACGCCCGCCAGGGAAAACGCCTTCGAGAACGTGCGCAGGATCACCAGGTTCTTGTGGCGGTCGAGATACGGGCGCATGGTTTGCCGCGAAAACTCGAAGTACGCCTCGTCCACCATGACGAGCGCGTCCGTCGCGTCGAGCAGCTCCAACATGAACGTCTCGCCGGCCAGCTGTCCCGTGGGGTTGTTCGGGCTGGTCACCACCAGGTAATCGATGTCGCCCTGCGCCACGCGCGCCAACACGGCCTCTTCGTCGATGGAGTAGTCGGCCCGGCGCGGCACGTCGACCACCGTCGTGCCCGTCAGGCGCGCGTTGTTGTCGTAGACCGAGAACGTGGGCGGCAGGTTCAAAAACGTGCGTCCGGGGCCGCCCCACGCCAGCGCCATGTTGAACAGCAGCTCGTCGCCGCCGTTGCCCACGAGCACCTGATCGCGATCCAGGCCGTTCGCCTCGGCGATCATGTCGCGCAGGTCGTTGGCCAGCGGATCCGGGTAGCGATTGAGCGGCAGGCGCTTCACTTCGCGCATGATCTCATGCCGTATGTCCTGGTCCACGTCGTGCGGATTCTCGTTCGCCGACAAAAACGCCTCGGCCGGCAGGTACTTCGGATCGTACGGCGAAAGACTCGCCAGCTGCGGGGCGGGAAGGCGTACGCTACGCATCGGCACCGCCGTCCCCGGCCCCGAACACGTTTCCGCATTCCAGCAGGTTCTTGCGCATCTCGACGCTCTTCGCATGCGCCCACAGGCCTTCATGGCTCGCGATGGTCATGACGGCTTCCGCATCGCGAGCGAGCGCAGCCGACGAGTACTGGATGACGCTCGACTTCTTCACGAACTCGTCGACCGAAAGCGGGCTTGCGTAGCGCGCCGTGCCGCCCGTGGGAAGCGTGTGGTTCGGTCCGGCCACGTAATCGCCCACAGCCTCGGGCGTCCAAGCGCCCAGGAAGATGGCGCCCGCGTTGCGAATGGCGCCCAAAAGATCGAAGGCGTGGTCAACGTGCAGCTCCAGGTGCTCGGGCGCGATGACGTTCACGGCTTCGAGCGCTTGGTCCATGCTGTCGCACACCACCACGAGCCCCTGGTCGGCAAGGGACGCGGCCGTGATCTCGGCGCGCGTGGAGGACTCCAGGTGCCGCTCGACCATGCGCTCCACCTCGTCGGCGTACGCTTCGTCGAACGTGACCAGGTAGCACGCCGCCAAGGGGTCGTGCTCGGCCTGGGCCATGAGGTCGATGGCCACGAGCGCCGGATCGGCCGTGGCGTCGGCCACCACGCACACTTCTGACGGGCCCGCGATCATATCGATGCCGACATCGCCCGAGACGATCTTCTTCGCAGCCGCCACATAGGCGTTGCCGGGACCCGTGATCTTCGCCACCGGCTCGATGGATTCGGTTCCGTACGCCAGCGCCCCCACGGCCTGCGCGCCGCCCACCGTGTAGATCTCGGTCACGCCCGAAATGCGGCATGCCTCCAGAATGGCCGCGTCCACGCCCCCGCCGGGAGCGGGAGGCGTAACGCACACGATGCGCGGCACGCCGGCCACGGCGGCGGGCAGGGCGTTCATGAGCACGGTGGACGGATAGAGCGCGCGGCCGCCCGGCACGTAGATGCCCACCGACTCCAAAGGCTCCACCTTGCTGCCCACGAGCGCGCCGTCCTCGCGCACGGTGAACCAGCTTTGCTGGCGCTGGCGCTCGTGGAAGTCGCGGATCTGGTCGGCTGCCTGGCGCAGCGCCTTGACCGTGCGGTCGTCGACGCGGGTCACCGCTTCGGCAATGTCGGCATAGGGCACGCGGAAATCTTCCACGCGCACGCCGTCGAAGCGCTCGGTGTAGTCGCGCAAGGCCGCGTCGCCGCGCTCGCGCACATCCGCGATGATGTCGGTAGCCGCCGCAAGGGCCTCGGCGTTGAAAGCGCCGGTGCGCTTGAGGTGGGCGTTCGAGAATACTTCGCCGGGTGCAAGGGTAACACGACGCATGGGCTTACTCCTGTTCTGCATTCTGCTGCGACGCGGGCGCGTCCGCGCCCTGCTGCAATGCCTGGGCCAATTGTACGATACGAGCGTCCGTGCGAAACGCGCAGGCGTTCGCGAAGAACCGAGCGGTCGACGACAGCACCTCTTCGACCACCACGAGGTCGTTCTCCTTGAGCGTGGTGCCGGTGGCCGTGATGTCCACGATGCGCTCGGCCATGCCCGTCAAGGGGGCGAGCTCGATGTTGCCGTGCAGCTTCACGATCTCCACCTGCGTGCCCGTTTTCGCGTAGTGGGCCTGCGTGATGCGCGGGTACTTCGTAGCCACGCGGATGGATCCCAGCTCGCGATGGTGCGCCGCCGTGGCCTCGGCCGCGCCGGCAGGCTCGGCCACCACGAAGCGGCACGCCCCGAACCGCAGGTCCACCAGCTCCACGACGTCGGGGGACGCCTCCAGAAGCGAGTCCTTTCCGCAGACGCCGCAGTCGGCAGCGCCCAGCGCCACGAACACGGGCGCGTCAGTGGGCCGCACGATGACGTAATCCACGCCGGGGTTGCTGATGATGAGCTGGCGCCCCGAATCGGCAAGGCCCGACACGTCCAGGCCCGCATCGGCCAGCGCCTTGATGGTGCCCGGGTTCAGGGAACCCTTGGGGACCGCAACGCGCAGGGGACGCTCGTCCTCGGGCACCGCCGCCCGTTCGCGGGCGGCAGCGGCCATCGCCTGCTCCAGGAAGAACGCGAAGCCGGCGGCGGGACGGCTTTGGCCGTACGCGGCGATCATGTTGTCGTAGCGACCGCCGCTGCCCAAAGGCGCGCCCACGCCCGGCGCGTACGCCTCGAACACGATGCCCGTGTAATAATCGAACGAGCTCATGACCGAGAAATCGACCAGGATGCGCGCGCCGAGCCCCGCTTGCGCAAGCAGGTCGTACGTGCGAGCGAAGTCGTCCAGGCCGTCTTCGCAACCCAACGGCGCCACGAGCGCACGTACCTCGTCAATCGCCTCGCGGCCGCCGCGGACGCGCGGCAGCGCGCGGATGGCGGCGGCGAACACCGGAGGGACCGTGACGCGACCCGTGAAGCGATCGGGATTCGAGACGGGATCGACCGGCGGAATCGCCCCCTCGGGGCTTGTCAGGCGATCGAGCTCCACGAAGTTCGAGGCGTGGTACGCATCGAGCACCTGCTCCTTCCACCAAGCGGGCGCGCCACTTGCCTCCAGAAGCGCGCGCAGGACGCCCACCGTGGCAAGCGCCATGGTGCAATCGCGTACGCCCGCCAGGGAAAGCGCCTCGGCGAGAAGCCCCACCACCTCGGCATCGGCCTCGGGGCCCGACACGCCGATGCACTCGACGCCCATCTGCGTAAGCTCGCGCGCGGCGGCTTGCAGCTCCACTTCGGCCTCGCGGAACACGCGTTGCATGTAGCGGAACCGGAACGGCCCGGGCTGGCCCGGCAGCCGCGTGGCCACCATGCGCGCCACTTGCAACGTTACGTCGGGGCGCATGGCCAGCAGGTCGCCTTGCGAGTCGAAGAACTTGAAGGGGGATCCGGGCAGACGGCCGCTCGCCCGCATGACGTCCATCGCTTCGAGCGTGGGCGTTTCGATGAGCGCGTATCCGCACGAAGCGAACCGATCCTGCACGGCGCGCGCGATGAGCTCGCGCTGCTGCGCTTCTTCTGACAGCACGTCTCTGAAACCTGCCGGCGTTGCGAAATTCATCGGCTCCTCTTCCCTGCTCGTCTTGGCATTGCACCTGTTCGTTATGGCGCGCTGCGGCGTTGTGGCCGCGGGCGCGCTGCGTGGCGGCGCGGCTTGCGTTGCAGCGGCGCGGCTTGCGTTGCGGCGCGGCTTGCGTTGCCCTGTGCGTCTCCACACTGCGGTCGCGAACCCGCCCCGTGCATCGTACTTTATCACAGTAGAGTAGTAAAGCAAGAAGAATATGGGGGTTGCCTGCATTTTACGACGCGAACGGCACATCGAGAGCGGTTTACCGGCAAAAGCAGCGATGCGCTGCGTGCAAGCGGCGACAAGGCATGTCGCCGGAAGCGCCCGCTTCAACGCGGGCGCGCGGCGGCGGAGCCTGCTCGCTATTCACGAACAGCAGCAAGAAGGACCGGCACGGCATTTGCAACTCGAAGCAAGGGGGCACGCACGAAAAACCGCCTTCGCTGGCAGGTTTTGACGGTTTGAGGTCGTCGAAAGCAGCAGGACGAACGCCCGCGAACGCACGATGCGTCAAACCAGCGCCATGAACAGGCGAAACGCAAAGCAAGCCGCACGGCAGCGGACAGGACGCTCGCCCTGACGACCCCTAAACGTCGAAACCTGCCAGCAAACGGGATTTTTCGTGCGCAAGGCCTCCGCGCGGGAGTCGCAAGCACGCGTAGGGGTCGCAAGCACGCGTAGGGGTCGCAAGCACACGTAAGGCCTTCTTCCACCCCGGCAGCACCAAAGCAATGCCTCCGCGCGGCAATCGCAAGCACGCGAACATGCGCAAAAGGGACGCACACCCCTTCGAAGCCAAAAACGAACCAACGGCGCACCCCTGCGCCTCGCTTCGTCTGCCAGCGGCACAAGCAGGAGGTGGGTCAGCCGCCCAAACGGCCACCGCTCTCCTACCAGCGCGTGCGCCGCCGCCCGCACAGCGGCCCGCGAACAACCTAGAACAGCGAGAACTGCTGAGGCTCGAAGGCGTATTCGCAGATGACCTCATCCTTTAGAAGCTCGACCTCATGGGACTCCCAATCCTTCACCGCCACCACGTAGTTGGTGCCGCTCTGCTCAAAAACGAGCGCGCCGCCCACCATGCCGATGCAGCGGCCGCCGCACTCGCCTTCGTGCCCATCGGGAATCTGCAGGTCGTGCACGTCAGGCGACGGACCGCCGAAGTAGTAGGGCGAAAGATCCTGCGCCGGCTCGGCATCCTCAAGACCCAAGCGCTCCGTTGTAGCGTCAAGCACGCGCTTCGCCTCGGAAAAGTCGAACCGCGCCTCGACGAGCAGCTTCGTCTTCACGGAAGCGCGCATGGTTTCCAGAATGCCCTGCTGCGAGCACAGCGCGGCTTCCAGTTCGCGCGCATCGTCCGCACAGCCGAACCGCCCCACAATGCGAGCCGCACGAGCGCCCTGCTCGAGCAAGCGCTCGATGCCGCGCGTTTCAGACGAGATGCCGGCCTTCACGTGCTGGGGCGAGAAATAGGCCAGGTACGTGAAATGCGGCGTCAGATTGTAAGCGCGCTGCTGGGCGGAAATAAAGTCGGCATAGTAGAACGAAGGATTGAAGCCCGTGGCTTCGATACACGCGGGGCACATGGTTTCCTTCGCATCGGGCAGCAGCTCCACGTTGAGCGGGCACGTGCTTTTCACCTGCGTTTCCAAGTCGAAACGCCCTACGCAGCGACGTCGCGGCAGTCGCTTGAGCGAGAAAGTCTTGCCCAGAACCGAAAAGCGCAGCTGCTCCGCTCGGTCGATATCGTTGATCAGCAGATAGGGGCCGTTCTCATCGAACCCGTGCCCCGCCAGAACAGCCGTGCGGCCGTGAAGAAAATTCGTCATATCAGCATCCTTGTGCAACTCGTACGGACCAGATCACCTTTTTCGCCCGAAATGATAGCGCACAAGAAGCATTCGATGCGAGGGTAATCGGGCAAACGTCAAAAATCCCACGCATCCCAAACACGAGGCGCTTGCGGGACGCCGCGCGCGATCGCGACCAAACGCAACCGGCAAGCGACCCGAAAGAAGACAAATCCTCGCGCCGGAGACGATCTTCTGCGGATCCGGCGCCTTCTGTACGCATCTGGTGTTTTATACTATCGCTGATGCGTTTACCAGTAAAACGGTCCGCCCTGTCATAGAATCGAGGCACCATGACGCGCCCCACACCAGCCTCCGCATCCATGCCGCTTGCTTTCGCGATGATCACGGCGCTCCTGATCGCCGTCGCCTGCACCCTTCCCGCACATGCGTACGCCGAGGAAGCAGGAGCCGACGACCCGCCCATCCCGAAGATCGTCGGCTCGTTCGACAAGGACGCGTACGAACCCGGCGATCAGGCCGTCGTCACGTTCTCCGTTGCGAACAACACGCCTGTCACCTGGAACAAGGTGCGGTTGGAAGCCCAACTGCCGCAGGGCGTGAAGCTGGCTCGCGACGGCGAAGCCACGGCTCGTGAGGCCGACACGCTGGCAGCTGGCGAAACGATCGAGCTGAAGCTGAACGTCTTGTTCGAATCCTCCCTGTTCAAGCGGCTTGCGCCCACGGGCGATAACGGAAGCGCCGCCGGCATCGCGCTGGCGGCCGCCGCAGCTGCGGGCTTCATCGCGCTGGCGGCCGCCACGTTCTCGCGCAAGCAGGCGCGCAGCCGCCGGGCGCAGGGAACCATGGGGGCGCTCATGAGCGTCGTGCTCGTAGCGGGCTTGGCGCCCCTGGTGCCGCGCGAAGCCCACGCTGACGAAACGAGCGAACAGGGCGCGGTGACCTCGTTCGCCCTCGAAGGCTCCGCAACCTGCACCGCGCCGGGCGCCACCGTAGCCGCCACGCTCACGGTGGGGTCCACCGACCAGGAAGCCGCGTTCTCCCAAGCGAACGTGGAAGTGGTCGACGGAGCAGCCGCCTCGGCAAACGCGAAGCGCGCCCGGATCAATCTGGTGTCCAGCCTGCCCTTCGCCGACAAGCCGTCCATCGACGCCATCTCGCTCGACGGCGATTTCAAAAACCTGTCCGTCACCGCCGTCGAACATGCCGGAACCGCAACGATGCTCGACGGCACCGAGGGATCGGCCCTCGCCGTCACCCTCGAAGGCGACCTTGGGGCACCAGGCGCGCGAGGGGTCATGATCTTCGGCCCGGGATCGTTCGCCGACGCCGACGCAAGCGGCGAAGCCACGCTGGCCGTCGAAGAGGCCCTCATCACGTTCGATGTTGCCGAGGGTTCCTACAAGAACAGCACGTTCACCTTCCCCGTTTCGCTCGAGAACGGGCGGTTCTCTGCAGGCGCGCAGGCTGCGCATTTCGCCTTCAGCGATCGAGCCCTATCCGCTGCGTCGTTCACCGTCGACGCGAACGACGCGACGCGCGGCACCCTTGCCGTGACGGCAACCGCCGACACGCCGCTCAACCAGTTCAAGGCGTTGGCCGCCGCCCTCGATGCCGACGACCAGCTTACCGTCGATCCAGCCGCCCTTGACGGAGAAGCCCCCGTCGCCATCGCGCACCCCTATTACTATGATGGAGACGATGCTACCGAAGACGCCGTCTCCACCGCCGATGCCGCAGCAGCCGTTCCGTACGGCACGGTAAAAGCGGAAGACGTCACGGAAAACGAGGGCGGCTCCCTGACCGTGCACAGCACGGTTGAGTTCAGCGCACTGGACGGCAGCGTGAATATCACCGATTCCAGCCTGACCAACAACTCCCAGATCACCCTACCGGGTCAAGCCCCCACCCTCCCCCCCGGCTACGACACCAGCGAATCGGGAGACGAGGGAATCCTGGAAAAGAACCCAGGAGCCGTGAAGTTCACCGAGATGCGCAAGAACGGCTTCGATTTCGATTTCAGCATCGACGCCGACACGGTGAAAAGCTGGTACGGTGCGTACGCCGAAAGCGGCCTTACCGAAGAGCAGGCCAACGAGCAGTTCCTCAACGAGATGACGCAGCTCATGTGCGGCCACGAGGTCGACCTGGCCGACGGCGTGGTCCTCAACAAGCTGGGCATCGCCCAGGGACCCTGCGCCATCAACCTCTCCGACGAATCGCTGGCCAACATCGTGGGTGGAACGGCGCTTTACAGCCAAGAGGACGACATGCGCACCGCGAAAATGGTGTTCGAGGTGCTGGAGAAGCTGGTTTCGGCTATCAGCTACTTCTGCTCGTCCGACCCATCCAACATCGGCCAGGGCATCTCGCAGATCCTGGGCATCATCGCCGCGCTGCTGGAAACCGGCCCCCAATACGACATCAAGGACGTGCTTGACGAACTGAATCAGATGAAGGGCCAGCTCACGCGTATGGAAACCAGCGTTGACAACCTGGCTATCCAGCTGCGCGCCATCGACAAGCGCGGCGGCTTCGAGTCGGACTGGTACCAGGTGAAGTGGCTCATGGACCATCTGAACAGCTACGGAACCCTGTACACGGCAACCATCGGCGCCATGTCGCCGGAAGAGCTGGCGAACGGAGGCACGGACGCGAAGGTCTTCGAAGAATTGACGAAAGAGAACCAGGAGACGCTGACGAACTTCAAGCAAGCCATCGACGCCAAAAACGGGCTGCTCAACACCACCGTGTACGCCGACACGGTGAACCTGGGCAGCATGATCACAGGAACCGGTACCAAAGACGTGGTGAGCGACTACTACAACTGGATCGAAACGTATTACAACTGGGATCCGGAAACCTTCGAGATCAAAGACGTGTACCTGGGCTGCATGATCACCTCGTACCTGTACGGCTACATGTCGTCCATGGCCTACCTATCAACGATGGAAGGCACCGGCACCGAGCCCGAGAAAGACGCCGCCGCTGACTCCAAAGAACGCCTCAAAGAACAGGCCGATCAGGTGTTGAAGAAGCTTGTTGGGCAACGAGAGCGCGTGTGGGACCAAGAATCTATGACCTATAAGGAAAAGTTCCAGAAGTCCCCGCTGCGCCAAGCAACCGAGCCGCTTGCGAACAAAAAAATACGCTGCTTGATCAACGAGCATGTGTATTCGCTCGACAACCACACAGGCCCGCTTTCCGGGCGCATGTACGACGATGCATACTTCGGAAACGCTTCGTTCGGGAAGAGCGTAGATCGCGAAGACGTCCTGATGTACTCGTTCACCGGCGATCTCAATCTGGCTCAATGGCAGCAGATGGAAGCAAACCTGCCCCAGATCCGAAAGATCAAGTACAGCCAAAAGCCCCTTCACGACTACGGGCTGAACATGAGCGACGCAAGCAACATCTTCAGCGAACTGCGCGCGCTAGGCTTCACTATGCTCGCGACCCGCACCAGCAACACCCATACCGGCGACTACCCCAAGGGGCGTCCGAAACCGCTCGTGCAGTGGAAGAGCAAGGAAGCGCCGCCCGCCCATGTGGTGGTAAGCGATGCGAGCTACAACAAGGTGAGCGACCAGCTAGCTGTTCGCCACGTGCGCACCGTTTCGGTAGACGTGTACGACATCAAGACATCCCGGGTAATGCGCGGCGTTACGGCCGCGCGGCACGAAAGCGTGTACTGGGTGGGCTACGGCTGGGGCTACCTCCACGACGTATGGCCCTGGTGCACCTCGGAGACGAAATACGAAAATAGAGGAATGGTATAGGACGCATTGGAACGAACAACGAAAAGGGGCGGGACCCGAATCAGGATCCCGCCCCTTTTTTGCGCAAAGCCCGTTTCAACGATGGCGGCACGCGAATCGCTTAGCCAACCTGCATCGCCTGCACGGCTTGCGACATGGTCCACGCGAAGTACACGGTTACGGCTACGAACACCGTGCAGAGCAGCTTCACCACGATATGCCAATCGCTGCGCCACACCAGCACGATACCCACCGGCCAGAATATCACCAAGAAGAAGATGATCCAAAACGTCTGGTCGTACCACTTCTTAGGATTATCGTCTTCTACCAGGTCGTTCGCGTTCTGTCGCAGATCCTTGCGCTGCCAGTCTCCCGGACGCCTTTCGTTGCCTGCCATGAGTCGCTTCCCTTCCCGTGCATGTTCTCGGGCGACCGAGCCGCCCGACTCTTCGCTATTTCAATCCTGCGTACTCCGCATCAAGCGCCTCGTCCAAATACTCCTGCACCGGAGGCTTACCGTAATCTTCGACCTCCGACACGTGCCAGCAATCGGTCTTCGGCAAACCGGGAATGCTGTCGGCCACGAACACCGGGTCGACGCCCTGCTTGCGCTGGCGCGTGTAGTCGTCGAGCGCAGCCAGCGCCCATTTGCCCAAAAGCAAGATGGCGATCAGGTTCACCAGCGCCATGAAGCCCATGAAGATGTCGGCCAGGTTCCACGCCAAGTCGAAGCTGTTGACGGCACCGTAGAACACCACGCCCAGGCACACCAGGCGAAACACCGTCAACAGCACTTTGCTGTTGCCCTTGATGAAGCGCAGGTTGCTTTCGGCGTAGAAATAGTTGCCGATCAAGCTGGAGAACGCGAACGCGAAGATGGCGAACGTGATGAAATGAATGCCGATCTCGCCCACCGAGTTGTTCACGGCCATCTGCACAAGCGGCATGCCGTTGAGCGACGCGGCAGCCTCGGGGTCCTGCACGTAGAACACGAGCACCATCATAGCCGAGCACGTGCAGATGAGCAGCGTGTCGATGTACACCGAGAGGCTTTGCACGAGGCCCTGCTTGACCGGATGCGACACACTGGCCGTAGCGGCGGCGTTCGGAGCGGAGCCCATGCCGGCCTCGTTGGAGTACAGGCCGCGCTTGATGCCCAGCATGACCACCGATCCGGCGAATCCGCCGAAGATGGACTGGAAATCGAACGCCGAGGCGAACACGAGCGAGAACACGGCCGGCAGCTCGCCGATGTTGACGATAGTGGTCCACAGCGCGATGGCGATATAGCCGAGCGCCATGATGGGCACGATGATGGAAGTGATGATGCTGATGCGCTTCGCACCGCCGAAGATCACGAACGCGGTCATGACGGCCAGCACGATGCCGCAGGCCACCGCCGCACCGTTCGTGGCGTAATCGGGAATGTAGTACTCGAGCGCCGACGTCGCGTTGAACGCCTGCAGCCCGTTGAACCCGAAGGCGAAGCACAGGATGAGCAGAATGGCGAACACGATGCCCAACCAGCGCGCGCCGAGCGCCTTTTCAATGTAGTACGCCGGACCGCCGCGGAACTCGCCGTCCTTGCCGCGCACCTTCCAGATCTGCGCGAGCGTCGACTCGACGAACGCCGAAGCCGCGCCGATGATCGCCATCAAGCCCATCCAGAACACCGCGCCCGGGCCTCCCGTGGCAATGGCCGTGGCCACGCCTGCGATGTTGCCCGTGCCCACGCGGCTGGCAGTGGAAACCATCAGCGCCTGGAACGACGAGATGGAGCGTTCCCCTTGAACGTGCTTCTTCTCCGTCAACTGCGTGAACATATCCTTGATGTAACGGATCTGCACGCCCTTCGTGCGAATGGTGAAGTACACGCCCACGAACACGAGCAGTATCAGCAGGATGTACGTGTACAGGTACCCGCTTACCTCGCCGGTGAAATTCACCAGCATTTCGTTGATGTCCATGCATCCCCTTTCTCAAAAGTCCGCGGGCCGTCGCTCCTCCCCGAAGAACGACGGCCCGTCACGTTAGCCCAGCTTGCTTGCAAGCAGTTCGTTGATAACCTTGGGATTGCCCTGGCCGCGCATCTCCTTCATGCACTGGCCCACGAAAAATCCGATGAGGCCGGTCTTGCCGCCGCGATACTGCTCCACCTTGTCGGGGTTCGCAGCCAGAACCGCGTCCACCACAGCCTCGATGGCGCCCGTGTCCGACACCTGCTTCATGCCGCGCTCGTCCACGATGGCCAACGGATCCTTGTCCTCGTCGAGCACGGCTGCGAACACTTCCTTGGCCTGCTTGGACGAGATGACGTCCTGAGCCTGCAAGCCCACAAGCTCGATCGCGCGCGCGGGCGTGAGCGGCGAGGATGCCAAATCAACGTCTTCGTGCGCGTTCAGATACGCCGTCACATCGTTGATGACCAGGTTCGCCACGGGCTTCGCCAGCTTACCTGCGTCCGCGCCCGCCGCCTCCATGCACTCCTCGAAGAAGTTCGCTGTGACGCGGTGATCCACCAAATGGCGCGCATCGTAGGCCGAGAGCCCGAACGCGTCCTCGAAACGGGCTGCCTTCTGAGCGGGCAGCTCGGGCAGCTTCGCCCGCACCGACTCGATCCACTCGTCGGACAGATCGTAGGGAGCCAGATCGGGATCGGGGAACAGACGATAGTCGTCGGCCGTCTCCTTCACGCGCATGACGATAGTGCGCTTCTGGGACGGATCCCAGTGACGCGTCTCCTGGTAGATCTGGCCGCCTTCTTCAAGCACCTCGGCCTGGCGGCAGATTTCGTAGGCCAAGCCGTCGTGGAGGTTCTTGAAGCTGTTCATGTTCTTGAGCTCGGTCTTCACGCCGAACTCCTTCGCGCCCCGACGGCGCAGCGACACGTTGCCGTCACAGCGCATGCTGCCCTCTTCCATCGAGCAGTCCGAGATGCCGAGCGCCAGGTAGATCTGGCGCAGCTTCTGCATGAACAGGCGCGCCTCTTCGGGCGTGCGCAGGTCGGGCTCGGTCACCAGCTCGGTCAGCGGCGTGCCGGCGCGGTTGTAGTCCACCAGCGAATGCGTAGCGCCGGCGATGCGGCCCTCGCCGCCGCCCACGTGCACCATCTTGCCCGCGTCCTCTTCCATGTGGATGCGCGTGATGCCCACGTGCGCGGTGTAACCGTCGGCCGTGCGCGTCACGTTGCCGCGGCTCTCGCCCACCTCGAGCCCGTCCAGGTCGATGCGCTCCTTCGCAGCCGGGCCGTCCACGTCCAAATCCAAATGCCCGCGCATGCAGAAGGCCACGGGGCCCTGCGTGGTCTGGAAGTTCTTGGACATGTCGGGGTACATGTACGTCTTGCGGTAGAACATCGAGTGCTTCTCGATGTCGCAGTTCGTAGCCAGGCCCGCCAGCACGATGGACTCGATGGCGGAGCGGTTGGGAACCGGCAACGCCCCGGGAAGCCCCAGGCACACGGGACACGTGTGGGTGTTCGGCTCGGCGCCGAACTCCAGCTTGCAGCCGCAGAACATCTTGGTGTCGAGCGTGGTGAGCTCGGCATGGATCTCAAGGCCGATGACGGCCTCCCAATCCTGCAGGACCTCTTCAAGCTTGCGCATGGCTACTCACCTGCCCTTTCCACCTGCGAGGGAGCGCCGTCGGCAGCGCCCTTCTCCGTTAGCAAACCCGGCAGATCGACGCCCGGAACCGCATCGGCGGCGTCGGGGATGGTCGCGGGAGCGGTCTTGATAGCCGGAGCCTCGCCCGTAAAGTCCGGCGCCACGGGAGCCGGCCCGTACACCGTTTCGAGCGCGGCGGCCACGCGCAGCATGTTCTCGTCCTTGAACGGCGGCGCGATCAACTGCACGCCGACGGGCAGGCCCGTTTCGGCGCCCAGCCCCACCGGCAGGCTCATGCCGCCGTTGCCGGCGATGTTGATGGAGATGGTGAACATGTCGGACAGGTACATCTCCGTGGGGTCCGACACCTCGCCGAACGTGAACGCCGTGCGCGGGGCAACAGGCGAGAGAATGCAATCGACCTGCTCGTAGGCGCGTGCGTAATCCTGCGTGATGAGCGTGCGGACCTGCTGCGCCGGGTAGTAGTACTGCTCGTACACGCCCGCGGACAGCAAGTAGCTGCCCAGCATGATGCGGCGGCGCGCTTCCGGACCGAAGCCCTTCGCGCGGCTGGCCTCGTACTGGCCACCCAGGTCTTTATGGTCCGGGTCGCAGTAGCCATAGCGCACCGAATCGAAACGCGCCAGGTTGCTGAACGCCTCGCACGGGCCCAGCACGTAGTACGCGCTCATGGCGGCCTGCGCGTTGGGCAGGTCCACCTCGATCAGCTCGGCGCCCAGCGCGCGCAGATGATCGGCCGCTTCCTCGACCTTCGCCTTCACTTCCGACGTCAAGCCCTGCGCGTCCATGAACGCCGGCACGATGCCGATCTTCATGCCGCGCACGCCCTCCGCCAGATTCGCGGTGAAGTCCGTGCGCACGTCCTGGCTGGTGCAGTCGAGCGCGTCGCGGCCGGAAATGGCGTTCAGCGCGTACGCCGCGTCCTCGACCGAGCGCGCGAACGGCCCTACCTGGTCGAGCGAGCTGCCGAACGCCACCACGCCGTAGCGCGAGACCACGCCGTACGTGGGCTTGACGGCCACGATGCCGCAGAAGCTGCCGGGCTGGCGGATGGAGCCGCCCGTGTCGCTGCCGAGCGAGATGGTGGCCAGGCCCGCAGCCACGGCCGACGCGCTTCCGCCCGAAGAGCCGCCCGGCACGCGGGAGAGGTCCCAGGGGTTCTTGGTGGCGCCGAATGCGCTGGTCTCCGTGGAGGAGCCGAACGCGAACTCGTCCATGTTGAGCTTGCCAAGCGGGATGCCGCCGGCTTCGATGGTGCGCGCGGCGCACGTGGCGGTGTACGGGGACACGTAGTTGGCCAGCATGCGCGAGGAGCACGTGGTGTGCGTGCCCGCCAGGTTCATGTTGTCCTTGAACGCCACCGGCACGCCCGCGAGGGGGCCGGCCGCAGCCAGATTGCCGGCCGCCACGGCGGCGTCCACTTTCGAGGCTTGCTCGAAGGCCAGCTGCTGCGTGGTTTCAAGGTACGCATGCGTGGCGCCGTCGAGCGCGCGCACGCGAGCGAGCGACGCCTCGGCGATCTCGCGCGCCGAGAACTCCTTCGCGGCAAGACCTTCCCGAATGGCGCGCACGCTCATGCAGGTGAACACGTTGCTTGCTTGCGTCATCAGCGATCGCCTCCTTCGCCCAAAATGGACGGGATGAGGAAGCTGCCGTCCTGCTGCTTGGGCGCGTTCTCAAGCGCGACCTCTTGCGAGAAGCCGGGCTCTTCGGCATCCTCGCGCATGACGTTGGACAAGCCGCCGATGGGATGGAAGGTGGGCTCGACCCCGGAAAGGTCGTATTCGGTGATGGGCTTCAGGCTGTCCACGATGGCGTTGAGGTCGACGGTCATCTGCGCCACCTCGTCGCCGGAAAGCCCGATGCGCGCGTACTCCGCGATGTCGCGGACGTCGCGTTCGGTCAAATGCTGGGTCATAGGGCTTGCTCTTTCCTTCTCTCGTTTTCACCCGCGTCGCGCGCTTTGCGGCAACGGGGGTGGAAGAGGTGAAACCATAACCGAACCATAATAGCAAACCCGCAGCCCCTGCGGCGAAATACGCCCTATGCGCTTGGATATTTCTTGGCTGCGCGGGGCATGCGGAGACGCGCGGGCGCAAGGGACGTGCGTGAAGGGCGCGGGTGCAGACGCTGCCCATGGTCACGCTTTCTGCACGGTTTTGCCCTCAATGTTGCGCATGGTTCGCGCATTGGACGCGCCCTCCCTTGGAAGCGTGCACCCCCGCGGACATTTTACCTGGTCGCACAGGGGCGGGATCGGGGCGTACCAAGCCGAGCGCAACATTGAGGGCAAAAGTGCGCATCGCAAGCTTGATTCGCGCCCAGGCTCTCAAGAACCATCTTCGCTTGAGGATGAAATCCGTAGACCCAATCGCCGCGGAAGCCCCGCCCGCCCACGCCGAGACGCGGCTCCCGCGGCGATTGACAGCGAAAAAGACGCCGATAAGGCGAAGGACGGGACTCGATACCGGCGAGCGCGCTCCCCGACACCGGACAAAGCGGCTCCGACACGCCCTCCATACCACTTGACGCCTTATACTATGTATCATATAGTATAAGGCGAAAGGAGGTATACGAATGGATGCACAACTGAAGCGAGGCTTCCTCGACGTTTGCGTGCTCGCGTCGATCAATCGGCAGGATTCCTACGGGTACCAGATAGTCAAAGACGTTCCCGAAAGCCTACACCTCACGGAATCGACGCTGTATCCCCTGCTCAAACGATTGGAAGCAGCGGGATATCTGACCGTGTACGCAGTCGAGCACAACGGGCGCTTGCGCAAGTACTACCGGATCACGCCGGAGGGCACCGCCTACCTGAACACCTTCCTGGACGAATGGGATGACGTCATGAACGTCTACGACTACGTAAAACGAGGTGCAAACCGATGAACAAATCAGAATTCGCACGCGAGCTGCGGCGAGCATTGGGCAAACTGCCGTCATACGAAGTGGAGCAGTCGATCAACTTTTACACGGAGGCCATCGAGGATAGGATCGAAGACGGCATGACCGAACACGAAGCCGTAGCCGCGCTTGGCTCCGTCGACGCGATCGCAGCGCAGATCATCGCCGAAACGCCGCCCATTCCGAAGGCCATCGCCAAGGCGAACACCGGCAGCCGCACGCTCAACATCGTGCTGCTGGCCGTGTTCTCCCCCATCTGGGTGACGCTGGCGCTGGCGTTCGCTATCACGGTGCTCTCCATCTACCTGGCCATTTGGAGCGTCGTCGTGGCGCTATGGGCCGCCGTGATCGCACTGCTGCTGTGCGCGCCCATCGGTGCGTTCGGCCTCGCCTGGTGCGCGACCACCGGATACCCGATCTCGGGCGCCTGGATCTTCGGCTGCGGGCTTGCCGGCACCGGCATAGGGCTGTTCTCCTGGTTCGGCGTCCTCGCTGCCAGCAAGGGCCTCATCAGGCTCACCCACACGTTCGCCCGCTGGGTAAAGAGCCTGTTCATCAAGCTGCAGCACAACGACGCCAACCCGACCGCACCGGAAGGAGCAACCCATGTCCAAAGGTAAGAAGACGTTGCTCATCGTGGCAACGACCCTCGTCGTCAGCGGCTGCGCCATCTCCTTCGGCGCGTTCGCGGCAGCCGGGTTCGACCCGGTAAACCTCTCGACCGAGTCCCGCGACTGGACCCCCGCCACGAAGACGTTCGACCCCGAAACGGAAAACCCCCATACCGCCATCGTCCTGCGCGACGCGGGTGAAAACGTGCGCATCGAGCCGACCGACGGCGACGCCATCGAGGTGACGTGCTGGACGAACGAACAGAAGCGCTTCGACGTGACGGACGACGGCGTCACCATCACCGTCAAGGGGTCGCGAGAATCGTACATCGGCATCATGATGATCGGATCGTTCGAGGACCATACCACCGTCGTAAAGGTTCCGCGCAGCTACGTCGGCACGCTCGACGTCGACCTTATGAGCGGCAGCATGGACATGACGAGCCTGGACGGCTTGGATTCCGTCACAGCGAAGACCGCGAGCGGCGACGTCAAGCTCGCCCGCCTCGTCGCCAACGACATCACGACGAGCACGGCCAGCGGCAACGTGCTGATATCGAACGCTCGGTGCTCGCAGCTGAACGCCACCACGATGAGCGGCAACGTGGATCTCTCCGACATCGAGGCGTCCGAAATCGTGAAGCTCGACACCACGAGCGGCAGCCAACTGCTGCGGGGCGTGAGCACCCTCGCCCTCGACGCGCATATAGGCAGCGGCGACATCCTGGCAACGAACGTGTCCGCCGTCGACGCGAAGTTCGATGCCGTGAGCGGCAGCGTAAGCGCCTCGTTCGTCGGATCGGATCGCGAGTACGCCATCGAAGCCTCGTCGGCGAGCGGCAGCGTGCACGCTCCGGCGGGCAGCGCCACGGCTTCGCGCCACGTGAGCGCCCACACGACGAGCGGCGACGTGACGCTCACGTTCTCCGGCGGCGGCGCGAGCGGCAGCGAAAGCAGCGCCTCGAACCCGCCATCCTTCCCGGAAGCGCCCGAAGCACCGAAGGCTCCCGAAGCGCCTGCGGCTCCGACCCTCTAAAACCCCTGCGCGAAAGCATGGAGGAGGCCCGCGGCAACCGCTGCGGGCCTCCTCCGCACAGCAAGCAGGCGCCCCTACTCGGCTGCAAGATCGAGCAGGATGTAATGCGACGGCTCGATGGCCCGCACGACCACCTCGCGCTCCGCGGTGATCTCGGCGGCATCGCCCTCTTCAAGCGAGAATCCGTTCACCGTGCCCTCGCCTTCGATCTGCACGAGGTACGCCTGGCGACCGGGCTCGAGGTCGTAGCGCAGCTCCTCGCCCTCGCCTATTGCGGAAACCGAAATGCGCACGTCCTGGTGCACTCGAATGGGACCGTCCTGCGACCCCGACGCCACAAGAAGCCACGTGCCCACGCGATCCTCCCAGGCGAAGCGACGATCCCCGTAATCGGGATCGAGGTTCTGCTCATCGGGCGTAATCCATATCTGCAAGAACCGCAAAGGGTGCTCGGTCTTGTTGAATTCGCTGTGCAGGATTCCCGTGCCGGCGCTCATGTACTGCACGTCGCCACGACCCAAGCGGTTCCCGTTGCCCAGGCTGTCCCGGTGCGTGAGCTCGCCCCGCACCACGTAGCTGAGTATCTCCATGTTGTCGTGAGGGTGGGTGTCGAAGCCGCCGTACGCGTCGAACACGTCGTCGTTGAGCACGCGCAGCGCCCCGAACCGCATGTTGTCGGGATTGTAGTACTCGGCAAACGAGAAGTGGAACCTGCTGTGCAACCATCCGTGCTCGCCCGAGCCCATGCTCGCGCTCTTGACGACGTTGACCATGGCGAACTCCTTCAGTCGAGGGTTTCGCTCATCATAGCGCGCGAACATCGCCGCAGCATGGCGGATGCATGACGGGGCGGCAACAGTCGGCGCTCGACCGACACAGCCGATCGAGCGCCGAAAGCGAACCGCGTTGCCGCTGCGCTTACGGAACGGCGACGATGGGGTACAGATGATGACGGTAGCCCCACCAAACCGGGAACACCAGGTACACCTCATGATGCCAGCTTGCCTGATGGGTCTCCACCCTGCCCGTCATCAGGTTGAAGGCATCGAGCGTGGTCGTACGATTATGCTCCGCGCCGGCTTGGTCGTAAATCTTGTTATAGGCAGCGTCGTTTACGGCAACCAGATAAGGTTTGTACTGCGACCAGTACCAGGTGGTTTCCGCACTATGCCATTCTCCGAATTCCCCGTACTGGTAGTCCCCGCGAATCAATCGAGTGCCGTCGTCGAACCCAAGAGCACGCAGCTCGTCGTAAACGCTCTGGACCTTCTCGAAGTTCCGAGCACCGCGCACCTGCGGCAGGTTCTTCCACATCTGCTGCCACTGGGCGAGCGTGATGCTGCCCGAATGCTTGTACAGGTGGATGTCGTCCTTCTCGACGCTGTCGGAGAAGTTGGAAGGCGCACCCTGGTAGATGGTCTTCATCAACAGATCGGTTCCGTAGGCGGTATCGTTGAGCAAGCAGCGAATGCGTCCGTCAGACCGCGGCTCCGTAGCCAGACGATACGCTGATTTCTCCCTCAGGTACGTCTTTTCGTTGAAGGTGTCGTAAGCCACGGTGCCATACAGCTTCTTGACCACCGTGTCCGCCTGGCTCTTCAGCTGCTTGATGGAGTCCTGGTATATGCTTCCTTCACCGGGACCGAAAAAGTCGTCGTCGTCGATGGCATCCATGGTGTTCAAGTAGGCCATGGACACGCCGTAGCCGTACACGTAGGCCGTGAACAGGCTTTCCATGTACTCCGATTTCGAAACGAACGTCTCGGGGTCCCAGTTGTAGTACGTCTCGATCCACGAGTTGTACTCGCCCACCGCATCGGAGCCCAAGCCCTCGAGCATGCTGCCCAAAGCCAGCGTTTCGGCCACGACCGTCGTGCTCATCAGGCGATCCTTCTTGTCGACCGCATTCGCAAACGACTTGAGCATTTTCTTGTTCGCTGCGCTCAGGTCGTCGTAGGTCGCGCCGGCATCAGACTTCTCAAGCTTGTCCATCAGCCTGGAATAGAGATCTTCGTAGCTTTTCAAGGAGTCCAGATGACCCTTCACCACGTGCCATTTCGACAAGTAGCCCGCGCGCTTGTCCACGGCGTTCAGTTTCACGGCAAGAGTATCCACGCTTGTCTCCAAGCGCGTAAGCTGTCCCTTCATCAGCTGCAACTCGTCGTAGATGTCCTGCAAGCTGGGGCCGGGGTTGCCGTCGATCAAGTTGGCGATCATGCCCAGCAAAGACGCTATGCCGTTGCCGATGGACGCCTTGTCCTGCTGGCAGAAGCTTCCGATGGCGTTCGCGATGGCCTCGAGCGTTTCGAACGCCGTTTTGGCATCGCCCGCGGCAGACCCGACCTCGCCTTCCGCCGCGACGGGGACGCACGACACCGTATGGGGCCCCTGCGCTATGCCGAGTTTGTTGAGCACGACGCCCTCGGCAAGCTCGAATTGCAGGGAGGCCAAAACGGATTCCACGTCGTCCATGAACAGCTGGCGAGCCTCGTCTTCGACCGCAGGATCGACCGGCGCAGCGAGATCAGCTTCGGCCGGCTGCCCTTCGACCTGCGGGGACAGAAGCTCGCGATAGCCGTTCAGCCACCCTTGGGCCGTTTCCGCGTCGATGGACATCTTCAGCGAGAACCAGTCGCTTCCCAGCTTGCTTTCCACGGACAGCCCCAGGCCTTCGGGGAGCAGAATCTGGCTTGCATCCGACAGGGCCAGCGAGCCGCCGACGGCACCCAGCTGCACGGTTGCAGCCACTTCAGCCGGACCGACGTCGCCAATAGCCACGCCCGTCACGTCCACGGTGCCGTACGGCACGGCGTCGACGGCATCGGCCGCACCAACCAGTCGATCGTCGGCCGGCGCATACGCGCGAGCCAGGTCGGGCTCGCCCACCAACAGGCGGGGGTCCATACGAAACGCAGCCGGTTCGAAAGCGTCGAGCGCCGCCGTCAGAACCTCGAACTGCTCTTCCGGCGAGCCAGCCTGCACGGAGATCTCGAGCAAGCCCTTATGCGCGTCAGCCGCATCGACCGAGAAGCCTTCGACCCGTATGCGGTCGTCGTCGAACCGGATCATGTCCTTCGTTGCACCGGAATCAAGCTTCCCGTTTTCCACGAACAGGGAAATTCCGAACACCTCGCGTTCGTACGAAGCGGATGCCATGTCCAAGGCAACGCGCGGGCTTTCAATCGACACGTACGCCGCAGACACCGAGGATGCGTCCGCAAACGCTTCGCGGGAGAAGGCGATGACGCCATCGGTCCCAGGGGAGCCGGGATCGCCGTCGATGCGCACGGTAGCCGCGTTAGGACCGGTCAGGGTCACGGCAGAAACCGACGATCCCTCGAACGCGTCGGACAAGGAAAGCGCGCTGGCGGAAAGCGCTTCGGAAAACGGCGTGTCGGAAACCACGTCCACCTGCGTGAAACGCGCGTTGGCGGAAACGGCCTGGCTGTCGGCAACCTGCACCGTCGCTATCTTCGCGCTGGCGGGAACCGCAGCCGACCCGACGGTCAGCGTGGCGGGAATCGTCGTTTGCAAAGATGCGCATACCGCGGATCCGCTTACCTGAAGCGAAGACGCTTCGTCAGCGTGCGCGATGCCGGGCACCTGCGGCGCGAGCCCCGCCGTCAAGGCGACGACGACCAGAATCGACATGCCGCCACGAGCTCGGGAGCGTCGTCCGCCCTTGCGAGAAAACGTCGCGCACGCCAGCACCGCGAATGCAACCACGCACGCCGCCAGTGCAAGCGAGGCGGCTCCGCTATCGCCCGTCGAGACCAGGCGCGTACCCGTCATCGAGCGAAATACCACGTCAAACGACATGTCGATCGATTCTCCTGGAGCCACGCTCTGCTTCGAGGCCGCAAGGGAAGCAGTCGCATCCGCCAAGCGCACGTTGCTGGGCAGGCTGGCCTCCAAACGAACGTCAGACCATGTAGCATGCGTGGAGTTTTCCGCCTTGAACGTAACCCGAGCGCGCTCCCCCGAAGCGTAGGACTGAGCATCGAACGACCCTTCGACGCGCGGGGATGCTCCCGAATCTTGATCAGCACCGACGTTTTCCGCATACGCAGGCGACGGAAGCAGGGCAAGGGCGAGCATCAAGCACCATGCCGCGAAAAACGCTGCAAGCGCCGCGAACGAGCGCTGTCTTGCAAGCCGCTTCACCTCCCCTGAAGAAAGCGGGTCGTGCACGGCATCCAAAAACGGGGCGGGCGCGTATCGCATGGCGGTCTCGTTTCAACGAATCGGACAGGGCGGACCTCGCTTTTATTATAAAAGCGCAGGCTTGTCGAGCTTGCTTCCTAATTCGCAGAAATATGACCCTGTTTCGCTGAGAACGCGCCCGATCGGCGGCGCGCGCATCTTGGCAAGCGAGCCCGACCGAGCAACGTCAAGCCGCTTTCCTCCCCGCCCGAAAAGAGCCTACTCTTCTCCGCGCTCCCAAGCGGCGATCTCGGCCAGAAACGCCTGGCCATAGCGGGCAAGCTTCGTGGCGCCCACGCCGCTGACCTCAAGGAACTCCTCGTCGTTCGCAGGCTTCTTGACGCACATGTCGCGCAGCGCGGCATCGGAGAACACGATGTACGGAGGCTTGCCAGCTTCGTCGGCCAAGCGCTTGCGCAACGCGCGCAAACGTTCGAACAAGCTCGAATCGACCTCGCCGAGCGCCGACGAGCCCGACGATCCGAACGCACGGCCGGCCGCGCTTCGACCTTGGCTTCGCTCGGACTTGCAGGATACGCGCTTCATGGTCAGCGAGAAGCCGTCCTCCGCCGCCTCGCGCGCTCGCGGCCCCAAGCCGACCGTGGGATAGGAACCTTCGGTGATGGACAGGTACCCTCCCGCCGCCAACAGCTCGATGATCTCTTTGACCTGGGCAACCGATGCATCCACGGTGCCGTAGCTGGCAGCCTCGTCCAGGTGCATCTCGAGCACTTTCGCCACCTTCGATCCGCGCAGAACGTCAACGACCATACCCTTGCCGAAACGCCCGCGCAGCTCTTGCACGCAACGCATGACGGCCCGCGCGGTGGCGGTCACGTCCACGGCTTCGAAAGCGCCGGCGCAATTCGAGCAGCAGGCTCCGACTGCCTGCCGGCAGTCGGAAGAACTCGACGCTACGGAGGGCTCTGGCGCCGAATCTTGCGGCTCCAAGCCCTCCTCACGGCCCGAAGGCCGCTTCGTCGGGCTTTCCCCGCAATCTTCAGCACCAGGACCCTCCTCGCTGACGTTACGAACAACCTGCGACGATTGCTCCCCGAAATAGCGCAGGATGTACGCGCGCAGGCAGTCGGTGGTATGGCAGTACCCGCACATGGCCTCGAGCAAGCGGCGTCGACTGGCGCGCACGGCTTCCGCCTCCTCCGGGGCAAGCTCCTTGTTTCCCGATTCCTGCTCGATGAAAAAGCGGCACGTGGACACGTCGCCGTCGCTCCAGAACAACAGGCATTCGGAAGGCTCCCCGTCGCGACCGGCGCGGCCGGCTTCCTGATAGTACGCTTCGATGCTGCCGGGCATGTTGTGGTGAATAACGTAGCGCACGTTCGACTTGTCGATGCCCATGCCGAAGGCGTTGGTGGCCACCATCACGGGCGCGTCGTCGACGATGAACGCGCGCTGGCTTTCGGCACGGGCCGCCGCGGGCATCCCCGCGTGATAGCGAACGGCGCGCACGCCGGCTTCAAGAAGGGCCGCATGCACCTTGTCCACGTCCTTGCGCGTGGAGCAGTACACGATGCCGCTGTCCAAGGGGTGATCGAGCACGTACGCCGCGATGCGCGCAAGCTTGCGCTTCGGCTCCAAACGTTCCACGCCAAACGAAAGGTTCGGTCGATCGAACCCGGTTACCTCCTCGTACGGATCGCGTAGATCGAGCAGCCGCGCGATGTCGGCGCGAACGCGCGCCGTAGCCGTAGCGGTGAACGCCGCCACAACGGGCCGCTGCGGCAGCTGGGCGATGAAATCGCCCACGGTCAGATACGACGGGCGGAAGTCCTGCCCCCATTGCGACACGCAGTGAGCCTCGTCCACCGCAACGAGCGGGATGTGGGCCTCGCGCGCGAACTCGACGAAACGGGGATCGGACAAGCGCTCGGGCGCGACGTACATGATTTGGTACGCGCCCTCGAGCGCGCGGCGCAGCACGGTTGCCTGCTGGCCCGGCGTAAGCGTGGAGTTGAGGTACGCGCCCCGAACTCCCGCCTCGACAAGGGCGCGCACCTGATCGCCCATGAGCGACACGAGCGGGCTTACCACCAGGGTCAATCCGCCCAGCACGATGCCCGGCACCTGGTAGCACACCGATTTTCCCGCGCCCGTCGGCATGACCGCAAGCGCGTCGCGCCCGGATAGGACGGCGTCCACGACGCCCTGCTGCCCCGGCCGAAACGACTCGTACCCAAAATGGCTTTTGAGCGCCGTTTGCGCGGCGGCTGCGTGCATCATGTTCGAAACATCCTCCTTGGACGGCAAGCGGACGGGCGCGCAGCTGCAACAAGAGCATCGAAGAATGCGGCCCTTGGAGAATCTTACCGCAAGGCGCTCCCCTTCGGACGGTTCTCGGAATCGTTTCTACAGGTTCCGCCGACCGCAGAACAGGTGCACGGCGATCGTCGAAAACCGCATGGTTGCCGCTATACTGGATACATCGCATCCCATCCCGACATAATCCTTGTTCCCGTCGTGTTAGATTCAGAAAGGAAACAGCTCTGACGAACGAGCTCGACATAGCCGCGGTGTTTCACCGCCATGCGAAGACGGTCTACCGCCTGTGCTATTCGTACCTGGGCAGCTCCGCCGACGCCGAAGACGCGACGCAAACCGTGTTCCTCAAGCTGCTCGACAAGCCCCGCACGTTCAACGACGACGAGCACGAGAAAGCTTGGCTCATCGTGTGCGCCCAGAACCACTGCCGCGACATATTGAAAAGCGCGGCGCGAAAGCGCTTGGCAGAGCTTCCCGAAGACATGCCGGACGACCGCGCCCATGCCGAAAGCGACGAAACGCTTCGCGTGGTGCTCGATCTGCCGGAAAAGTACAAGACCTGCGTGTACTTACATTATTACGAAGGATACCGCACTGCCGAGATCGCCGAGATCACCGGCACGCCGGCTTCCACGGTGCGCAGCCACTTGAGCGAAGCCCGCGCGCTGCTCAAGACCCTGTTGGGAGGTGAGCGGAATGAACGATGACGAGCGCCTTGACGAGTCAACCGACAAGCCCGATGCCGCGTTGGACGATGCCCTGTTCCGCGCATTCGATCGGATGGCCCCGAGCGCCGAAGTCGAAGAGCGCATGCTGGAAGTCATCGTCTCAGCCCGCGAAGCACCCGAAGACGAAGACGAGAGCGAACGCGAACACGAATACGTGGACGGCGAGCCCCATTCCGACCTGGAAGACTGCGACGCGTCAGGCAGAGCATTCGTCCCCGCAACGGTGGTGCTCGGCAAAAACGGAGCGAACACCGAATCGTACCGCAAGGCAAGGCGCGTCTGGAACGTGTCGGTTCCTGCGGCGGCCTGCCTGGTGCTTGCCGTGGGAATCGGCGGAATCGCCCTGGGCGTAAGCGGCACGGCTCAGCAAGGCATGCAGGCCGCCGCGCCGAACGAGGGCGGCGCAACGAGCATGTCGAGCGCCGAAGCCGCCCGCAGCGCCGATGCGGTCCCGACCCCCGAAACCGGCGCCGGACCTGCAGCGAACGCCGCTCCCCACCTGAACGTCGTCCTGTCCGACGGATTGCAGCTGCGCATAGCCTCCGGCGAAGACGGCCTTCCCCTGGCCGCAGACCCTGCGCTGGTCGGCGATCAGATCGAGGTTGCCAGCGCCTGGACCGATTCGCAGGAACGCGTGGGCTGCACGGTGTTCGCCTACGACGACGGCGTCCACCCCTACGCCGTGCGCTACGACGGAGACGAATCCTTCTATGTAGCCAGCGCCGTCTGAGCGAAGCCCTGCACGCCGTCCCGCACATGCAGGGCGACGTGCGGGAAGCTACGCCTGCGCCTTCGGCAGAAAGCCGTCCAGTTCCGCATCCAGCTGCGAAAGGCGCTTCACGCGCGGATGGCGGTCGAGCGCGCCGCGAACCATGACCATGCGCACATCCCGCAGCGCCTCCAGGTTTTCAAGAGGATTGCGGTCGAGCACGATAAGGTCGGCCGACTTGCCGAGCTCGATCGAGCCGGTCTCGTCGCCCAGGCCCAGAATGCGCGCGTTTCCCAGCGTGGCAACGTGCAACGCCGTCTGCCGCGAAGCGCCTACGATGCGCTCGAAGTACACCACCTCGCGCCACATGTCGTAGTGCGTGATGTACGGGCACGACGAATCGGTCCCCAAACCCACGGGGATGCCGGCCTCCAATGCCTGCTGGGCGGCGCGCACGATACCCTCGTAAACGATGCGGCCGTTCACCTTTTGGACCTCGGTCGATTTCGTCTTTTCGGGCGAGAGTTTCACGAACGGCAGCGCCGGAGATACGGTGCAGGTAAGCGAAGATGCGCGTCCAGCGCCGTTGCGCTTGAACAGGGCGATCAGCTCGTCATCCAGCTCGGCGCCATGCTCGATGGTGTCCACCCCCGCCTCCAGGCCCACGCGCACGCCTTCGGCGCTCTCGATGTGCGCGGCGGTGCGCATGCCCAGCTTGTGAGCCTCGTCCACAGCCGCGCGGGCGATGTCGGGCGGCATGCGCAGCACGCCCGGCTCCCCTTCGACCTCCGCGTCGAACACGCCGCCCGTGATGAACAGCTTCACGTGGTCGCACGCGTGCGCGAAGCACGTGCGAACGATCTCGCGCGCCTGCTCGGGCGTGCTCGCCACGTGGGCGAACAAGCCCGCGCCGTGACCGCCCGGCACGGTAACGCCCACGCCGGACGCAAGCAGCCGCGGCCCCGGGAACGCGCCTGCGTTGATGGCGTCGCGCACCTCCACGTCGGCGAACCCCGGATCGCCCACCGAGCGCACCGTGGTCACGCCGCTTGCCAGCTGCTGCTGCGCGTGGCTTCGCAGGACGTGGCGAAGCGCCCACCTGCCCACCGGGTTTCCCACCACGCCGTCTATGAGGCGACCCGCGCCGCCCGCGCTCAGCGGCTTGCCCGACCCGCACAGATGCACATGCGCGTTGATCAGGCCGGGCATGAGGTACGCGCCGGCCAGGTCGATTTCCTCCGCGCCCGCAGGCGGCACCGTGCTGGCTGCGGGTCCCACCTTGTCGATGCACCCGGCGTCGTCCACGACCACTGTCATGTTCGGCAAGGGAGCCATACCCTCCGTGCCGTCGAGCACCGTTGCGTGCGTGAACACGTATGCCATAGCGCGCCGCCTCCCACGGCGCGCATGCGCCGCATCCTCGTCTGTTTGAATCGATCCGCTCAGTATACGCCTGGAGCAACGCCGGAGAAAGCGCCGCAGCTACTGCGAGGCACGGCGGTCGGCCAAAGCATCGCGCTCTTCCCTCGTGATGGAAAACGCCACATGGGGCATGCGCACCCCGCGGTAGTGCTTCACCACCGTTGCACGCGGGGTCATGCCGTTTCGGCGAGCAACCGCCTGCGACGGTTCATTCGTGTCGCGAATCAAAGAATACACCTCGCGAGCACCCAAGGCGTCGAAGGCGTAGTCGCGACAAGCAATGGCTGCCTCGGTCGCGTACCCCCGATGCCAGAACGCTTTCATGAACAGGTAGCCCACCTCCATGAACTGGGCGTCTCGATATTCCTGCAACGTGACCCCGCACTGTCCGATCATGCGATCCGTCTCCTTGAGCACCACGGCCCAAAGCCCGAAACCATCGGTACGATAGCGCGCCGTCTGCCGATCGAGCCACTCCCGCACGCCAGTCTCATCGAAGGGGCCTTCGTAGGCATACATGACATCGGGGTCCTGCAAGATGATCCGAAGCGCGTCCAAATCGCCTTCGCCCATTTTTCGCAAGGTCAAGCGCTCGGTCTCCAAAATGCGTTCCATGCTCGCCCCGGAGCGGCGGTCGGCCATGATTCGGGCGGCACCCGACGTCTCGGCAGCCCGCAGCAGGGAATCCGCCGTCAACGCCTCGCCTTTCGGCACGTGCACGGCCAGGCACGAAAAGCTCGGCTTGTCGGCGGTGAACAGGCCAAGCTCCCGCGAGGCGGCGCGCACGTCGTCTTTCGACAACCCGCCGCGACGCAGGGGCGAGATCACGCCCAGCTCCGCAAGCGCCCGGAAGCCGGGGCGGTTCGCCGGATCATCGGTGGTGTTCGTGCCGTCGACCAGCACCTCGTACCCGTCGCGCGCCATGCGCTCGAGAATGGTCGAGAAGATGAACGTCTTGCATCGATAGCAGCGATCAGGCGCGTTTTCGCAGATGTCGGCGTGCGACAGGACGTCGGCGTCTATCAGCTCGAAATCGGCTCCGAGCTGGCCTGCCAAGCGAAGCGCGTCCTCGACCTCGAACGCAGGCTGAAACGCCGTGCGCACGCCGTACGCTTTCACCTGGCACCCGGCCCGCAATGCGGCGGCAAGCAAATACGAGGAATCGCACCCGCCCGAAAACGCCACCGCTACGCGCGGCGTGCGCGCGAAAAAATCCTCCAAAGGCTCGACGCCCGCCTGCTGCCCGGGCCCGACGACAACGGGTCCGTCGCGGCGAGCGCTCTCGTTATCGTACGCGCTTTCGTTGTCGTACGCTGCCATGCTCCTCCTTTAGCGCTCGAACAGCTCTGCCGCGCGCGCCAGTTCCTCGACGATGGGGATATGCTGCGGGCACACGTCTTCGCACGCGCCGCACGCAATGCACGACGACGCGAGGCCGTCCGACACGTTCCAATCGTAGTTTTCCTGGGCGCGGAACTCGTCATGGTAAAGCGCCAGGATGTTGAGCGACGCGAGCGCCGCCGGAATGCGCACGTCCTGCGGGCAGTTCTTCAGGCAGTACCGGCAATCCGTGCAGGGCACCGTGGAGATGCCGTCCAGAATAGCCCGCACCTGATCGAGCAGCGCGCGCTCCTCGCTGGCCATCGGCCGGGCGTCGCGCATGATCCGCACGTTCTCCCGCACCTGATCGGGAGTGGACATGCCGGACAGAACGGAAACCACGCCCGGCAGCGACGCGGCGAAGCGCAATGCCCACGAGGCCAGGGACGCGTCGGGCTGCGCCGCGCTCAGCAGGTTTGCCGCCGCATCGGGAAGCTTCACGAGCGATCCGCCCTTGATGGGCTCCATCACCACCACGGGCAGGCCATGGGCGCGCGCAACCTCGTAGCACTTGCGCGATTCGATGGTCGGGCTTTCCCAATCGGCGTAGTTGATCTGCACCTGCACGAAATCCATGTTCGGATGAGCGGCCAGAACCTCTTCGAGCACGTCGGCTTTGTCATGAATGGAGAAGCCCAGATTGCGAATCAGGCCCTCTTCCTTCTTCCGCGCAAGAAAGTCCCACAGACCGTACTCGTCGAACTGGGCGGTGCGATCCTCCCCCAGGTTGTGCAGCAGAAAGTAATCGAAGTAGCCCGCGCCGGTTTCGCGCAAGGACTTGTCGAACATGGCGCGCGCATGATCGGCATCCTTCGCCAGCCACGCCGGCAGCTTCGTGGCGATCTGGAACGATTCGCGCGGATAGCGCTCGACGAGCGCCGCGCGCAACGCAGCCTCGGATCTGCCGCCATGGTAGCCGCGCGCCGTATCGAAGTACGTGAAGCCCGCATCCATGAACAGGTCGACCATCTCCTTGACCTGCTCGATGTCGATCTCCTTCGACCCGTCCGAAAGTTCCGTTTCCGGCAGCCGCATGAACCCGAAGCCCAGCGGTGCCAACTTTTCGCTCGTCTGCATGTTCGTCCTCCGCACGTTCCCCCAATAAAAAAGCTGCATAACGCCTGACGAAAGGCTGTTATGCAGCTTATCGCATCATCGCGCTGCTTACACGTTGAACTTGAAGTGCATGACGTCGCCGTCCTGGACGACGTACTCCTTGCCTTCTTGGCGCAGCTTGCCGGCGTCGCGACAGCCCTTTTCGCCGCCCAGGCCCACGTAGTCCTCGTACGAGGCCGTTTCGGCCTTGATGAAGCCGCGCTCGAAATCGGTATGGATGACGCCCGCGGCCTGCGGAGCCTTCGCGCCGATGGGGATAGTCCAAGCGCGCGTTTCCTGCACGCCCGTGGTGAAGTACGACTGCAAACCCAGCAGCTTGTACGCTTCGCGCACCAAACGGGCCAGGCCGCTTTCCTCAAGGCCCATGGCCTCCAGGTACTCCTTCGCCTCCTCCGGATCCAGCTCGGCCAGGTCCGCCTCCACCTTCGCGCTGATCGGCACGGGGCGGCACCCGTCGATCTCGGGCAGTTCGGCGTCCAGCTGATCCTCGTCCACGTTGGCGATGTAGAGCATGGGCTTCATGGTCAGTAGGTGCAGATCGTAAATGGCGGCCTGCTCGTCCTCGTCAAGCCCCAGCGTGCGCGCGCGATGCCCCTCGTCCAGGCCCGCGAGCACCTTCTTGGCCACTTCGACCTTCTTGGCGCCGTCCTTGTCGCGCTTCGCTTCCTTCTCCAGGCGCGGCAGCACTTTCTCGATGGTGGCCATGTCGGCCAGCATGAGCTCGGTCTTGATGGTATCCACGTCGCTGTGCGGATCCACCTTGCCCGCAACGTGCACCACGTCGGGGTCGCCGAAGAAGCGCACGACCTCGCAGATGGCGTCCGTTTCGCGGATGTTCGCAAGGAACTGGTTGCCAAGGCCCTCGCCTTGGCTGGCGCCGGCCACCAGGCCCGCGATGTCCACGAACTCGATGGTGGCGGGCACGATGCGCGTAGGATGGTCGATATTGGCCAGCGCGTCCAGGCGCGCGTCGGGCACGGGCACCACGCCCACGTTGGGCTCGATGGTGGCGAAGGGATAGTTAGCAGCAAGGCCGCCCTTGTTGGTAAGAGCGGTGAACAACGTGGACTTGCCGACGTTCGGCAGGCCGACGATACCGATGGACAATGACATGGAGTAATCCTTCTCAAGCGTTTGAAACGTATCGAACCATGATAGCAAATGAAAAGGGTCCGTGCGCCTGCGCGTACAGACCCCACGCAACCTATCAGCAAACCCATCAGCGCATGCAACTTCGCGCACCGGACCGCGCCGGACCGCGCCGGACCGCGCCGGATCGCGCCGGACGCCACCGCCAGACCGCATTGTCGCCCCAAACGTACGGTTTTCGGCGCCAAAACGTCCGTTTGGGGCGACAATGTTTTCCGGCGCGCGCCCGTGCGGGCTGGCAGCCCGCCGCCTCGTGCGGCCTACCCGATCCGGCGCTCCGCCGGATCGGGTAGGCCGCACCTCAACGCACGAAGCGCCCCGACGATGCGGGGCGCTTCGAAAACATGCGACAGGCGAACGCAAAGCGACGCTAGAACTTGATCAGCCCGAACGTTTGAGCGACGAACGCCACCAGGATGACGACCACCAGCACCGGCGCGACGTACTTGATCATGAACGCCCAGGCGTTCTTGATCTTGAACGGACCGGTCAGCTCCACTTCGTCGATGATGGTCTTCGGCTTGATGATCCAGCCAACGAAGACGCAGGTAAGAAGCGCCACGATAGGCATGATCACCGAGTTGGAGATGAAGTCGAAGAAGTCGAGCAGGCTCGATCCCGGACCCAACGGCTCGATGAACGACAGGCCGTTGTACCCCAAGTTGACGAAGATTCCCGCTGCGACCACCACGCCGATAACGGTGATGAGTGCCTTCTTGCGCGACCAGCCGGCACCGTCCTGCACGATGGAGACGCAGGTTTCGGTAAGGGAAATAGCGCTGGTCAGCGCCGCGAACAGCACCAGCAGGAAGAACAGAAAGCCCATGATGGTAGCAGCACCGCCCATGTCCGCGAACACGGTGGGCAAGATGACGAACATAAGCGACGGGCCGGAGTTCTCCGCAACGGCCTCGCCCGAGCCCATGGCCACGAACGCGGCGGGCACGATCATGAGGCCGGCCAGGAACGACACGCCGATATCGAAGCCGCCGATACGCGTGACGCTCGAGGTCAGGCTGGACTTCTTGTCCAGGTAAGAGCCGTAGGTGATCATAATGCCCATGGCGAGCGACAAACTGTAGAACATCTGGCCGAGCGCGCCGATCACCAGTTCGGGAGAGAACTTGCTGAAGTCGGGCACCAGGTAGTACAGAGCGCCTTCAAGAGCGCCGGGCATGGTGAGCGTGTAGATGGAAATGCCCACGGCCATGATGATGAGCGCCGGCATCATGACCAGGTTGGCCTTCTCGATGCCGCCCTTCACGCCCAGGGACACCACGATGAACACGACGGCCATGAACAGCAGCATCCACAGGAAGCTCTCGGTGTTGCTGGTGATGAACCCGGTGAAGAAGTCGCCGCCGTCGGCAAGCGCCTCGGGGCCGTTGATCAGGTACGCAGCAGTGTACTTCGTCACCCAGCCGCCGATGATGCAGTAGTACGGCGTGATGATGAACGGCACCACCGATGCCAAAATGCCGATGAACGCGTACTTCTTGCCGAAGCTCTTGAACGCGCCGATGGCGGATTGGCCGGTCTTGCGGCCAAGCGCCGTCTCAAGCAGCAGCAGCGATACGCCGAACGTGAACACCAGCACCAGGTACGTGATCAAAAAGGTGCCGCCTCCGTATTGGGCGGCCAAGTACGGGAAGCGCCACATGTTTCCCAAGCCCACGGCCGAAGCGGCCGCAGCCAGGATGAACGCCCATTTGCCCGACCACGCAGAGCGCGCGGGCGCGTCGGTAGATGCCATTCGATTCCTCCATTGTCGATCAAATATTGACAGGGGTTCCCGCCAACCGATCTCGCTCGCGGGAACTCGGACGCCGTCACCTGCGGTCTCTCCCTACCAGCACGGCGATCCAGGTGCATAATTATAGCGGCAAACGACCTTCGTCTGGTCATGTTTTGCCGCAAGAACCACCTGGGAAAAGGATTTTTTGCGAAATTGCACGGCTATGCCCCGCGAGCGAGCGGTTTAAGCGCCCCAACGGCTTTCCGCAGATGGCGACGCGGCTCGATCAGGGCGGTTTTTTCCGCTCGGCCAGAGAGCGCTTTCCCGCAAGACCCGCCGTGCGCTACCATAGAGCGCGCAGACGCGACAATGCAGCAGCACCATCAAAGGGAGGGTGGACATGACGAAAACGGGAAAGGCGAACCTTGTCGGGAAGGCGGTCCTCGTGCTGGCGGGAGCGCTTTTGGCGGCGCTGCTCTGCTCGTGCTCCGCCGCGCAGCAACCCGACAGCAAGACCGCAACCGACGCGCTCGACGCGCAAACGGTGCGCGATGCGCCGCTTGCCCAGCCGGAGCACCCCGACGCCCAGTACGTGCTCGTCATAGGCGACGACTCCTGGGGCGCCTACACCCCGGGGCGCGCGGACCTCATGATGCTCATGCGCCTGGATTTCGAGCGCAACCAGATATCGCTGGTCACCGTTCCGCGCGACACCAAGTACGTAGCGCCGGACGGCGGCGTGTCGAAGCTCAACCAGGTGTACTGCAACCAAGGCCCCGAAGCCCAGTGCGCTGCGGTTTCGAGCGTCGCGGGCGTGGACGTGACGCAGTACGTTGTGATCGGGTTCGAGGGGCTCCAAGGCATCGTGGAGCACTTCGGCGGCCTGAACGTGAACCTGCCGTACGCCCTGGACTACAGCTTCTACACGAAGGACTACCCCAACGAGCAGTTCGCCGAGGGTGAGCAGACTCTGACGCCATGGCGCGCGATGGCGCTTTCGCGCACCCGCACAAGCTACGGCGACTACAACCTGGAGCAGGACATGATGCGCCAGGTGGTGGATCGGCAGATGATGGTGAACCTCATCCAACTGGCGTTCGCCGACCCTTCGCAAACCAAGACCCTGCTTGGAGCCCTGCAGGGGTTCGTCACCACGAACGTGACGCTTGAAACGCAGTCGCTGTGGGCCGACGAGCTTGTCGACGGGTCGCAGATCACCGTGCACGCCACCAGCGGTCCGTACACCGGAGGCATCGACGAGGAAACGCAGTTGTGGCTGGTCACACCCGATCCCGAGAACTGGAAAGCGCTCATGACCGCCGTCGATGCAGGGCAGGGCCCCGCGCAGGCAACGGCGGCGTACGCCTCAGCATCGGAGTCGCCCCGAGCCCCCGTCAGCACGTCCGCCACGATAGCGCTGAACTAACGGAGCGCAAGCCCCGCCAAGCTAGCAGGCGGCGACCAACCGCACCTGAGAATCGGCGTCGGTGCCAAGCGGCTCGCCCACGGGCAGGGTCAGACGGTACTTGTCGGACACATGCTCGTAGCCGGCCGATTGCGCCAGGTGCCGCATCGAATCGTTGTGCGTTTCCATGTAGATGGTGTCGATGCCCAGCATAGGGGCCATGGACGTCCATGCCGACAGCATGCGGCGCATGAACCCCCTGCCGCGATGCTGCGGCGGCGTGTAGCACGCAACCACGGTAGCGCTGCGCTGGGCGCCGCCGTGGGCGCTGATGGTGGGAATGCGGTCGGCAGCTTCCAGGCCGGACATCGAGACAACCTCGCCGCCCTGCTCCACCAGCGCGAAGAACACGCTGGTGTTGAGCGTGCGGCGCAGGAACGCCTCGGTCTCGGCATGGAACAGCCTGCACGCATCGCCCGACGGGGCGAGCCCCCAGTACTCGACCGACTGCGCGCAGCGGAAATCGCAGATGGTGGCTATATCTTCTTGGTGCGCGAGGCGAAACGTAGCCGCAGACCCAACGATCTCGCCGTCTTCGTTCGCGGCGCGCAGATCCGAGTCGTCCTCGCCAAGCTGCAAGACCAGCCCGAACGCCATGGCCCGCATCTCCTCGGAAAAGCCGCCGGAGAAGGCGCCTTCGGCAAACGGATCGATCACGTTCGCCGGAGCAACGGAGGACGCGCCCACCACGACGCTCCTCCTCGAGTCCGGGACGTTCGTTTTATTATGCTCCCTCATGTATGCTGCCTCCTCGCCTACCGCCGCGCCGGGTGCCGTCGCGACCATCGCGCCGTTTGCCGCCGAACGAATCGAATCCTTCAAAATGAGCCAACGCCCCGAACGCCGCAAAGTGGGGAAGCCCCTCTTCCGCATCGAATCGGTCATCCTCGCCGAACAACCTTCGAAACGCCTCTTCGCGTTGACGGCGAACCGCTTCCAAGCCGCCTTCTTCGCATTCGTCTATCTCGTCTTCAAGCACAGCCACGACGCGATCGAGGTATGAGCCGAACAGCTCCTTCTCGAACTCCTCGAGGCAGTCGAACATATCCGCAGGGCCTTCCTTGGCGGAAGGCTGCTTGACGGCCCGGCCCTTGTCCGTAAGCTTGACCACCATCACGCGCCCGTCTTCTTCCGACTGCTCGCGGGAAACGTAGCCCTTGCCTTCGAGCTTTCCCAGAAGCTCGTTGAGCGACGAGGTCCTGATGTCGAGCACGTTGGACATGTCTTTCGTACTCACGCCGTCTTTCACCTTCAGGAGCGCCAAGATCCTGCCCTGCCCGCGCGTCGGATCGGCCAAAGGACTTCCGCCTTCGACCGAGAACCGTCTTCGTATAAGCAGGTGCTGAAGCGCGACGAGCTTTTCGTAGAGCAGCACGTTAGCGTCGAGCGCAGGCTCGTCGACGATCCGATTCGCCGCCGCCTCGATGCCTTCGCCCCCGTGATTGGAGCACTTCGAATTCTCGTCCATATCGCGCTCCCCCAGAAGGTTTGACAGGTACCTTTCATAATGCAGGAGCACATAATAATCCGGTACCTGTCGGAAATCAAGAACTTTCTGACAGGTACCGGCTCTTTTTACGCAAGATTGACGGTCGCTTGCGGGCGCGTTCCCCTCGCTGCCCGTTTCCGCGACCGATTGCGTACGCGCGCGTGCTAATATTTCCTTTTACCAACGGTCGGATTCGAGCCGGGTCGCTCGCGCCGTGCCGCACCAAGGATCGTCCGGCGCCGCGCCGCGCCCGCGAAAGGAGGCAGCCCATGCTGCTCTCGTCGGGAGAATTCTCTCGCATGTGCAACATCAGCAGGGAGCTGTTGATCCACTACGACCGCATCGACCTGCTAAAACCCAAGATCATAGCCGACAACGGCTATCGGTACTACTCGCTTGAGCAGCTGTACCTCTACGACGCCATCCGCTTCTTCATGGACGCCGGCATGTCGACGAAGGAGATCCGCGATTACCTGGACCATCGCACCACCGAGCTGTTCTTGGGAAGCATTCAAGAACGCATCGATTGCCTGCAGCGCCAGCGCGACGTGCTGAACGCGCGCATCGGCATGATGGAGAAGATGCGCTACATCACCCAGCGCGCGCTTCGCTTCCCCAAAAGCAAGCCCTCGCTTGCCAACTGGGACGAGCTTTGCTTCATCACCACCGACATCGCGTGCTCGCACACGGAGCACACCTACGCCCAGGCCATCAGCGAGCACGCGCGGTTCTGCAGGACCGCCGCGAGCGTTGCCACGTTTCCCCTGGGAAGGATCGTGGACGTCCCGGACGCCGAGCACGCTGAAGCGTTTCGCTACACCAAGCTGATCACCTGGATCGATCCGCCGAAAAACCCCGAGAAGCTCGACGGGCGCATCTTGCGCAAGCCCAAGGGGACGTATGCGGTCATCCTGCATCAGGGAGGCCCTCGTACGGTCGCGCAATCCTACGCCGACCTGCTGACCTACATCGAAGAAGAGGGGTTCACCCAGGCGGGGCCCATTTTCGAGATGGACGTGAACTCGTATCTGACCTCGGATTCCCCCGAGGACTACCTTCTGCACATATCCACCTTGATAGAAGAGTAACGGCGCGCATGCGCGCCGTGCGGGCGAAACGAACGGCGCCCCCGGTCGGCGAGGCTCCCGCCCGCACGGCAGCCTTGAACCAAAGGGCAGCTTGAAATTCGGGTGCAACGCAAAAGAAGGGCCGCATCTTTCCTCGATGCGGCCCTTCTTCCATTCCATCGACCGGTTAGGCGCTCATGCGGCCGGTTTCCTTGATGAGCTGCGCCACGACGGACGGCTCGGAAAGCGTCGATATCTCGCCCAGGTTGTCGGTTTCCTTGGCGGCGATCTTGCGCAGGATACGACGCATGATCTTGCCGCTTCGGGTCTTGGGCAGCGCCTTCGCGAAGTGGATCACGTCGGGCGTGGCGATAGGCCCGATGACCTCGCGCACCTGATTGCGCAGTTCGTCACGCAAGTCGTCGTTGATGACCGCGCCCTCCTTGACCGTCACGTACGCGTAGATGCCCTCGCCCTTGACCGGATGGGGGTATCCCACCACCGCGGCTTCGGCAACCTGCAGGCAGGACACGAGCGCGCTTTCGATCTCGGCCGAGCCGATGCGATGGCCCGACACGTTGATGACGTCGTCGATGCGGCCCGTGATCCAGAAGTACCCATCCTCGTCGCGATAGGCTCCGTCGCCGGTCAAGTACGCGCCCGGCACCGGGAAGTACACGTTCTTGAACGTATCGCGATTCCCGTGCACTCCCAGCATCATGCCAGGCCACGGGCGCGCGATCATAAGGCTTCCCGACTCTCCCGCCGCGGTTTCCTCGCCGTCGGCACCCACCACCTTGGGCACGATGCCGAAGAACGGCAGCGCAGCGGATCCGGGCTTCATGTCCACGGCGCCGGGCAGCGTGGTGATCATGACGCCGCCGGTCTCGGTCTGCCACCAGGTGTCGGCGATGGGGCATCGGCCCTGGCCGATGGCCGAGTAGTACCACAGCCACGCTTTCGACGTGATAGGCTCGCCCACCGACCCCAGCAAGCGCAAGCTGCTGATGTCGTGCTCGTTCACCCAGCGCTCGCCGTCCTTCATCATGGAGCGAATGGCGGTCGGAGCCGTGTACAAAACGTTCACGCCGAACTTCTCGACCACTTCCCAGTACCGGTCGGGCTTGGGATAGTTGGGAACGCCCTCGAACATGAGCGCCGTGGCGCCGTTGGCCAAAGGCCCGTACACCAGGTAGGAATGGCCCGTGATCCAGCCCGCGTCGGCAGTGCACCAGAAGATGTCGTTCTCCTTCAGGTCGAACGAGTACTTCGTGGTGAGCGTCGCGTACAGAAGGTACCCGCCGCTGCCGTGGACGATGCCCTTGGGCTTCGCCGTGCTGCCGCTTGTGTACAGGATGAACAGCGGATCGTTCGACTCCATGCGCTCGGGCTCGAACGACGGAGCCTCGCCGGCCATGATGTCGTCCCACCACACGTCGCGATCGGCCGCCATTTCCGTGCGCTTCTCGATGCGCCGCACCACCACGCAGTGCTTGACCTGCGGGCATGCTTCCACAGCCTTGTCGCAGATGTCCTTGAGGTGCAGGATCTTGCCGGAACGGTACCCGTAGTTCGCGGTGATCACCACGGTAGCGCCCGAGTCTTCGATGCGGTCTTTGAGCGCTTCGGCGGAAAGCCCGCTGAACACCACGCAGTGCACGGCGCCGATGCGCGCGCACGCCAGCATGGAGATGACCAGCTGCGGCACCATGGGCAGGTACAGCACCACGCGGTCGCCGCGCTTCACGCCCAAACTGGACAGCATGTTGGCCGCCTTGCAAACCTCGCGGTGGAGGCGCTGGTAGGTGTAGACGTCCACTTCCTCCGAAGGTTCCCCCTGCCAGATGAGCGCGGCCTTGTTGCGGCGCGGGCCGTCCAGGTGGCGGTCCAGGCAGTTGTACGACACGTTGATCTGTCCGCCGCGGAAGTAGCGGACGAAAGGCTCGTCCGAGCTGAAGTCGTACTCCTCCACCGCGTCCCAGCCGCGGTACCAATCAAGGTTCTCGGACGCCATCTGGCCCCAGAACGCCTCCGGCTCTTCGATGGATCGGCGGTACAGCTCGTCGTAATCCTGGCGGCTCTTGACAAGGGCCTTGTAACTGAACTCGGGGGATGCCTCGATAAGGCGCTCGTTTTCGAGCATCTGCCTGATGAAGGCGTTGCGCGTGTTCGTCTTTCTCATAGCGGGCTCCTATCTTTTCTTTCGTCGATTACGCCACGTTGTCGACGAGCAGCGGTCCGCTCGCGATCATGGGGGTGTACACGGTGCGGGGAATGAAGCTTTCCGGGGTGCATGCCTGCAGATCGGCGCGCAAGTCGGGTCGGCAGTGCGCCAGCTGGGCGAACGCGTCTTCCAGCAGAACGGACTCGTTGATGGAGCGGCATCCGCTCATGGCTGCGCACAGCACGTGCCCAACGCCGCGATCGCAGCGCGCGCACCAGTCGAAGCCGCTCTCGTCCATCAGGGCCACGGCGAACGCGATCAGGTCGGGATCGCCAAGGCACGGCAGCAGGCGCTCGATCTTCTCAGCTGCGACAGGACCCCCGTCGAGCACTTCCTCGATGCGGCGCAAGGCGTCGCGCCGGACGAACGTCGCCACGTCGGCGCATGCAAGCGAGATCAAAAGGTCGACGTCGTCGAGCGCGGCCGTGGCGGCGATGCGCGCGGCGCGGCTGACCCGATCGGATGCCGCGAACGCCAGAAGCTCGGCTTCGTCAAGCCCTCGCACGGCGCAGCGGAGCTCTTGCCCATGGAGCTGGCCGATCCGAGCCACAAGCTCGTCTGCGCCAGGATACGATGCCGACGCCGCCGAGCGGACCGAAGCATTCTTCGCTGCTGTCTTCTTATTGGTTGCCTTCATGGTTCTGCCTCCTTCTTCTTCGCTGCTCTTGCTTGGACAGGTTCGTAACGGAAACGAAGCGGATGAAAACCAAAACGGGCGTTCATCGCTTTCGGGCGTGGGTCCATCCTGGGGGTTGCAACAATTACAAGGTCAACCGGCATCCCCGATACCCGCCTGCGACCGGTTCCTTCCCTGCCGCGAACGGGCATGCGAAACGATGCCGACGCCGAAAAGCCCCCTTCGCGCCGCGTCGCTGGCGCGCGGCCCCCTCCGCCGCAGCGCAATCGAGTGCATCTTGCAGCTTTTTTCGCACGCATCCCTTGACGCGTACCGCTTCGTTCGTTATAAGTTACCCTAACCTAACTTTTCCGAGTAGAACGGATATTATGGACGACATGCACTACCGGTTGGACTTCGAGCGAAAGCTCATCCACCATTGCACCCCCGTGCTGGCAGCGCTCAAGCCGGCCAACCTGTTCACCTGCCGCGACGAATCGGTGCCGGGAATTCGCGGAAACGGACCGAACCCGGTGGACCCGCACGAGTACCAGGACAGCTTCTCGAAGGCGCTTCGCACCGCGCGCGTCAAGCTGGCACCGTGCGGCGTGCGCATCGAGGTGCTGGCGCGACGACCGGCCGGCCCCCTTGTATACGTGTACCGGCCCCATCTTCTCAAGCTGAGCATCCAGCAGGAAAACGTAGCGGCATACCTGCGCAAGGAAGGCTACGACCCCTCCTGCCTTTCCACATGCATAGAGCGCCTGCACCGCCGCATCTGCGGAACGGACGTGAAAAGCCAGCTGACCGGCTGCTGCTCGTTTCCCCACGAGATCGGGTTCTTTTTGGGCTACCCCTACGAAGACGTGGTGGGATTCATCGAGAACCGCGGCGAGAACTTCCTGTGCAGCGGCTGCTGGAAGGTGTACGCGCAGGAGCGCGACGCCCAAGCATGCTTCTGCTGCTACAAAAACTGCACCACCGTGTACGAGTGCTTGTTCGACGAGGGGGTTCCCCTGGAATGCCTCGCCTCGCTTGACGAGGACTTCCCCGCCGCAGAGGCGTTTCGCGCCGCCGGCTAGAACCACGTGCCGAACCCCGACGCAGGCGTCGGGCGACACGGGCGCGCAGCTTGTTTCGGCAACGCGTCCGCGTCGCTCGACCAGCGAAGGAACACCAACCCGATAGGAGCATGACATGAGCAAGATCGCAATCGTTTTCTGGAGCGGAACGGGAAACACCGAGGCCATGGCCGACCTTATAGCGCAGGGCGTGCGCGCGAAGGGAAGCACGGCGGACATCTTCCAAGCGTCCGACTTTCACGCATCCCATGTGGCCGATTACGACGCCTTCGCCCTGGGATGCCCCGCTATGGGCGACGAGGAGCTGGAGGACGGCGAGTTTCTTCCCATGTACGAGGAAGTGGAGCCTAAGCTGGCCGGTCGCACGGTGGTGCTGTTCGGCTCGTACGATTGGAACGACGGCGAATGGATGGAGCTTTGGGAGCATCGCGCCGAGGAAGCCGGCTTGATCGTAGCGGACTCCGTCATCGCCAAGGACTACCCCGACGACGAAGCCAGCGCCGAATGCGTGCGCGTGGGCAACGTGTTGGGCGAATAGGGATTTGAGTCGTCGGGCGGGCGGCTGAGGCGGTTGCAGCCCTAGCCCGCGTGCACGGTTGCGGCTGCCGCGTGCGCGGCCGAGGCTGCCGCCCGCCCGACGTCCGCACATTTTGTGAACCCGCGTTCAATCCTGGTAAAATCGCCGCGCTGCCCGCAGCAGCGGTGGCATACTGGGTCGGCTCGATCTCGAAAGGACCGCACCGACCCATGAAACGAAGCCTCATAGCCCTTGCCACCGGATCGTTCGCCTTGGGATTTTCCGAGTTCGTCATGATGGGCATCCTCCCCATCGCCGCGGCCGGCCTGGGCGTCAGCGTCCCGGACGCCGGAACCTTCATATCCTCGTACGCGCTGGGCGTATGCGCAGGAACGCTGTTTCTGGTGTTCGGAAGGCGCGTGCCCCCGAAAAGGCTCTTGCTCCTGTTCGTGGCGCTGATGATCGTCGGCAACGCCGCCGCCGCGGCAGCTCCCAGTGCAGAAGCGCTCACGACGGCCCGTTTCGTTTCGGGACTTCCCCACGGCGCGTTCTTCGGCACCGCCACCATCGCGGCCAAAAAGCTGGCCGACCCGGGGCACGAAGGCCAGGCCGTCTCCATCATGGTGCTCGGCCAGACGATGGCGAACATGCTCGGCGTGCCCGGCGGCACGCTTTTGGCGGGCATGCTGTCATGGCGCGCGGCGTTTCTTTTCGTCGCGGTTTGGGCCGTCGGGTCGCTGCTGCTCGTGCTGCGCTTCGTCCCGCGCATCGATCCCATTCCCGACGCGGGCCTTGCCGGCCAGTTCCGTTTCCTGAAAAAACCCGGCCCCTGGCTGGTCATCGGCGCGGTGCTGCTGGGAAACACGGGCGTGTTCTGCTGGTGGAGCTACGTCTCGCCCTGGCTGACCGACGTAGGAGGGTTTTCCGCATCCCAGGTTCCCGCGCTTTTGGTGCTGGCGGGCCTGGGCATGGTGATCGGGTCGCTGGCGGGCGGGCGCGTATCGGACCGAACCACGCCGGGAAAGACGTCGGCAATCGGGCAGACCGTGGGGTGCGCGACACTCGCGCTTATCTTCCTGTTCTCGGGAACGCAGGCATCGTCCGCCGCGCTCATGTTCGCGTGCGCGTTCGGCATGTTCTTCGTATCCAGCCCCCAACAGCTGCTCATGGTGAACGTCGGGCGCGGCGGCGGCGAGATGATCGGGTCGGCGTGCGTGCAGGTGGCGTACAACCTGGGCAACGCGTTCGGGGCGATGATCGGGCAGGCCGTGCTCAACGCAGGAGCCGGATACGCGTGGCCGAGCCTTGCGGGAGTGCCGTTCTCGCTTATGGCGGCCGGTTTGCTGGTGGCGTTCTTCCTGCGGTTCGAGAAGCGCTACCGCGTCGCGCCCGAACGTGCCGGCTGCGCTTTTCCAGTACAATACGAGCATGCGCCGCAAACGACGGGACATGCGGCGCCGTCGAAAGGAACGTCATGAAGCAGTGCATGGACGCCGACAACCTGCATCGCAGGCTGAAGAAAATCATCGGGCAGGTGCAGGCCATCGACCGCATGGTGGACCAAGACGTGCCTTGCGAAGACGTGCTTTCGCAGATCAACGCCGCAAAATCGGCGCTTCACAAGTGCGGGCAGGTGGTTCTTGAGGGGCACATCCAGCATTGCGTACGCGACGGCATCGAGCACGGCGACGCCGACAAGACCATAGAAAGCTTCACGAAAGCGGTGGAGCGCTTTTCGAACATGAAGTGACGGCGCGCAAGAGCCACCGCGCCTCAACGCCGAACGCTGCGATCACAACCTGCTCGCAGCGTTCGGCGTTTTACGCGCGCGAAAAACCGCGCGAGTCGCTTCGACGCCCCGCCCCGTTGCTTCCGACCGCCGCGCTTCGCCTTGCCGCGCGGCTGAAGCCGGGGCTCGGCTGCACGACAGAGTTGCCGACCCGAGAGCGGCCGCACGACAGAGTCGCCGATCCGGGTTCAGCGGCCGCACGACAGGGTCGCCGACCAGGGTTCGGCCGCCGCATACCTCGCAGCGGGGACCTTGCGCGCGAAAAACCGCCTTCGCTGGCAGGTTTTGACGGTTTGAGGTCGTCGGGTCGAGCCTTCCCTTCGCTGAAGCACAGCGTGCTTTCCGTTTTGCCTGGTCATAGCTTTGGGCTTCTACGGTGCGCGTTCATAGGTGCCTACCCGGACGGATGCGACGACCCCTAAACGCAAAAACCTGCCAGCGAAGGCGGTTTTTCGCGCGCAAGGTCCCCGCTGCTCCCCTATATGACAGCGAAACATGCTTCATACCATAAAAGTTTTCCTTGGATAATTTTTATCGGCGCGCTATTATACATATACCCCTATAGGTATATGTATAAGGAGATGGTCGCGGTGCGCATACCGACGTTGGAAAAGGTAGAAGAGCTCATGGATGCGGGCGGCACCCGCAAAGACATCGTCTTGCTGGCGGTTTCGGCCTTGGCGCTTGCCGTCAGCTTCTTCGCGCCCGGACTGCTCCCCTTCGATCCGGCATGGATCGCCATCGTCTTATGCGGCGCGCCCATCGTGATCGGCGCGGTCATAGGCCTGGTCACCGAGTTCGATGTCAAAGCCGACGTCCTTGTTTCCATGGCGCTCATCGCCGCGGTGGCCATCGGCGAGAATTTCGCCGCGGGCGAAGTCGCCCTCATCATGCAGCTTGGCGCGCTTTTGGAGGAGCTGACGGTAGCGAAAGCACGGGCAGGCATCGAGGGCCTGGTCAAACTGTCCCCGCGAACGGCGCGTATCGTGCACGGAGACGACGTGCGCACCGTCCCCGCCCAAGACGTGCAGGCTGGAGACGTTGTGCGCGTGCTTCCAGGAGAAACGGTAGCGGTCGACGGCACCGTGATCAGCGGCTGCACTTCCATTGACGAATCGGTGATGACCGGCGAGCCGCTTCCCGTGGACAAAGCACCGGGCGACCAGGTGAAAAGCGGTACGGTGAACCAATTCGGAGCGTTCGAGATGCGCGCCGAGCGCGTTGGCGAGGACAGCTCGCTCGCCCGCATGATCAGCCTGGTGGAATCTGCCGACGCGGGCAAAGCCAAGATCGTTCGGCTGGCCGACCGCTGGGCTACGTGGATCGTCGTCGTGGCGTTGGCGGCCGCTGGCGGCACCTGGATGGTCACGGGCGAGATCATCCGAGCGGTCACTATCCTGGTCGTATTCTGCCCTTGCGCTCTGGTTCTGGCTACGCCGACCGCCATTATGGCGGCCATCGGCAACGTGACCAAGCACGGGATTCTTGTGCGCGAAGGCGATGCGCTCGAACGCCTGGCAACGGTGCGCAAAGTGGCGTTCGACAAAACGGGAACGCTCACTCACGGACAGCCGCAGGTAACCGCCGTAAGCGGGGGCGATCGCCTGTACTCCTTGGTTGCCTCAGCGGAAAGCATGAGCGAGCATCCCCTGGGCAAGGCGGTGGTACGCGGGTGGCGCGAGCACGCGACAACCAAAGCGAGCGCAGCCGACCCCCTGCCCCCCGCAACCTTCCAGATGATCCCCGGGCGCGGCGTTCGAGCTTCCGTTCAAGAAAACGATGTGCTTGCCGGCAACCGGGGGCTTTTGCTGGAACAGGGAGTTCTCGGCGTCGAAGGGATCGAAGCGTCCTCGCTGCCGCACGCCGACCAAGGATGCACCTTGGTGCTCGCCGCCGTGAACGGGCGCGCAGCGGGATTCGTCGCCCTGTCCGACACCGTGCGGGACACGGCGCGCAAAACCATTGAGGGCATCAAGGCGCTCGGCATCGAGCCCATCCTTCTGACGGGAGACCACGACCGAGCGGCACGGCGCATAGCAGCGCAGGTCGGCATCGAGAACGTGAGCGCCAACTGCCTGCCCGAAAGCAAAACCGCCGCCATCGAGCGCCTTGAAGCAGCGGGCGAGCCCGTATGCATGGTGGGCGACGGCATCAACGACGCGCCCGCGCTCAAGCGCGCAACCGTGGGCATTGCCATGGGGGGAACGGGCAGCGACATCGCCGTGGACGCCGCCGACATAGCGCTCGTGCACGACGACATCGCAGCCCTTCCCCACTTGCTTGCGATTTCTCGCCGTATGATAACCGCCATCAAGCTGAACATGACGTTCTCGATGACCCTCAACTTCATCGCAATCGCCCTGGCCATGACGGGCGTGCTCGATCCCGTTGTGGGGGCGCTCGTGCACAACGCAGGATCGATCGTGGTCATTGCGAACTCGGCCACGCTGCTCTCATGGAAGGCGGGCGGTACGCCGAGAACAGCGCGCCGCCCGCTTGAAGACGGCGACGCTAAACCAGCGCTGCCTTGATGGCCGCCAACAGGTCGTCGTATTCGTCGAAGGCCGGCAGCTCGGGATTGTCGGCCTTGATGGAATCGGGGCTCTTGAACAGGAAGCCCGCTTTGCCGGCCTTGATCATGCCCAAGTCGTTGAAGCTGTCGCCTGCGGCGATGGTGTCGAACCCGCACGATTGCAACGCGCGCACCGTGGTCAGCTTCGACTGCTCGCAGCGCATGCGAAAGCCGGTGATCTCGCCGCTTTCGGCAACCTCGAGCTCGTTGCAGAACAGCGTAGGCCAGCCCAGCTTCGCCATGAGAGGCATCGCGAACTGCGTAAACGTGTCGCTGATGATGATAGCCTGCGTTGTGGCGCGCAGCTCGTCCAGGAATTCCTTGGCGCCCGGAAGCGGATCGATGCGCGCGATGGTCTCCTGGATCTCCTTGAGGCCCAAGCCGTGCTCGCGCAGGATGTTCAGGCGGTACGCCATCAGCTTGTCGTAATCGGGCTCATCGCGCGTGGTGCGCTCGAGTTCCGGGATGCCGGTCTCCTTTGCGAACGCGATCCAAATTTCCGGGACCAGCACGCCTTCCAAATCCAAGCAAACCAGGTTCATAAGGGCCTTCCTCCTGATAGAGCGACGGATGCCGTCGGCAGTCGGGTTTCTCAACAAGCCCATGATAGCGGCTAACCTGCGCCGCCTGCGCGAAAAGCAGACGTGCGGGCCGCTTTTCCGGGCGCTGCCGACGCGACAAGCGCCGCCCGCGGATCGGCAGGGACTTGCGAGCCAAGCGCCTGCGAAGCAGCCACCGCACCCCGACCGCATCCATAACGCATCGTTATAGGCAGATAAGCAAAGGTGCGGGCACCCCGGAAGCACGCGCGCCTACAATGGACGAAACGCCATGCGAAGGAGGCATCATCATGCACGATTACGACATCGTCATCGTAGGAGCGGGACCAGCGGGCATCAGCGCCGGCATTTACGCAGTCAGCCGCGGCCTCAAGACGCTTGTGCTGGAGCGGGAGTCGGTGGGCGGCATCATCGGAAGCGTATCGACCGTCACCCATTACGCCGGAATGCCCGAAGCGGAATCCGGCGCCGCGTTCGCGCGGAGGCTGCAAGACCAGGCGATCGCGGCGGGCGTCGACATCGCGTACCAGCAGGTTCGACGCGTTGCGCTTGCCGACGAGATCAAAACGATCAGCACCGGCACGGACGTCTACCGCGCGCCGCGCATCGTGCTGGCAAACGGCGGCACGCCGCGCGTCTTGGACGTGCCCGGCGAAGTCGAGCTGACGGGAAAGGGCTGCGGACTCAACGCCGCGCGCGACGGGGCCGCCTATCGCGGAAAGAGCGCCTACGTCATCGGAGGCGCGGACGGAGCGGTCAAAGAAGCGCTGTTCCTCGCGCGCTTCGCGCATCGCGTTCGCATCGTGTGCGTGGAGCGCGAACTTGCCTGCGTCGACGAATTCCGCCGCAAGGTGGCAGCAACCCCCGCGATCGAAGTGATCCCTTTCACGGCCGTCGGTGCCCTGCACGGCGCCGACCGCGTGGAGGCGATCGACCTCGTATCGCTCGCAGACGGCAGCACGCGCACAATCGAAGATCCCGGCTGCGGAGTGTTCGTATACGCGGGCTGCGCCCCCAACACCCAGCTCTACGCGGACCAGCTGGTGCTGCAAGACGGGTACATCCCCACGAACGAGCGCATGGAAACCGCGCTGCCCGGCGTGTACGTCGCCGGCGACATTCGCGTGAAGCAGGTGCGGCAGGTGGCCACCGCCGTAGCTGACGGAGCCGTGGCCGCCGTCAACGCCGCTTCACGCTAGCGCGCCCGCCGCTCGCTCGCAAACGAAGGGCGGGCGAGCCGAGCGGAGTCCGAGCCGAGCCGAGCGGCGCGAGGCGCTCGCAACGCCTCGCGTCCCGCCCGACCCGTCCGTCCCGCAAGGCCCTACGCTTGCGCAAGACCCTCGTTATCAGGCGACGCCTCGCATGCGCCAGCAGACCGAGCGCCCGATCCTATCCGGCGAAGCGTCGAGACCATCACGATGACCGTGGCCACCGCCAACAGGGAGTCGGTCAGCATGCAGGCCAGCCACACGCCGTGAATGCCCAGACCGGCAATGCGGGGAACGGCCAGCACCAGCGGAATGAACAGAAGGATGGGGCGCGCCAGCGCAAGGACGGTCGCCTTGCCTCCCTGCCCAACGGCCTGCAGCAGCGTAATGCCCATGACCATAGCCCCCATGGCAACGTACGGGAAGAACAGGATGCGGAAATCCTGTGCGCCCATGGCCACGATGGCCGGGTCGGTAATGAAAAGCGAAAGCGCCGCGTGCGGAGCCAGCATGGCGGGAACCCAGAACACCAAGGCCAAGCCCGTCGATCCCAAACAGAAAGCCGCCGTCACCTTGCGCACGCGGTCGTACCTTCCCGCGCCGAAGTTCGTTCCAACCGCCGGCTGGTAGCCGTTGCTCATGCCCCATAGGGGAATGAAGGCGAACGCCTGGATGCGCATGGCGGCGCCAAAAAGCACCTGCCATTCAGGTCCGCCCCATTCAGCTGCGGCTCGGTACACGACGGCCTGCTGAACCAGCGTCAGCACCTGCATGAGAAAAGCCGACACGCCCACCTTCAGAACTTCGGACATAACGTCTCGATCAATGGCCAACCGTCCGATACGCGCCGTTTTCTCGCGCTTGACGAACCACCACAGCATGACCCCTCCCAGAACAACCTGGGAAAGCACGGTGGCAATGCCCGCTCCTTCGATGCCCAGCCCTTGATCGCGCAAGGCAAGGATGAACAACGGAGCCAACACCATGTTCAGAACCGCACCGCCGCCCATGATGGCCATAGCGCGAACAAGCTCGCCTTCGCCGCGCATGACCATGTTCGAGCTTTGCGCGAAGTTGACGAACAGGCTTCCCATGAAAAGAATGCGCAGGTAGGACACGGCCATGTCGAGCATCGGGCCCTCAACGCCCGTCAGCATCAGCAACGGCCGCGTGAACACGACGCCGATCACCGTGATGACCAGTGAAAATCCCACGCTAGCAACCACAAGGTTTCCCATGACCTTTTCGATGGTTCGCTGGTCGCACGCGCCGATGGCGCGAGAGAGCACCGAAGCCGACCCCATGCCGATCATGGCCGCCAGGCCAGAGCTGACGAACGTGAACGGATACGCCACCGAAACGGCGCCCATGGCGTCCACGCCGATAAGCTGACCGGCGTATATGGCATCGACGAACGTGTACAAGCCTATGACGAGCATGCCGACGATGCCCGGAAGGCTCAACGACGCCATCAGCCTTCCGGGCGATTGCTCAAGCATAACGGCGCGCTTTTCTTGCTGACGAGTCATGGCGTCTCCTTCGGAACGTGTGACTATTGCGAACGACGGCATGCGATGCCGCACGTTCCTCCTTTTATGTTAACTTTATCTAACTTATGAGTCATGCAAGCAACGCGCAAGCGCAAGAGAGCAAACGCGTCGAATCGCAAGGAGGTCGCGTTGAATCGACAGGAAGGCTCTACGTTCAATATCATGCAAGACATCGTGCTGCCCTGCGTACGCGACCTGAACATGCGCGAAGTTCCGCACACGAGCGCCGACGGGCACGCTACGCCGCTGCGCGAAGGGCGCTTCTTTTACGCGCCCGAAGACCAGGCATCCGGCTACTATTGGGTGTACGCGAATCGGGATTTCGCCGTATCGGTTACCTCGATGAGATTTCGCCGAGATTTTCAGCAGCACTGCCTTCATCCGCGACTCGTGTCGGTGAGCTACCTGCAAGCAGGATCGTACGTCAGGCAGGACACGGGGCTCGTCGTAAAAGCCCCGTACTTGGAGGGGCACGCCACCAAAGGATGCTCCTGGAACTCCTCCCACAAAGCAGGCCAGCTTCTGCACAGCGTGGGCATCATGCTGACGCCGCCCTTTTACGAACGCTACCTGGGCGCGATATACCGCGGAGAGTCCTTTTCCGCCGAAGATGCGTTCGCAAGCATTGACGGACTGACCGATTTTTCCGAGATGATCGTGCTGATGAAGCAAATCGAAGCGTACCGCGGCACGGGGGCATCGGCACGGCTGTTCTATCGAAGCAAGGTGGAGGAGGCGGTGGCCCTTGTGGTGGACAAGTCGCGCAGCCTAGCCGCGCGGTCGGGCATCGACGAAGCAAGAAGCCCGTTCGCAAGCGCGCTTTCGCGCGAAGACGCCCGCGCGATCGAACGCGTTCGGAAACGCCTCGACGAACGGCTGGCCGATCCCGTCAGCGCCCTTGAACTGACGCGCATCGCGTGCATGGGGCAAACGAAGCTGCGTCGAGCATTCAAGCAAGCCTACGGGTGCACCATCGTCGAATACCGTCAGCGAAAACGGTGCGCACGCGCGGCCGAACTGCTCGCCTCGAGCGGCGCGTCCGTCGCGCAAGCTGCCGCAACCGTGGGCTATCGTCCCGAACGGCTGGCCGAGCTGTTCGCGCGCATTTACGGCGCCACCCCGAGCGTCTACCGAGAATCGCTTGGACAAGCGGGCAATCTAGCCTCGAACACGATCCACGTCGACGCGTCCCGCGCTTCGACGCGCGCATCAAGCGCGCCGCCCATACGCTCCACCAGGTGACGCGCGATCGAAAGCCCCAATCCGGAGCTTTCCTGGGATCGGGCGGAGTCGACCGTGTAAAACGGCTCGAACAAGCGCGCAACCTGGTGCTCGTCGATGCCTTCGGCATCGTTGGCAAACGACACCGTCACCCAGCCGCCGCACGGCGCCGATCCTTCGCGCGCGTACGCCGCGTCCACGACAAAGCAGCTTGCCGCGTACTTGCCGGCATTGTGCACCAGGTTCGCGAACACGCGCTCCACGGCATCGGCGTTCGCGCGCGCGAAAAGCGGGCCGTCCGGGATGGACGCGCGCACGCTCGTCCCCCGCCTCTCCAGCAACCGGTACTGTCCCGCGATCGATTCGCGCAGCAGCCTTGCCGCGTCCACCTTTGCAAGCTCCAGGGAAAACCCCTCGCCGCGCACGCGCGAAAGCTCGTAGAATTGCGCGATCAGGCGCTGCAGCGATTCCGCCTTGCGCTCGACCGTGGCAAGCGCCGCGCGATCCTCTTCGCTCAAAGGTCCCGCATCGACAAGCGCCAAGTAGCCCTGGATCGAAGTGAGCGGCGTGCGCAAGTCGTGGCTTATACGCTCGATCTGCTCTTTCAGCTGAACCTCGCGACGCGCGTAGAGCACCGACTGGCGGCGGATGCCGTCAAGCGCGCGGTTCACGGTGCGCAGGAAGGCTTCCAGGTCGCGGTCGGGACACGGCATCTTCACGATGCGGTTGTCCTCCAGATGCTCCACGATATCGCGCAGCTCGCGATCGGCGCGACGCAGCGACCGCTTGAGCGCGAAGCAGCGCATGCCGAACCATGCCGCCGCGCCCAGCGCGAGCAGCAGCGAGATAGCGAACGCCCCGTTCGGCATGCCCTCCCCCTTCCGCTACAGTTCCGTTTTTCCAATGCGCCACAAGCCCGCCGCCGAGAACGCCGCGATGCCCGCGAACCCGGAGATCAGGCACTTCGCCAAGCCTTGCGGCGTATCCCATAAGAACTCCGCCGCGCCGCTCATGTTGATGAGCACCTCGTTCGCGAAGAAGTTGTACGGCATCCAGCTGGCAAGCACGGCCACCGGCTCGACCACGCGGCCCACCGCGTCGAGCGCCATGGGAACCAGGCACACGACGGTCAACCATATCATAAACGCGTTGGCGGGCTTCGGCGAGACGATGCACGCGGCAACTGCCAGCACCACGCACGCCACCGTGAACGGCAAAGCCGAGAGCACGCCTTTGACCAGGTGCGTCGCAGGTTCTAAAACGGGGCCTTCCAGAAGCAGCGCCGCGCTGCCAACGTACACGATCAGGATGACCGCCAGCCCCATCAAGCCCCACGCAATCGACACCAGGCACTTACCTGCGAACAGGTCGCGCCGCGCAAGCCCTTGGGCTATCTCGTTTTTGAGCGTGCCGTTCTTGCGATCGTCGCCGAACAACAGCCAAACCAGCAGCCCGGCCATGAGAAACAACGCCCCCAGCGACATGATCACGTTGCTGAGTGAAAAACGCGCGGTGGCGTACGGGAAGTCGGGCGTGCCGGCCATGACGGCCAGAAGCACGTTCGCAGCCAGCACGATCGCGCACAAAACGCCCACGAGCAGGTATCCTTCCTTGCTCCGCGCAATGCGGTACCACTCGCTTTTCATATAGTTCAGCAGCATGTTGCCCCCCGCTCCTTCATTTCCAGATAGTACTGCTCAAGCGACATCTTTCGACGTTCCAGCTTGGAAACGCCCATGCCGTGCGCGCTCGCCAGCGCGCTGAACGCCTCGATGCCGTGCTGCGGATCGAGAATGCGAACCGTGGAGTCAGGAAGAACCTGGTAGCGGTCGTGGTGCAGCTCGGTTTCCAAAAGAACCGCGTAGCGCGGGGTGTCCGACACGGCGATGTCTATGCAGTCGGCGCAGCGCACACGAAGCTCCTCGGCGCCCACCTGCTCCAAAAGCCGGCCCTTGCTCAAAAACGCGTAGACCGTGGCCATCTGCTCAAGCTCGGCCAGATGATGGCTCGACACCACCACGGTGATGCCCTTTTCCCGATTGAGCCTTTGCAGAAGAACGCGCATCTCGACGATGCCGCTGGGATCGAGCCCGTTCGTCGGCTCGTCCAAAATAAGCACCTCCGGCTCCCCCAGCAACGCCATGGCCAGGCCCAGCCGCTGTTTCATGCCCATCGACAGGTCGCGGCACGCACGGTCCTTCGCGTACGACAGCCCCACGGTGTCGAGCACGCGCGAAACCGCGTCCCTGCCGGGAACGCCCCTGCGGATGCGGCAGCATTCCAGGTTCTTCTCCACGCTCAAGGCCGGATAGAAGCCGGGCTGCTCGATGACGACCCCGATGCGCGCCCGCTGCCGCTCAAGGTTGCGCGGCGCGCTCGCGCCGAGCAGGCGCAGTTCGCCCTCGGTGGGAAACGCAAGGCCGCACAGCAGCTTGAACAGAGTCGATTTACCGGCTCCGTTGTCTCCCACCAGGCCGAACACCTCGCCGCGGCGCACGATGACGCTCACATCCTCGAGCGCGCGAACGTCGCCGTAGCGCTTCGTCAGCCCTCTTGTCTCGATAACCGATTCCATGGTTTCCGCTTGCCTTTCCTCATCGTCGCTTCGCAATGGGCGGACCTCGTCGATCTCGGTTCGCCATCGCACGAGAGAACCTTACCGCCCCGACGTGAAATAAGTCCTCAAGAAAGGATAAAGAAAGAATAAAGATGCGATCGCACGTCGAGCTTTCGGCAGGAGGCCGACGCGCCGTCGAACCCGCCGAGCCGCCCGAGCCCGACGAACCACGCACTCGTCCCGTCACATCCTGTTCCCGTCGTCGCTTCGCCACACCCTCTTCATCGAGGTTCTGTCAAAACGAACGAGTTTTGCTGATCCTCAAGTCAGGATAAATGCAACGCGCAAGCCTCTGAACAGGCATGATGAAAAACGCCCCTTGGCAACCTGCCTGCAAGAGGCGAAAAATCCCCGCAAAACTCGTCCGTTTTGACAGAACCTGGAAACCTCCGTGGCAAATTGAGGCGTTCGCCTCCGTCAATCCCACCAGCCCCGTCCGGACCCCCGAAAGGCTCACGACAGCTTGAAACCGATGCCCCAAACGGTTTTGACGTACTCTTCATCCGGCTCGACGGCGGCAAGTTTCTTGCGGATGTTGCTCACGTGCACGTTGACCGTGTTGTCCTCGCCGTAGTAGCCGCTCTTCCATACCAGCTCGTACAGCAGCTCGCGCGAAAACACCTTGTCGGGCGCCTGCATAAGCACGTGCAGAATATCGAACTCGTGCGCGGTCAGCGCCACCTCCTCGCCACCGAGAAACACCCGGCGCGTAGCCGCATCGAGGCGCAGGTTCTTGAACGAGTACGACTCCTCGCGCTCTGCTGGCAACGCGGCGCCCGCGCGCCGCAGCACGGCCTGCACGCGCGCGACCAGTTCTTCGGGCTGAAACGGCTTCACCAGGTAGTCGTCGGCGCCCTGGGCCAGCATGTCCACCTTGTCGGACAGCCCCGCCTTTGCCGACACTACGATGACGGGCGTCTTCAGCCTCCGGTCGGCGCGCATGAACGCGATCAGCTCCGGGCCGTCCATGCCCGGCAGCATCATGTCCAGCAAAACCAGGTCGAACGCTTCGCGCTCCAGATGAAGCCGCGCCTCGGTGCCCGAATACGCATGCACCGCGCGATAGCCGGCCCGCGTCATGACGGTGCCCAGCAGCGCGTTGATGTCGGGGTCGTCCTCCACCACGAGAATGCAGCCCAACGCCGCACCGTCCATCTCGACCATCAGCAGTCAATCCTCCCGTATTCCCAAGCACGCGTTCGCATGGCCGCCCGCGCGAACGGCTCGACGCGGCAGGGCGGCGGGCAGCCTCGATGCCGCCCGTTTCACCTTCGTTGAAGCTCTAGCGCCTTCGCGCCCGATCGTCACGCTGCGCATCGGCGCGCGCAGGCTCGGATCCGAACGACCCGCCGTCCCCGTCAGCCGCGCGCGGCACCGGCACCTGCGCGCAGCCTTCGCAGCCATCGCACGACAACCCGCATCCGCTTCCCTTCGCGCGGCGCGAGCGCATGCGCGCCAAAGCCAGCACGACGAGCACCGCCACCAGCGCGCCCACCGCCAGCGTCCACGCGTTCTCTCCGGCGTCCACCGCAAGCGTTCCCACGCCGTGCACGACGAACGCGGCAACCCACGCCACCGCCAACTGGCCGAACACCACGCCGAGCGCCCACTTCCCGCCCAGTTCGCGCTTCACCGCCGCCACCGCCGCCACGCACGGCGTGTACAGCAGGCAGAACACCAGCAAAGCCAACGCGGCCACGGAGCTCATGACGGCAACCAGGCTCACCGTGTTGCCGAACAGGATGGACAGCGTGGACACGACGCTTTCCTTGGCCATGAAGCCGGTGACGAGCGCCGTCGAAATCCGCCAATCCCCGAATCCGAGCGGCGCGAACACCGGGGCGATCCAGCCGGCCACCACGGCCAGCATGCTGTCCTCGGAGCTCGCCACCATGTTCAAGCCGAAGTCGAACGTCTGCAAGAACCAGATGACGATGGTCGCCACGAAAATGACCGTGAAGGCGCGCTCCAGGAAATCCTTCGCCTTCTCCCACAGCAGCTGACCGACGCTGCGCGCGCTGGGCATGCGGTAGTTCGGCAGCTCCATGACGAACGGCACGGCCTCGCCCGAGAACAACGTGCGGCGCAACGCCAGCGCCACCAGCACGCCCACCGCAATGCCGCCGAAATACAGGCCCACCATCACCAAGGCCCCGCTCGTCGGGAAGAACGCCGCCGTGAAGAACGCGTAAATGGGCAGCTTAGCCGAACAGCTCATATACGGAGTGAGCAGGATGGTCATCTTGCGATCCCGTTCGGACGGCAGCGTGCGCGACGCCATCACGGCCGGAACCGTGCACCCGAATCCGATCAGCATGGGCACGATGCTGCGCCCCGACAGGCCTATCTTGCGCAACAGCTTGTCCATGACGAACGCCACGCGCGCCATGTAGCCGGAATCTTCAAGAAGCGACAGGAAGAAGAACAGCGTGACGATAATCGGCAGGAAGCTGAGCACGCTTCCCACCCCGTTGAACACGCCGTCGATGACAAGCGATCGCAGCCCCTCGTTCACCTGGGCGGCAGTCAGCGCGGCGGCGGTCACGTCGGTAAGCCACCCGATGCCGGCGTCCAGAACCTCCGAAAGCCAGGCGCCCACCACGTCGAACGTAAGCCAGAACACAAGCGCCATGATGGCCGCGAAGGCGGGTATGGCCGTATAGGTGCCGGTCAGCACGCGATCGACAAGCATGCTGCGCGCATGCTCGCGGCTCTCGTGCGGCCTGACCACCGTGTCTTCGCACACGCGCCCGATGAAGCAAAAACGCATGTCGGCGATAGCCGCCGCGCGGTCGAGACCGCGTTCAGCCTCCATTTGGGCCACGATGTGGTCGAGCATGTCCTTCTCGTTTTGATCCAAATGCAGCTTCTCCAAAACAAGCGCGTCGCCCTCCGCCAGCTTGCTGGCGGCGAACCGCGGCGGAATGCCCGCGCGCTCGGCATGGTCGTCGATCAGCGCCATGATGCCGTGCAGGCAGCGGTGCACGGCGCCGCCATGCTCGTCAGCCGCGCAGAAGTCCTGGCGAACAGGCGGCTCCTGGAAACGCGCCACATGCAGCGCGTGCTCCACCAGCTCCTCGATGCCCGCGTTCTTGGACGCCGAAATGGGAACCACTGGAATGCCCAGCAGCTCTTCCATCTCGTTCACCAGGACAGTGCCGCCGTTGCCCTCCATCTCGTCCATCATGTTAAGGGCCAGCACCATGGGTATGTCCAGCTCGAGCAGCTGCATGGTCAGGTACAGGTTGCGCTCGATATTGGTGGCGTCCACGATGTTGATGATGCCGCGCGGACGATCCTCCAGCAAAAACCGCCTGGTAACCACCTCTTCGCTCGAGTGGGGCGACATCGAGTAGATGCCCGGAAGATCCGTTACCAACGCCTCGGGATGCCCCTTGACCACGCCGTCCTTGCGGTCGACCGTCACCCCAGGGAAGTTGCCCACGTGCTGGTTCGCGCCGGTCAGCTGATTGAACAGGGTTGTTTTGCCGCAGTTTTGGTTTCCCACGAGAGCGAAGGTGAGCGGCGTTCCTTCGGGCAGCGGGCTTTCGGCGGCCTTGTCGTGGAACTTCCCGCCCTCGCCCAAACCCGGGTGAGGCAAGGGGCGCCGCGCAAGCGGCTCCCGGCGAGGTTCGCTGGCTTCGCGCACATCGTCGATCTCGATCTTCTGCGCATCGTCCAAACGCAGCGTCAGCTCGTAGCCGTGGACGCGCACCTCCACGGGATCGCCCATGGGAGCATGCTTCACCATGGCGATGTCGACTTGCGGAATAATGCCCATGTCCAGGAAGTGCTGGCGAAGCGATCCTTCGCCGCCAACCCCCACCACCGTGGCGGCCTTCCCAATGGGCAGGTTGTTCAGGGTGCCCAATGCGTCTCCTTGCGCGGCTGCGGCGAATCCCCCGCCGAGCCGCCGTCTCTCGTCTTTTGCTCGCAACCATGGTACCGCGAAACGGGCGCCTTGGGGCACAGAAAGTTGCCCGAGGCAAACGTCGAGCACGCATGAGCAGCGCAACGCCCGCAACCGCTCGCTCTTCTTGGTGTTACGAATTCCGATTTAGTATTAATATGATGTTACGAATTTCTATTCCGTGTTACCATCGCGCAAGAGGGAGGCCTAAACGAAAGGAATCAACATGCCCCAACTGAAAACGACGAAACGGCTTCGGCTGATCGCCGCGGTGCTGCTGGCCGCCGCGATCAGCATCCTATGCCTAGGAGGATGCGGCGCCGGACAAACCGAGAGCGCACAGCAGGATCCCCCGGCAACTTCGCAAACCGTCACGGTTACCGACATGCTCGGTCGCAGCGTCGAAGTCCCTGCCGAAGCGCAACGCCTCATAGGCATCGGATCGAGCTCGCTGCGGCTGATCTCGTATCTGAACGCCGCAGACAAGGTGGTCGGCGTGGAGCAGTCCGAGCTGAAGGACAACGTCACCTGCAGCTATCGCCACGTCAACCACGAAACGTTCAAGAACCTGCCCGTCATCGGCGACGGAGGGTCGAAGGGAACCACCCCGAACGAGGAAGCCATCATGCAAGCGGCGCCCGATGTCGTGTTCGCCTCGATCGACAAAGACGCCGCCGACGCCCTCCAAGAAAGGACCGGCGTTCCCGTAGTATGCCTGACCTTGAGCAACGTGGTGTTCGACCAGGCGTTCTACGACAACGTCAACCTGGTTGGAGGCATCGTTGGCAAGCAGGAGCGCGCGGCGGACATCGTCCGCTACATGGAGGACACGCGCGCAGACCTCGAGAAGCGCACGGCCAACCTTCCCGCCGACCAGGTCAAAACGGCGTACGCAGCCGGCATCAGCTTCCGCGGCGGGCACGGCTTCGCGGGAACGGAAGCGAACTTCCCGCCCTTCCAGGCGACCAACGTGAAAAACGTCGCCGATGTGAACGGCGCGAGCGGAGCTTTCGACATCGACCTCGAAGCCATCTCCAGCGCACAGCCCGACTACGTGTTCGTCGAAAGCGGGAACCTGCCGCTCGTGAAAGAGGACTACGAAGCCAATCCCTCCTACTTCTCCGCGCTCAAGGCGGTGCAGGACGGCAAGGTGAGCACGCTCATCGCCTATCGCTTCTACGCCACCAACATCGAGCTGGCCTTGGCAAACTGCTACCAAGTAGGAGCAACCGTCTACCCCGCGCAGTTCGCCGACATCGATCCCACGCAAAAGCTCGACGAGATCACGGAGTTCTTCTTGGGAGCCAGGCTTTCGAGCGACCTTGCCGCCGAAGGGTGCGAATTCAAGCAGATCGATCTGGCAAACCTGTAGCGCCCGAGCACGGCCGCAGGGCTACGGAGCAGCCGCGCAACCTCCCGCATTCGTGCGTTCGGGTGCTCGACCTCGGCGTCGAGCACCCGAACGTCCCGTTGCGCGCCCGCGCAACGGGACGGCGGCACCCGTCACCTCGCTCGTTCGCGGTCGGCTCCGGGAATTGGGGGGGGGCGCAAACACACCTCGGGCCCCCCCCCCCCCCGTGGTG
>NZ_JBQKFQ010000010.1:0-120370 GCF_052119225.1 Paraeggerthella sp. LCP19S3_G8
TCGGCCGAATCGCCGAAGAAGAGCCCTGCCGCCGGGGTTTGCGCGAGCATGCCCGAATCAAACGGCCCGATCCCGAAAAAGCAATTGACAAAACCATAGAAACACCCCCCATCATCAGGTCGACGCGCTTGAGCTGCGTCGACAGACCCTTCCTTTGGAGCCGGAGCCCGCAAAAGGCGCCGGCTCTTTTCACGCGCGGCGACAACGGGAGCCGCGCGAACCGTTGCGCGACGCCCGCATTCGCCGTCGTGGCCGCTGTCGCTGTCAAAACGGACGAGTTTTGCTGGTCCTCGAATCAGGATAATGACCGGCGGCAAGCTTCTGACCTGGCATGTTGCAAAACGCCCGCAGCCGGTTCGCCCCGGAAGGGCTGGAAATCGCCGCAAAACTCGTCCGTTTTGACAGCGGAGAGAGCGCTGCGCGCCGCGGCACTGGAATCGGGCCGCTGCAAGCGCCCCTTCGCCTCATTCCGCAGCAAGCTACAAGAATCTCGCCGAATTCTCAACCGGTTGAAACGTTTTGCCATCCTGTTGCATGTTAGAACCATAGAAAGGTGATGCGGATGGATGAGAACTGCCGATCGGAATCGTTTATGGAGCGTGCCATGGGCGCATGGGGGCCCATGACGTATCGCCTTGCGCTCAGCCAGACGCGCTCAACCTGCGATGCCGACGACGTGGTGCAAGACGTGTTCTTGAAGCTATTCAAAGACAACACCTGTTTTCGCAGCGACGAGCACCTGAAAGCCTGGCTCATCCGGGTCACCATCAATCGGTGCCGGGAACTTCGCCGTTCCGCCTGGCGGCGGCGCGTGTTCGCCACGGATTCCGACGACCCCGCGTTCACAAGCCTCGAAGCGCCCGAACAGGAGCTGTTCGCAAACGAAACGTGGGCGGCCGTCGGACGGCTGCCCGAGCACCTCCGCCTTATCGTGCACCTGCACTATTACGAGGGATACTCCCTCGAAGACATCGCCCGGATGCTGGACTGCAAGCCAACCACCATACGCACGCGCCTGCATCGCGCGCGCAAACGGCTCAAACTCGATCTGGAACAGGAGGCGGAACGTGAAGCAATCGAACTGGGACGAGTATCGCTCGCTGATGAACGACGTTGAGCTCCCCGATCGCGTGCACGCTCGCGTGATGCGAGAGGTGCGAAAGGAGTACGCTGCGGAAACCGGCCCGAAACCGCGACCGCGCCCAAGGGCTCGTCGAACGCAGCCGAGCTTCGCGTTCAAGGCCGCCGTCGCAGCATTCTGCGCAGTGGCCCTTACCACCGGCGTCGCATTCGCCAGCGGAATGGTCGAGCTTCCCGAGCAGCTATTCTCGTTCAACCAGCTGTCCGACAAGCCCAACTCGTTCACGCTCGAAGCATACGCGGCCGAAGGCTCCGAAGGAGGAGATACAGTGCTTTTAAACTCGTCTTTATTTCGCGGCGGCGGGGGCTACAGCGGGTCTTGGTACAACCCAGCAGACGGCACGTTCTGGGGACCCGAATGGGCCGGCTACAAGTTCGCCTTCAACCTCAAGTGCTCCGGACAGAACATTGAATCCCTCACGTACGAAATAGAAGGAGATCGTTCGTATTTCGAATTCCTCGATCCAACCATGTCATCCATCCCGCTTGAAGAACGAGAAGGGGACGGAAAGGCATTCCATTACCGGAAGTCGTTCACCGTAGGATACGACGAACAATGGGATCCCAACGGAGAGTTCAAGCACCTCTACAAGAATCAGATCGTCCACCTGTACGTAGGATTCCCCTTGCCGCAAGACGCCATCGACGCCATGCACCACATCACCACGATAGAGCACACCGACGATCTAGCCAAGCTTCTCGATACGGCCGTAGAAACCGGCGCCGCGCGCGAGATCAGCGCGTCGCGCCTTACCGTAACCGCCACGTTCTCCGACGGCACATCCCAATCGAAAACATACGTCATCGTGCCCATCGACACCTTTGCCGAAGCATATTCAACCTTTTGGGACGCGCGAAACGAGGCCGCCAAGCAGGAACGCGAGCAGGGGAATTCGAACGGGATCACCCGCCCCGACATGCCCCGGTTGTACACCATCACCGAAGTAGACGCGTCGTAGCCCCGAGCCCTGAACGCAGGCAAAAGGATCTGAATCGATCTTCTGCACTCTTACTTTCGGAATCATTACGGCAATCTCCCGGTCAAAGAAAAGACCGGGAGATTGCCTAGCGCTTGGCTTGGGGCAAACAAGCAAAGAGAGGCGCATAAAACAAAGCCTTTGGAACAATAAGCGCCCCTGCGCCGTATTATCGACAAGGAGGTGAATTGATGCAAATAGGAAAACGATCCACCCAAGAAAACAAGGACAACCCCCAGCCCACTGCCAACGATGCACGATCTTCGGACAAAGCGCTGCGATCCGACGCATTCCTGACACGAGCCATGCAGTTGTTCGGCGATGCAGCCTACCGCGTCGGACTCGCACAAACAGGATCGCCCGTCGATGCAGACGACATCTACCAAGATGTGTTCTTGCGCCTGCTCAAAGACACAACCGCGTTCTCAAATGACGAGCACCTGAAAGCCTGGCTGCTGCGCGTGACCATCAACCGATGCCGCGACCTCGCACGCACCGCATGGAAACGCCGAACGGGACCGTTCGAGCAAGAACACGCCGACACAGCTGCGCCGAGCGCGTTTCGCGCCGAAATATGGGACGTGGTAGGCGCGCTGCCCGAGAACTTGCGGATTGCAGTACACCTGTTTTACGTCGAAGGATACTCAACCGACGAGATAGCGCACATCATGCAATGTCAGCCAGCCACCGTGCGCACGCGTCTGCACCGTGCTCGCCAGCAAATAAAGGATCGTCTGGAACCCCATGACGCACCGCTCGTCAGCCCACCCGCAAACAACTCCTCGAACCGCACCGGTCCCAGAAAGGAGGCCCCCTATGACCGCGAGCCGAAAGCAACCGAACCTCGACGACTACCGTTCGATGATGAAGAAAGCCCATGCGCCCGTTCATCTGCAATGTGACGTCCTAGCCGAAGCCGCCGCCATTCGCGCGCAAGCAACCCCGGAAGACGAGCATCCGCAACCAACGCCACACGCTGCGGCAAACAAAGCCCCCGTTCCACGAGCGTTCGCCGCCAAGCGGTCTCGAATGAAAAACTTGGCGATCGCAGCATGTTTCGCACTTGTCGCTGGCGTCGGCATCATGGCAATCGGCCCGCTCGTCGCGCAACACGATCCAATCGAAGATGCGCAACGCGGCGCATCGGAAAACTATTTCCAGATGGCGGCGTTTGCCGACGAGGGTGGCGCATTGCAGAAAGGACCCGTCGCTCTTGATTTTGAAGACTTCTTTCCTGTTCGAGCATCGGTAGGCCCACGCTACGATGCAGATATCGATTCATATACAGGAGATATCGATTCATCCCGCTCGTACAACCTCAACCTCACCTGCACGGGTTCCAATATAGCATCCCTGACGTACCGGATTGAAGGCGAGGGCGTGTCTTTCAACAACTGGCAGCTAACCGAAGCGGCCCATGAAGCAAAACCCGACATCGGTACCGTCATGGCAACCAATGATCAGTCGAGCGAGTTTACGATCCCGTATGAAAACCAGGACATGAGTTCCACCGACAGCCTCCATCATGAAATATACCTGAATTACACGCTCGATGGCGCATTGATCGACGCATGGAACGAGTGCAAGGCCGTCACTTCGCAAAACACATACTCGGGAGGGTTTATACCCGAAGATCAACGCGTTGCGTCCGTTAAAGCGCGGGAAACACTGGACCTGGCACTCGCCCTCCACGACGCTACGGTGATCTCGAAAGCAAAACTCATACTTACTGCAACATTCACCGATGGCAGCACCCAGAGCAAAACGTACCGGCTGGCCCCCGTAGACAATTTCGAGCAGGCATACAGCGAGTACCTTGAGTCCCGAAGGGCTGCCAGCGAAGCCAATACACCTCGATTCCCTGTGCTGTACACGCTCGAAGAGATCTCTTGATCTCCCGAACCCCGCGCACCAAAAGGGCCCGGATCGATCCGATCCGGGCCCTTTCGACTTGCTGGGCGCATGCTGCGAATATGCCGCTGCGTTGCACGTGTATGCTTGCCGTGCGCCCTTTCCTCGAACCGGCGAACCCGCCGGGAATCAGCTTGGGAACGCTACGCCGACACCTGGGCCTTCATAGCGTTGATGCGCTGGAACACCGAGGCGGCTCCCGCGACAACGTCCACGGACCCGTCGGCCGCAACCTCCAGCAACGTCGGCGCCTGCATGATGCGGTACCGCTGCGCAAGCTCCGCGTTCTCCTCGGCCAGCAGTTCTTCGTGCACGATGCCGGCTTCGTCCATCTGCGCCGCGGCGAACTTGCAGTTCGGGCACGTGCGCGTGGCAACCAGGTACAAGCCCGCAGGCAACGAGCTATGCGCCGGCGCGGTCGGAACCGTCTCAATACTTGCGACATCCGCCGCTGCAGCCCGGGGCGCAACGTCCGCCACCGTCACATGCGACCCTGCCTGGCCCGCCTTCTCGGCCGCCGCCGTCATCTGCACGCCCTGGTGCGTCAGGCGGGAATGACCCAAGTCGTACTCGACGCGATCAGCAAACTCCTGCGCCTTGCCGTCGTTCCAGTTCTTCACCGGGCGATAGTAGCCGGTGATGCGCGAGTACACTTCCGTTTCCTCGTGGCAGCACGGGCATTCGTACACCTCGCCCGCAATGTAGCCGTGGTTCTTGCACACGGAATACGTCGGCGACATGGTGTAATACGGCAGTTTGTAGTTCTGCGCGATCTTGCGCACCAGCGTGGCCGTGCTCTGCCAGTCGGGCAGCTTCTCGCCCAAAAACGCATGGAACACGGTTCCCGACGTGTACAGCGTCTGCAATTCGTCCTGCACGTCAAGCGCGCTGAAGATATCCTCGGAGAAGTTGACCGGCAAGTGCGACGAGTTCGTGTAGTACGGCGTACCCTGGTCGTTCGCCGTGATGATCTCGGGGAAGCGAGCCTTGTCGTGCTTGGCGAATCGATACGTGGTGGACTCGGCAGGCGTTGCCTCCAAGTTGTACAGGTCCCCGTATTTCTCCTGGTAATCGGCCAGACGGTCGCGCATGTGGTTGAGCACGTCCTTCGTGAACGCTTGGGCGGGACCCTGCGTCATGTCGGCGCGCAGCCATGCGGCGTTCAGGCACGCCTCGTTCATGCCCACCAATCCGATGGTGCTGAAGTGGTTCTCGAACGTGCCCAGGTAGCGCTTCGTGTACGGATACAGGCCCGCGTCCAGCAGCTTGGCGATGACCTGGCGCTTGGTGTGCAGCGAGCGCGCGGAAACGTCCATGAGGTGATCGAGGCGGCGGTAGAAATCGGCTTCGTCGGTTGCCAGGTAGGCGATGCGGGGCATGTTGATGGTCACCACGCCGATGGAGCCCGTAGACTCGCCCGACCCGAAGAAGCCGCCGGACTTCTTCCGCAGCTCGCGCAGGTCAAGGCGCAGACGGCAGCACATGGAGCGCACGTCGGACGGCTCCATGTCCGAGTTGATGTAGTTGCTGAAATAGGGCGTGCCGTACTTCGACGTCATCTCGAACAGCAGCCGGTTGTTCTCGGTATCGCTCCAGTCGAAGTCCCGCGTGATGGAATAGGTGGGAATGGGGTACTGGAAGCCGCGGCCGTTCGCATCGCCCTCGATCATGATCTCGATGAACGCCTTGTTGACCAGGTCCATCTCGTGCTGGCAATCGCCGTACGTGAACGCCTGCTCGCGCCCGCCCACAATGGCCGGCTGATCGCGCAGGTCGGCAGGGCACACCCAATCCAGCGTGATGTTGCTGAACGGGGCCTGCGTGCCCCAGCGCGACGGCGTGTTCACGCCGAACACGAACGACTCGACGCACTGCTTCGTCTCTTCGTACGTCAGGTCGTCGGCCTTCACGAACGGAGCCAAGTAGGTGTCGAAACTGGAGAACGCCTGGGCGCCCGCCCATTCGTTCTGCATGATGCCCAAAAAGTTCACCATCTGGTTGCACAGGCTGGACAAGTGGCTGGCCGGCTTCGACGTGATCTTGCCGGGCACGCCGCCAAGGCCCTCCTGAATAAGCTGCTTGAGCGACCAGCCGGCGCAGTAGCCGGTCAGCATGGACAGGTCGTGCAGATGGATCTCGGCGTTGCGATGGGCGTTCGCCACCTCGTCGTCGTAAATCTCCGACAGCCAGTAATTCGCCGTGATGGCGCCCGAGTTGGACAGGATCAGGCCGCCGACGGAATACGTGACCGTGGAGTTCTCCTTCACGCGCCAGTCTTCCACCTTCACGTACTGATCGACCAGGTCCTTGTAGTCAAGAAGCGTGGCGTTGGCGTTGCGCACCTTCTCGCGCTGACGACGGTACAGGATGTAGGACTTCGCCACGTCGGCGTACCCGGCGGTGGAAAGAACCTCCTCCACGCTGTCCTGAACGTCTTCGACCGAAATGATGCCGTCTTTGATCTTCGGCTCGAAATGAGCGGTCACGTTGAGGGCCAGCAGGTCGATGGTAGACGGATGGTACTGCTTCTCCAGCGCATCGAAAGCCTTGGCGATTGCAGACGAAATCTTGGCAATGTCGAATTCCGCGATCATGCCGTCACGCTTTTGAACCTGGTACATGCTCTGCTCCTTTTGCTGTACGTTTCGTATCTGCTTCGATCGGTCCGCGAGGCCTTTGGAGGGGCTGATTTCGGAGCCGGTAAGAATAAGGCGTCGGGTATCGGGTAACCGCTTCACCATACCCGCGAGAATTGCCATCGTCAATGGGGGTCACCAATATGTTGAATACAGAACTATAGTGCGCATCAATATATTGTGGTTTTCCACCTGGGGTTTTAGAAATGGGCATTTTGGCGTTCTATGAAAAGCGACCTGCAAAAATAGAACAAACTGCCCCAAATGCCAACGCCGGCGGCAAAAAACACAACTCCGCAGACATCGTGGATTTCGGCAAGCGGAAAGAAGCTCGCGGCATTTGCGTCCAAGGAAGCGGCGGTCTATGATGAAGGCGATCCGCATCCCTTTTGACGCGGGGCCCGGCCCAAGCGAAGGAGCCTTTATGATCGATCATCCCATGCGGCGCTCCGACCGCGCCCTCTCCCCCGACGAAGCGCTCGCCGTGCTCGACGATGCGGCGTTCGTCACGCTGTCGACCGTCGACGAAGAGGGCGCCCCCTACGGCGTGCCGCTTTCGTTCGTGCGCCGCGGAAGCACGCTCTACGTGCACGCCACGAACCAGGGCGGCCTCAAGTTCGACTGCTTCCGGAGCGACGCACGCGCATGCGCCACCGCCGTAACCGACGTGGTTCCGTTTTTCGCGAACGGCGATTTCTCCACGTACTACCGGTCCGCCATGGCGTTCGGATCCATGCGCGAAGTGGAGCCGGGGGTCGAGTTCAAGCGCGCGTTGGTGGATCTGTGCACGAAGTACGTGCCCGAGGCCAAAGCGCACATCGGCGAAGCCATGCGCTGCGAGGGGCCGAACACTTCGGTGTGGGCGTTGGACATCCGGCGCGTGACCGGCAAAGCCCAGCCCCTTCCCCCATCGGGCGCCGCGCCCGCCAGCCCCCATGCGGAACAGGCGCGCTAGCCCATGCGCATCGCAGGATTGCAGAAGCTCACGCTGCTGGACTTCCCCGGCAAAACGGCCGCCACCGTGTTCACTCCAGGGTGCAACTACCGTTGCCCGTTCTGCCACAACGCCGACCTGGTGATCGGCGCAGCGCGCACGCCCGACGCCGTTTCCCTCGACGAGCTCTTCGCATTTTTGGACAAGCGCCAAGGACTGCTCGACGGCGTGTGCGTCACGGGCGGCGAGCCGCTTTTGCAGCCAGGCATCGAAGATTTCCTGTCGCGCGTGCGCGATCGGGGATTCGCCACGAAGCTGGACACCAACGGCAGTTTTCCCGATCGACTGCGCGCCCTCGTCCAGGCCGATCTTGTGGATTACGTGGCCATGGACGTGAAGAACGCACCGTACCGGTATGCGGAAACCGTGGGCGTGCCGGGCTTCGACCTTGCGCCCGTGCAGACCTCGATCGAGTTCTTGATGGAAGGGCACGTGCCCTTCGAGTTTCGCACCACGGTGATGCGGGAGCTGCACGCGGCCGACGATCTGCTCGCTATCGCTTGCTGGATCGAGGGCGCTCCCCGCTGGTTCCTGCAAAACTACCTGGACGCGGAAAGCGTTCTTGCGGGCCCGGGGCGTTTCCATGCATGGGACGTCGACGAACTTGAAGCGCTCCTGCCCGAGCTGCGCGCACATGTGCCTGCCGTGCAGCTACGAGGATCGAAGTAGCGCAGGGCCGGACGGACGGACAGACGGGCGAGAGCGTCCCGCGAGGGCATGCGGCTGCCCGCATGTTCGCCTGGCAGCACGCCCGCCGGCCCGCCGCGAAACGCCGCCGGCCCGCGCCGCGCCGCTGCCGAGCCGCCGCGTTTCGCAGCGCGCGCCGCCGCTCGCCCGGCCGCGAAAATCGTTGCTCGTGGAAAGCGCAAGGAAATGGAGCCGCTTCGGTTCCGTGCGATCATAATAGGACGCTACCCCGCGCACCGGCCGGGGGCGCACGTCCGCACCACCGCAGAACAGGAGCATGCATCATGGCGAATTGTCTTGTCGCGCAATCCGGCGGGCCCACCGCCGTCATCAACGCCAGCTTGGCCGGCGTCGTCCGCGCCAACCAGCTGAACCCCGTGTACAACCGCGTGTTCGGCGGCCTGCACGGCATCGAGGGCACGCTCGCGGGCAAGCTCTACGACCTGACCGATCTGCCCAGCCGAGATATCGACGTTCTCAAGCAAACCCCCTCGTCGGCGCTTGGCACGTGTCGCTATAAGCTCAAGCGCGGCAACGACGCCGACTACCGCCGTCTTGTCGACGTCATGGACGCGCACGACATCAGCACCATGTTCTACATCGGCGGCAACGACTCCATGGACACGGTAGACGCGCTGGCTTCGTGGGCGCAGGAGCACGCGCCCAGCAAGCGCTTCATCGGCATACCCAAAACCGTCGACAACGACCTGGTTCCCGTGGACCACTGCCCCGGCTTCCCCAGCGCGGCGAAGGTCGCCTGCCAAATCACGCATGCAACGTATTTGGATTACGCCGCGTACACCCGCCCGGAGGTGTTCGTCCTCGAGGTCATGGGGCGCGATGCGGGCTGGCTGGCCGCAAGCACCTGCGTCACCGGCGACGTCGACCTGCTGATCTTGCCGGAAACGCCGTTCAACAAGGATGCGTTCTTGTCCGAGGTGCAGAAGAAGTTCGACCAGAAGGGCGAATGCTACATCGTCGCATCCGAAGGCGCTCGCTACGCCGACGGCGCCTACCTGTCGGCCGGCGAAGCGGCCAACGACGGTTTTGCGCACGCGGTGCTGGGCGGAGCCGCAGCTACGCTCAAGCAGATGATCGTCGATGCGGGCATCGTCCCGCGCGGCGTGGTGCAGGATCTGTCGCGCGCCGCGCGGTCGAGCAACTTCGCCCAAAGCCTTGTCGACGTGAACGAAGCCTATGACCTGGGATTGAGCGCGCACATGCGCAGCGCCGACCCCGCGTTCACCGGCCAGGTGGTGGGCGTGCGCCGCAACGCAGCGGCGGCGGCAGAGGGTCGCTACGATGCCGAGTTCTTCGCCGGTCCCGCCAGCGAGTTCGCGAACTTCGTGAAGCAGTTCCCCGCCGCATGGATCCGCCCGGACTACCAGGGCATCACCGACGAAGCGATCGCCTATTTCCGCCCGCTCATCGAAGGCGAGCCGAAGCTGATCATGGACGGCGGCCTACCGGCTACGCTGACGCCGTTCAACAAGCGGTAGACAAAAAACGCGCGCCGCAACCCGACCGCGTATGCTAGCATGACGCAAACAATTACGCGCAATCGGCCGTGCGGCGCGCGGCCCTCAGCAAGGGAGTCCTCGTGTCCGCAGAATCAGCAGTGTCAACCTTCATCATCCTCGGCGCGTTCGTCGCGCTTTTGGCAGCACTCAAGGTCCTGAAAAGCAAAGGCGTCGCATTCACGCCGCGCGTGTTCGCCGCCTTAGGCATGGGCATCGTGCTGGGCATCGGCATCCAGCTTGGCGCAGGCCGAGGAACGGAAGCGGCCACCGTGGCGCTCGACTGGATGTCGATCGTCGGGCAGGGCTACATCGGGCTTTTGAAGATGCTCGTCATGCCGCTTGTGTTCGTGGCTATCGTGGGCGCGTTCACCCGCACCGAAGACACGCTGAACATCGGTCGCATCGGCGCTATCGTATTGGCCGTGCTGCTGGGAACCGTGGCGATATCGGCCCTGGTCGGTTGGGCGTCGGTCGCGTTCACGGGGCTTGCCGGAGCCAGCTTCACCAGCGGAAGCGTCGACGCCGCGAAAATGGACGTGCTGCAAGGCCGCCAGGAGCAGGTGGCGAACCTCACCCTGCCGCAGGAAATCCTCTCGTTCATCCCCACGAACATCTTCGCGGACTTGGCCGGCACCCGCTCCACCTCCACTATCGCGGTTGTGATCTTCTCCGCCATCGTCGGCATCGCCTACCTCAAGCTGCGCGACAAGGACTCCGGCCAGGCATCGTTTTTCAAGCAGCTGATCGACAGCCTGTACGGCATCGTCATGCGCATCGTGTCCATGGTGCTGGGGCTTGCGCCTTACGGCGTGATGGCGCTCATCGCGCACGTCATGGCCACGAGCGACTACAACGCCATCCTTGATCTGGGAAAATTCGTGCTGGTATCCTACGCGGCCATCGCGTTCATGTTCGCAGTGCACTGCCTGATCCTGCTGGCGAACCGCACCAGCCCCCTCATGTACCTGAAGAAGGCCTTCCCAGTTCTGAGCTTCGCCTTCGTGGCGCGCACAAGCGCCGGAGCGCTGCCCCTCAACATAGAAACGCAGACGCGCGCGCTGGGCGTGGATTCCGCCACGGCCAACTTCTCCGGCAGTTTCGGGCTGTCCATCGGCCAAAACGGATGCGCGGGCATCTATCCGGCCATGCTGGCCACCATCATCGCGCCCACGGTGGGCATCGACGTGTTCTCGCCCACGTTCATCATCGGCTTGATAGCCGTGGTGGTCATCAGCTCGTTCGGCGTAGCGGGCGTGGGCGGCGGCGCGACGTTCGCCTCGCTCATCGTTCTGGGAACCATGGGGCTGCCCATCGAGATCGTGGGCCTGCTGGCGTCGGTCGAGCCGCTGATCGACATGGGGCGAACCGCGCTCAACGTGAGCGATTCCATGGTTGCCGGCGTGACCGCGTCAAACGCCGTGGGCAAGCTCGACCGCGAAACGTTCAGCGATCCCGAAGCGCGGGTGAGCAGCTCCGCGCAAGCCGAGCTGTAGACGCCGCGCTTCGTCGACGGCCGTCGCCTGCTCCTGCTAGCTGCGTGCGCCCTCCAGCAGCCCGCGCAGTTCCTTCTGCACGCTGTTGTCGACGTTCGAACCGATGATTTTCGACGCAATCTGCTTGATGGCGGAACGACCGTTGCCCATGGCTACGCTTTGACCCGCCATGCGAAGAATCTCGTAGTCGTTCATGGAATCGCCGAACGCCATCATCTGGTTCGCCGCAAGCCCGTGCGCGTCGAGCACTTGCTGGATGCCCGTCGCCTTGCTCACGCCGCGTTGCATGACGTCGATCCACTTGCGCCCCGACGGAGCGAACACGAAGTCGTCGTCAAGCTCGCGCGTGAGGATGTACGCCATATCCATCACGTCCTCGTCGCAGTACACCGAAGCCTTCAGGATGCTCGTCGTGGGGGAAGGCACGGCCAATACGCGCGTCGGGTTCGGCAGGTTCTTGTCCACCTCGCGCTCGAAGCGCGCTTCGTCGTCAAGCAGGTAGCTGCTGGTTTCGTCGAACAGGGCCAGGTGCATGGTGTCGAACAGGTCCACGATGCGAGCCAATCGGCGCACGGCGGCATGCGAGAACACCTCTAAGTCGACCAACTCGCCCCCAACGATAACCTGCGCGCCGTTCGATGCCACGAAGTCCATGCAGTCGGCCACCGGCTCGAACAACTCATGCAGCGTATCGAAGCGCCGACCCGACGAAGCGACGAACTGAATGCCCGCGTCGCGCAGGCGCAAAATGAGATCGTACGACCCTTCGGGCACCCGCTCGCTTCCATCGAGGAACGTGCCGTCCATGTCGCTGGCGATAAGCTTGATCATGTTTGCCTCCTTCGCGGACTCCCCGCGAGCCCGCTTCTTTTCCGTGTGCTCTCGTATGTTCTCCCCTCATTGTAAAGCCCGTTTTCGCGCGCCACTGTTTCTCCGCGAAGAGTTTGCAAGCCGTTGACGTGAAGCACAGGGCGCAAGGTTCAGGGCAAGGGCGCAAGGCGCAGGACGCGGGACGCAAGGCGCGAACGGGTACGGCGTCTCGTTTTGCAGGCGGCCCGTCGTTTCGAAAGGAACGCTTTCTTTGTCGAAGCACCTTCGACCCGCCAGTCCTTCGGTGCGCGCCGGGCGCCCGTCCGCGGCTCAAAATTGCGGGTCTGCGCTTCTCGACCAACCCATCATTCGCAATTGCTTTGAGCGGTTGCATCAACTGCCCAGTTCATTATGGTGCAACAAATTCGATACTCGGCAGAAGCCCTTCTCGAAGAGCGCAGGTCCGCAATTTTGAGCCAAATCCGATGCGCGGCCAGACTTGACAGACCCCGGGTTCGCGGACGTTCGCGCAGCAGCGCAAGCCCCTCCGCGGCATCCTGCGACGCAACAAGAGGCGCATCGCAAAATGCCGCAAGCAGACTCTTCAGTCTCGCAGGATGACAAGACGGACACCTAGCACACAAAATACCTGGTCACAGCCTACGCAACCTGAGCGTGCGCAAAAAATAGCAAAACGCAACGCCAAAGTGATGGAACGGGCAAGCCCGCAATCGCATCATACGAGCCACCCCAGCGCACGGCGCCGCGCTTCGGGTATCATGAATCAGATCAAACAGAAGGGACCAACCACATGAGCTTCGCCGACAACCTTGTCTACCTTCGCCAACACTACGGCGTGACCCAGGAAGGGCTTGCCGAGCAGCTTGGCGTATCGCGCCAGACCGTATCGAAATGGGAAGCGGGCACGAACTACCCCGAAATGGACAAGCTGCTTGCGCTGTGCGACCTGTTCCACACGAACCTCGACGACCTCATGCGCGGAAGCGTGCACGTGGTAAAGGAAAACGACACCGAGAGCTATGACCTCCACATGAACCGCTACAACCTGTCCATAGCGATGGGCGTGGGGCTCATTTTGGTAGGCGTCGGTGTGATCGCGCTGCTGGAGACCTTCGGATGGCCGAGCAACCTGCAAACCGTTGCACTGCTGTCGTTCGTGGTCGTGGGCGTGATGCTCCTCATCGTCGGCGGAATGAATCACGCGGAGTTCAAGCGCCGCAACCCCTCCATCGAGCCGCGTTATTCCACCGACGTGCTCGAGCGATTCGGGCGGCGCTATCCCGTCATGACCGCCGGAGGCGTAGGGCTCATTCTGCTTGACGTCATTTTCCTGGTAGGGCTGTCTCCGGAAGACGCCTCTTTCGGCGTCGTGCGCGGGATTCACATGGAAGAGCTTCTCATGGGCCCGTTCATGTTCGCGATGGCTCTTGCCGTGGGGATCCTCATTTGGGCCGGCATGCAAAAGTCGAAGTACGACCTGTCCGAGCTTACCTACATTGCGCATCGCCAAGACCTGGGAGCCGATCTGCCGCCGTCCGCTATCGTCAAAACGCCTGAGCAGGTGCGCGCCGAACGCATCATGGGCGTTATCTGCGGGTGCATCATGCTGCTGGCTACTATCGTGTTTCTGGTGTGGGGCTTCGTTCCGCTGTTCGACCAGATCGGCACCTGGGACGGCCTGGACAAAAGCGCGCTCAAAGACGCTATCCGAGACGGCCAAGGCGGGTTCTACATCAGCTGGATCGCGTTCGTGGTGGGCGGCATCCTGTGCGGCATCGTTTGCCTGATCGGCAGCGTGTTCACCAAGTCGAAGGAAGACTGGATTGCCGAGGCGCGCCAAGAGGACGCTTGGATGAAGGTGGCGAAAGCCGACGAGCAGCAGAACAACCCCTGGTCGCACGGGACGAACCCGACCTCGCAGCCGCCCGCGCCCGGTGCGCCCGTGCCGCCCCCGGCGCCGAAGCCCACGACAAGCGATCGCGACCGCACGGGAACCAGCTGGCGATAGCCCGGCAGCCCCGATCGGGGCTGCCGACCCGCGCCTGCGCGGGACCGGGGGCATTATCGCCCGCTGCGCGGGTGCACGCCGGAGAACATTGTCGCCCCAAACGGACGGTTTTCGGCGCCAAAGCGTCCGTTTGGGGCGACAATGCCCCTCGTTTACTGCGCGTAGCCCCTGGCTGTTGCCGGGGTTGCAGCCCCTGACCTTTGCCGAGGCTCCGGCCCGGCGCCCTATTCGCCGAGCTTTTCCGCTGCTTCGCTCACTGCTCACAGCAAAGTCAAGCCGCTGTCGCACGACCAGCCTCGCCGCAAGGCTCACGCCGACCCATCTGACCGAACCGCGCACCGCAAACCGGCGTCTGCAGGAATGAGATTCGTCAAAAAGTACGTTTTGGACAGGGCAAAGTACCTTTTGCGTCTATCCCGTGGCACCCTCCCGCCCGTAGAGTCCCAAGATGCAGGGACCACGTAAAGCCCGTTTTCAAACGGGCGAAAGGAGGGGCATCATGACCCAACAGGAAACACATTCCTCTATAAGTCGAAGAACGTTTTTGCAAGGCGCAGCGTTTCTCGGCGTGTACGGAGGCCTAACAAGCCTTGGGCTCGCGGGCTGCACGGCTCCCGCATCAGGGGGGAAGAGCGGCGGCAGCTGGACGGCCGGCACGTACAGCGCCCAAGTGACGGGGCACAATGCTCCGTTCACCATCGACGTGACGTTTTCCGACACCGCAATCACAGCCATCGATGCCAGCACGAACCAGGAATCTCTAGGAGTAGGGGCATCGGCTCTTCAGGACTTGGCAAGCCAAATCATAGAGCACCAAACGCTCAACGTGGATTCCGTGACCGGCGCCACGCTGTCCAGCATGTGCCTGCAACAAGGAGTGAAAGAGTGCGCGGGACAGGCAGGAGCCGCCAAAGACTTAGAGAAAGCCACCGGGCCGGAAGATATCGTCAAAGATTCCTATACAGCCGACGTCTGCGTGATCGGCGGCGGCGGAGCCGGGCTGACCGCGGCAATTTCGGCAGCCCAAGCGGGAGCAAAAGTCGTCATCATCGAAAAATGCGGAATCACCGGAGGCTCTACAAACGTATCGGAAGGCGCGCTCAACGCAGTAGACCCCGAGCGTCAACAAAAGCAGGGCATCGAAGATTCGACTGAAAAGTTTTACGAAGTCACTTACGAGGGAGGGCACGGCCAAGGCACGCCCGAGCTCATCCGATACCTCACCGACAACGCGCTCGATTCCGTCCATTGGCTCGAGTCGATCGGCGTCGAATTCAAGCCCGAAGTAGGTTCGGCGACCGGCTCCCTGGGAGAACGCAGTCATTATCCCGCAACCCCTTCGGGCAACACGTATATTCGGTCTTTCCAAAAGTTCATCGAAGATCACCCCGATCAGCTGACCCTTCTCAACGAAATGCAAGCACAGGAGCTCATAACCGAGGGCGGCAAGGTTGCGGGCGTGAAGGCCGTCCATCGCGGCAAGCAACCCGTCACGGTTCAGGCTCGATCCGTCGTCATCGCAACCGGCGGATTCGGAGCAAACGTCGAGTATCGCCAGCGCGTCAACACCGGCGTATGGGCCGATGTCAAACTGGATGACTCCATAGGCTGCACGAACATCAAGCCGTGCGCGCAAGGCGAAGGCCTCAAGCTGGCCGAAGCGGCCGGCGCAGAACTGGTGGGATTGCCCGATATCCAACTACATCCATGCGGCACGCCAGGCACCGGGCTTATGGAGGACATCCGCACGTCAGGACGCAATCGCATTTTCGTGAACAAAAACGGCGAACGTTTCGTCAACGAAGGAGCCGAGCGCGACACCCTGTGCAAGGCCATCTTTGCGCAGCCCGATTCCACGTACTGGATCGTCGTTAACAAAGTTCGATATCCTTCGGAAACGCAACCTGATGCGAACGGGGCAACCATCGAGAACATGCTCGCCCTCGGCCACATCGTCAAAGGGGAAACCATTGAAGACCTGGCCAGCAAAACCAAGATGGACGCAGTCAAACTGCAGGAGGCCATCGACGGCTATAACAAAACAGTGTCCGGAGAAGCCGAGGATCCCTTCGGATTCAAGGCGACAAACACCGCCGACCAGCAACTGACCGAAGGGCCTTGGTACGCATGCCGCAAGGTGCCCACCGTCCATCACACTATGGGCGGCGTCCGCATCGACGTGGATACCCGAGCGCTCGCCCCTTCCGGATCTCCGGTTGAAGGCCTGTTCGCGTGCGGAGAATGCACCGGCGGCATTCACGGCAGCAACCGGTTGGGAGGAAACGCTATAGCCGATTGCGTCACGTTCGGTCGAACCGCCGGCACGAACGCCGCGAAAAACGCGCTTGGAGCCTAACCCCATTCGCAACCCGGCAATCGATATGAGTGCTCGGCCGTCAAGTAGGTCGAGCACTCGCCGCTTTAAGACCGAGGGCGAGATCCGTCCAACACCTTATCAAGAAGCTCCTGCTTAGAGTGCACGCCTGCTTTTCGGTAAACCGTGCGCGTGTAGTTTCGTATCGTATTCTCGGAATAGTTCAGTTCCTCAGCGATAAAGCTCCGGCTCCGTCCTTGCGCAATCAGGGCAACAATGGCTGATTCTGTTTCATTCAATCCGCAATTTGCCGCAAACGCTCCAACGGTATCTTCCTCGCGCGCCGCCTGAGGCTCGGACGGCGCACATTCCGCCATTCGATCAAGCTCGAACCCAACGGGGTGATCCCCCATGAAGTGAGGCCGCAGTATCAACGTCGCTTCAACTAGCACCACAAGCGCCATCACGATGAGCAGCCAAAGACTATGGTCGAGCGTTGGACCCACCGCGTACACGATCAAACGGCCAACCGCCATGCACAGCAACGACCCTCCGTACAACGCGGCATATACCAGCGTCGTTGGCCAATGGACGTGTCGCCCGATAAAGCATATGAACACTACCAGCGGAATGTAGAAACAGGTGACCGCATTCGCCAGCAAAAACGTACTCGATTCTTCCGAACCATCCCATCCGCTCATAAGAAAGCAGATGCTCGCCATCATGAGCGCATTTTGGAACAGCCAGTACCCCGACAGCTTGAATGCCCGCCCCCGAACAAGCACGAACCACACAACAACCGCTATTATCAGAACAACGAGCACCTGATGAATCGATCGAACCGCTTGCGAAAGCTCGCGTAGCCGACCGTCCGGATACCCCAACGCCATGCCCAGCAGCAAAGCATACAGAAAAAAGGCTGCGGCAACTTGCAAAACACCTTTTAAAAGATCCTTTTCCTCGTACAGGCAATCCTCCTTGTTCACCACGTAGGGCCCTCGCGGATCGTTCAACCTATCCCGTCGATCCAATTCCGACATAGCCTGCCAATAGGCGAAAACGGAAAGCGCCGGAACGAACAAGTTGATCATGCCTGCAACCACGTCATCCAGGTAGCCCATCAACAACGAGAGCACGCATGAAAGGGCCAGCCCTCCGGCAGCATAGAAAAACACCTCGCCAGGCCTCAATCGCTCGAAAAAGAATATCCATAGAATTTCACCGCCAACCAGCCCAACGCCGCCGACCACCACGCGCAACGCCTCGAACTGCGTACTATCGAAAAACAAGTCAAGCAGGTACAGAAGACTCGAAGCGGTCATGAGAAGAAAACCCGACCATACGAATACACCCCGCGTCGCCCGCGAAAAGCCCGCCTTGTAGACCAAAAAGACCAGAACGGCGATAACAGCAACGCGAGCAATGTTCGCACCTACCGTTATCATTCCGACATCAGCTGAAAAGTGAAGATTGTAGAAATTGAATTGATACCAAAGTCGGTAAAGCCCAATTCCGAGAAAGGCAAGGACGAAGCCCGTTAGATACGTGGCTTTAAACGCGAGAAGAGAACCGGTATGCAAATACCGATCAGCCCCGCACGTCGACGAGCGAACGCTATCCTCCCCGTGTCCCATGCGCGCATTGTATCATAGCGCTTCAAACGAGCCAGACGAACCCCGGACAGCCACGGTGCGCCCCTTGCATCCACTTCGGAATCGCGCTGCAGCCCACCCAACCATCCGGCCGAGGCGGGCACCGTGCGGGTGCACGCCGGAGAACATTGTCGCCCCAAACGGACGGTTTTCAGCGCCAAAGCGTTCGTTTGGGGCGACAATGCCCCTCGCTTATTGCGCGTAGCCCCGAGCCGTTGCCGAGGCTCCGGCCCGGCGCCCTATTCGCCGAGCTTTTCCGCTGCTTCGAGCCACTCTTCCTCGAGCGCGTCCACCTGCGCCTCCAGATCGTTGATGCGCGCCTGCAAATCGCCGAGCGCCATGAAGTCGGAGGGGTCCGCCGTCGACATCTCCGCTCGCACTCCTTCGATCTTGCTGCGCAGCGTGTCCATTTTCCGCTCGTTCGACTGCATCAGCTTGCGCAACGTGCGAATCTCCCCACCCGAAAGAGAAGCGCCCGCGGAAGCCGAATCCGAAGCAGGCTCCCCGCCCCCGTCCGATCGGCCCGCAGCGCTCGCCGATGCGCGCCCGCCGCCAGTCGGAGCCTGTTTGGACGCTTGAGCACCGCCGTTGCCGATCGGACCGCCGTCTGTCATTCGCAGGTATTCCTCGACCCCGCCCGGCAGATGGCGGATTTTGCCGTCGATGACGGCAAACTGATGATCGGTCACGCGCTCCATAAGGTAGCGATCGTGCGTGACCAGCAGCAACGTGCCGGGCCACGCATCCAGCAAGTCCTCCACCGCGGCAAGCATATCCGTATCCAGGTCGTTGCCCGGCTCGTCCAAAATGAGCACGTTCGGCTCATCCAGCAGAATCAACATCAAGGCAAGGCGGCGCTTTTGACCACCCGACAAATCGCACACCGGCTCGTTCAGGTCGGCGTTCGTGAAGCCCAGGCGCTCCAGCAGCTGACCGGGCGTCATCTCCTTGCCGTCGAGCATCGTACGGCGATTGTAGCGTCCGACAACCTGGCGCACGCGATCGTCTCCCAAGCTGGACAAGTCGTCCAAATGCTGGGACAGCACAGCGAAACGCACGGTCTTGCCAATCTTCACCAAACCGGACGTAGGCGCCTGCAATCCTTGAATGGTGCGTAGAAGCGTGGTTTTACCTGCGCCGTTCGCGCCCACGATGCCGTAGCGGTCGCCCGGCCCGATAATCCACTCCACATCGTCGAGAATCGGCTGATCGGCGCCGTCAAAGCGCACGGTCACGTGCTCCAGATCCACCACCTGCTTGCCTAGGCGCGCCATTGCCATGCGCTTGAGCTCCAGTTCGTTGCGCAAGGGAGGAACGTCGGCGATCAGCTCCTGAGCCGCGGCCACGTGGAACTTCGGCTTCGTTGCGCGAGCACGGGCACCACGCGACAGCCAAGCCAGCTCGCGACGCAGCGCGTTCTGCCGCTTCTGCTCGGCCAATGCCGCCAGCCTATCCCGCTCGACGCGCTGCATGATGTACGCCGAGTACCCGCCCTCGAACGGCTCGACCACCTTGTCGTGCACTTCCCACATGCTCGTGCACACTTCATCAAGGAACCAACGATCGTGCGTGACAACCAAAAGGGCACCTTGTCCCTGCCGCCAACGACGCTTCAGATGGTCGGCCAACCAGGTGATGGCGCGCACGTCCAGGTGGTTCGTAGGCTCGTCGAGCGCAAGCACGTCCCAATCGCCGATAAGCAAGCGAACCAGGTCCACCCGGCGGCGCTGCCCGCCGGACAGCGTGCCCACCTGCGCATCCCAAGGAATGTCGGACGCCAAGCCGGCGATGATCTCGCGGATGCGCGCATCGCCCGCCCATTCGTATTCAGCACGATCTCCCACAACGGCGCGCTCGACGGTGTCTTCATCGCGCAGGGCGTCGGACTGAGCCAACACGCCCACGTGCACGGCCCCGTTCCTTAGAACGCGCCCCTCGTCAGGATCTTGCGCACCGGCCAGCAATGCGAGCAGCGTCGATTTTCCGTCGCCATTGCGTCCGACGATGCCAACGCGATCGCCCTCCTCGACGCCAAGAGACACGCTCTCGAACACCTCTTTGGTCGGGAATTCCACCCGAACCTTCTCGCAGCCAAGCAAAAACGCCATATGATTCCGTCCTTCGCAAAGTATTCGCGCTCTATGATAGCAAACCCATCGCGAAAGAACGCAGGCGAACGCCCTGCGGCAACATTGCGGTGCATGGCGCCCTTCACGAACGAAACGTGCGATCTTCGGCGACGAGCGACGGCAAACGTCGGCCCGCTTTCGCGAAAAGCGCCGCACGGTGCAGCAGGCGTTACATCATGACCGCAACGGCAACCACGAAAGCCACCGTCAACACGAACCCGCCCGTCATGATGGCCCAAACCGCAGGGCGTCCCCAGTTCATGGTCCAGCCGATGCCGAACCGTTCGGGCAAGAACAGGCTGGGATCATCGGGGTTGAAGTAGAACACGCCCAGCTTCCAGTGCTCGTCGTCGTCGGCCAAGAGCTTTTCCGAGCCGCCCATGCGCGCGAACACGCGCGCGCCGCCTTGCCCGTACACCACGCTGATCACGATGGATCCCACCACCAACGCCAGCGCCAGCACCACCACGAACACGCCCGCTTCAGCTATGCCGATCACGCCGATGAACGCAAGCTCCATAACCGGCCCCAGCAAGCTGAGAATCAGGCCGCCCACCACCAGCAGAATGCTCTGAGCGCGCGCGAACATACCGTACGCCAGCGCAGACGTGGCGGGCGCACCCGGGTCGGATGGCTTCTTCGACCGCAGGATAGTCCAATGGGAAAACGCCATGCAAGCCGCCATGAAAGCCACTATGAGCACGGGCGCCAGGACCACGAACGGGGATTTCTCCATGTAGTCCGTCACCTCGCCCTGGAAGTTAACATGCTGCGGAATCAGATCGGGCATCTGCGCATAGCCTACCGCGCCGATGAGCAGCGTAACGGCCATGACCGGCACGTACAGCAGGTTCCACTTGAGCGATACCGCGCGAGGCACCGGCGCATCGCCCACCACCGCCACGGATTCCTGCGCTTCGGCCTTCCAGCCGCGCTCCTTTTTATAAGCGTTCACCTTGGCGCGGAAAAACAACATCAGCCCGTAGCTGCAAGCGCAGATCAGCAGCGTACCCGCGCAAAGCGTCGCAAGGACAAGGCTCGGGTTTTGCGTGCATGCACCCCATGCGCCAGCAGCCGTCAGAATCGTAGTAAGCCCCAGCATGGCAATCGCGTATTGGCGCTTGAGCGACCGTAGGTACGGATCGCGCGCGGCTGCATCGGGCACGGTAACCGCGAATACCTCGCCGCGCCGCATGAGAAACGGCGTCACCACCGTCATGAGGCCGGTCAGCGGGACCAGCGACATCGTGAGAACAAGCATCGCCGATGCGAATTCAGTTGCAGGTGCATCCATAGCGATACCTTATCCTTCCGTCCCGAAAACCCCGGATCCCCCGCGCACGGTAGCGCACTGCGCAGCGCCCGACCGGCCAGCCGACGCCGACGGGTTCGCCCCTCGGCAATCCGCGCGCTCGCCCGCCCCGTACGCGCGCGCCGCCTGAGCCTGCGCGCATTCCAGAAACTCGCCCCAACTGCCGCCACGCGCACGATGGGCCAGCGCCAGCTCGAACAGCTCATCCTCCATTTTCGCCAGCTCGATCTGCATGCGATCGGCCCGATCCTCCTCGCACGGATCGGCGATGAACGCCCCCGACCGACCGCGCATGAGCACGTATCCCTCGTCACGAAGCACGGCGTACGCCTTGTTCACGGTATGCAGGTTGATGCCCAAATCGCTTGCCAGCGACCGCACGCTGGGCAGCGCCTGGCCGGCAACCAGCTCGCCTCGCGCGATGGCGCCGATAATCTGGCTGCGTATTTGCAGGTACAGCGGCTCCTCCGCCTTCTGATCGATGCGCAAGATCATGTCGATCGCACCCCACTTTCATTTCGCCGCAAAATTTCTTTCCTGTTTGTTATATTTATGCTATAACAGATGGAACAAAGATGCAAGTTCACAAGGGCAACGCGCGTGAAGCGTGCCGCAAAGCGAGCAGCAGCGCCGAAACGAGTTGCAGCGTCGAAACGGGTCGAAGCGCCCAGGCGGAGCTGACGCACCTTGCCTATCGAGAGGGGGGCACCATGAAGCGAATCGTGGTATTTCTTGTTGTTACCTTTATATTGACCTGGGCATACGAATTTGGCGTTGTGTATCCACTCGCAACGGGCGCCATCGAGGGCGTTCCGGCCATGGCTACGCAGCTTGCCGTCGGCGCGGCCATGTTCTTCCCCGCCTTGGGCGTGCTCATCACGCGCCTGGTCACGCGCGAAGGTTTCAAAAACAGCGTCATCAAACCCAAGCGGTTCAAGAAGTCCGCGATCTGGTTCGTCGTGGCATGGTTCGCGCCGGCGGCGCTGGCTGTCATCGGAGCAGGCGCGTACTACCTGGCATTTCCGCACGACTTCGACCCCAGCATGTCCGCCATGATCGCCGCCCAACAGCAGGCGGCCGCAGCGGCTGGCGCGGGAAACATCCCCGCCGACCAGCTGCGTACCATGCTGCTGGTTCAGCTGCCCGTCGCCGTGTTCCTGGCCCCCGCGCTCAACATCGTCACAACGTTCGGCGAGGAATGGGGCTGGCGCGGCTATCTGGTGCCGAAGGTGTCCGAGCGTCTGCGCATTGTGCCGACGCTGCTGGTCACTGGCGTAATTTGGGGGCTTTGGCACGCGCCGATCACCGCGATCGGGCACAACTACGGCACGGACTATCCCGGCTGGCCGTTCGTGGGAATTGCCGCCATGTGCGTATTCTGCATCGTTATCGGCATCTTCCTGACGTACGTCACCGTGCGCACGGGCAGCTGCCTGGCCGCAGCCATCGGCCACGGCGCCATCAACGGCTTCCTGAGCGCCGTGCTGCTGGTCTCGGCAACGGGCGGCAACCCCTTCGTGGGGCCGTTGGCCACCGGCGTCATCGGAGGCAGTGCTTTCATCGCCGTCGCGGCGCTCATGCTCTGGGACCTGCACCGTCGTGAAAGGGCCGGCACACTCGATATGCCGAAGGCAGGGCTGCCCGACAACACGACGAAGGCGGATCGAGCCCACAGCACGTCTGCAAGCTAGCGTTTCGCGCAACACGAAGGCCGCGACCCGTTGCAGCACGGGATCGCGGCCTTTCACTGCTCGGACGTGGGCTAGCGAGAACCGTAAGCCTTCCAGTTATCCGGAACGTCGGCGTCGGCATGGCATTGCGTGCAAGCATTGACCGACGGTTCGTGAACCTTGTGGCAGTCGCCGCATGCCAACTGTTCTAGCGCACCTTCGCCACGATAAACCCGAGCGTAGCAACCGCCATGACGGCGGAGAATCCGAAGGCAACCTGATACGCCAGCGCCGGGTCCGCCACGCCCGCCGATGTTGCGCCCACCGCCGTGATGGCGAACACCATCACCGACGTTCCCAGCGACGCGCACGCCTGCCGCGCCGCAATGCAAAACGACGATCCATCAGCGACGATCGGGCGCGGCAGCTTCGCCAAGCTCCACGAAGTCAGCGGCCCCACCAGGCCCGATACTCCCACCGCGCGCACTGCTTGACAGAGCGTCACCGCCCAAAGCGGCGTGTCGGATTCCAGAAACGACATGAGCACCGCGCCAGCCGCCAGAAACACGCCCGACACCACCGCGACCGGACGCACGCCCACGCGGTCGGTCAGCACGCCGGCCAGGGGATTCAACAACAGCGCAGCCACCGTTCCCGGAAGCAGCACCACTCCGGCCTCAAGCGCAGTTCCGCCGCACAGGCCTTCCACATACAGCGGCACGATCAGGGTAACGCCCATGAACGAGGCATTCAGCAGATTTTGTGCCACGAACCCCGCCGTGTACTGGCGCGATGCGAATATCTCCATCGTAATAAGCGGATGGTCGACCCGCTTTTGCCGACGAACGAACAACGTCAAGAACAACGCACCCAGCACGATGGGAGCCCAAATGAACGGACTGCTGGGTGCAAAGCTGCTTGCGTTCGAGAACCCCAGCAGCAACCCGCCGAATCCAATCGTGGACATTGTCAGCGACACGATATCGAGACGTGCGCCCGTATCACGCGCGGAAGCAGGCTTGATGGCAATGGCCGCGGCAATCGCAAGCATCACCGTAAGGGCGGCCAGCAGCACGAAGAGGCTGCGCCAACCCCACGAGAAGCTCATGGCGCCGCCAATGGTAGGTCCGATGTTCGGCGCGAACCCCATAGCCACGCCCGCAATGCCCATGGCGGTAGCCTGACGGCCAGGCGGGAAGCTGGTCATGGCGATGGTCTGCATGAGCGGCATGAGCAAGCCCGTGGAAACCGCCTGCAAGACGCGGCCCACCAGCAAAACCGCAAAGTTCGGAGCAAGCAGATCGGCAAGCGCGCCTACCAGGAAAAACGAAAGAGCCAGAAACACATGACGGCGAACCGAGAGCCGTCGCGAAAGAAACGTGGCAACGGGAACCGTTACCCCAAGCACCAGCATATAGCTGGTCGTAAGCCATTGCCCCAGATCAACAGATAGAGCGAACTCCCCCATGATGTCGCCCAGCATGGCGTTCACCGCTGTTTGCGACAGATTTCCCGAAGCCGAAGCCAATACCACGATGGCGAACAGGGCGTACACCGCACCGCGCTTTCTTGCCTGGTTTTCGCCCGCCATACCGCCTCCGCTCCAGAACCGTCGCTCCCGCAAGGCCAGTATATCCCAAGCGTTTCGGCAGTAGAGGGAAAAGACCGCCCGCAGGCGCTTGCGCCGATTGCAGGCGGTTTGCGCTGCTCGTCGGACGAGCCGCGTCGACTTCGACTGAACCACTGAGCCGCCGGGCCACAGGGCCACGGAGCCGCGGGGTCGCTGGACCGCGGAGCCGCAGGGCCACAGGGCCACAGGGCCAGGCTTGCGCACGAAAAACCGCTCCCGCTGGCAGGTTTTGACGGTTTGCGGTCGTCAAGCCGAGCACTGTTCCGGTCGTCGCTCGGCTTCCGTTTCATTTCGCCTGTTCACAGCATTGAGCTGTCGCGTCGCGCCCTTGCGCGCGACCAACCGGCCAGATACGACGACCCCTAAACGTCAAAACCTGCCAGCGGGAGCGTTTTTTCGTGCGCACGGCGCCAAAGCGACAGCAAGATGGGCGCGCGAGCCGTCAACCCGCGCACCCACCTTGCCTATTAGTTGAACGTCTGCTGGGTCTTCTCCAAGCCTACCTGTACAAGCGACAGTGCAGCCTGGGCGCCTCGATCCACCGCGCAAGCGAAATCGTCGGCCGCCTCCTTCTTAGGCTGCGACAACACCCAATCCACCACGGGCATGCGTCCCGGCGGACGACCGATGCCGATGCGCACCCGAAACCAATCGCGCGTTCCCAGCTTGTCGCAGATAGAGCGCAACCCGTTGTGCCCGGCATGCCCGCCGCCGAACTTCACGCGCACCGTGCCCGGATCGATGTCCAGCTCATCGTGCACCACAACCACGCGGTCCGCGTCTACGCCGTAGGCGTTCATCAGCTGCTTGACCGGTCCGCCCGAAGTGTTCATGTAGCTCTGCGGCTTAGCCAGAATCAAATCATGATCGCGGTACACGCCCTTCGCCGTCAGGGCGCCGCATTCAGTCTTCCAATAGCGCGCGCCCACCTCCTCGGCAAGGGTGTCGACGGTGTCGAACCCGGCGTTATGCCGCGTATGCGCATATTCCTCGCCCGGATTCCCCAGGCCAACGATTAAGAACATGAAAATCAGCTTTCCACTTGCAGGTTGTTCAGCTTGCGCGTCGAACGTGCAAGCCGGCAAGAAGGACCGCGGTGCCCGAGATTCGCGGGACGGAGAAGGCAAGCGCACTTCGGTACGCAAACCTTCGCCATCGCGCGAAGAAGGGGTGCCGCGGTCCTTCGCAGCGTCGACTTGTTACGCCGTTCGCAGAACAGCGCAACTTCTCTACTCGAACAGCGACGCCACCGAGCCGTTGTTGTACACGTTGTTGATAGTCTCGGCGAACAGCGAAGCCAAGGACAGCACCTTGATCTTGCCCGTCTGGCGCTCAAGCGGCACGGGCACCGCGTTCGTAACCACAACTTCCTCGATGACGGAGTTCGCGATACGATCGTACGCCGGGCCGCTGAACAGGCCGTGCGTTGCGCAGGCATACACCTTCGCCGCGCCCTTCGCCTTGAGGGTGGCCGCTGCGGCAACCAAGGATCCCGCGGTGTCGATCATGTCGTCGTTCAGGATGCAGATCTTGTCCTTCACGTCGCCGATCAGCGCCGTGATCTCGGCCTGGTTGTGCTTCGGACGGTCCTTGTGCATGATGGCGATGTCGCAGCCCAGCATGGTGGAGAACTTCTTGGCGGCTTTCGCGCGGCCCACATCGGGAGACACCACGCACAGGTCCTCGGGGTTGAATCCCATGGACTTGTAATAGTCCACGAAGATGGGCATGGCCGTCATGTGGTTCACCGGAAGGTCGAAGAAGCCCTGGATGGCGTCCTGGTGCAGATCCACGGTGATCACGTTGTCCACGCCCGCCGCAGCCAGCAGATCGGCGACCAGCTTGGCGGTGATGGGCTCGCGCGGAGCGGCCTTGCGGTCCTGGCGCGCGTAACCGTAATGCGAGACCACGGCAGACACGGAGCGAGCGGAAGCGCGCTTGGCGGCATCGGTCATGATAAGCAGCTCCATCAGGGCGTCGTTCACATCGTAGCCGTCGGCGCCGCACACCGACTGAATCAGAAACACGTCGGCGCCGCGCACGCTCTCCTGATAGCGCGCGTAAATTTCGCCGTTTGCGAACTTCTCAAGCTTGACGTTGCCCAGCGAGACGTTCAGGTCCTTCGCGATCTCGTCGGCGAGCCCGGGGTTAACCGACCCCGAGAACAGGGCCATGCTCTTCTGCACTTCCGTCATGTACGCGCTCCTTTGCGTCACCTCATGGGCCGCCGCGCTGCGCGACCGTCACCCCTTATCCCGTTCCCTCCATTGTATCCGCAGGTGGCTCGGTCGCACAGGGGGAACGCCCGCTTCTTCGCAGATTGATCGCAAGAGAATTTCCATGCGCGGCGTCGCAACCCCTCCTCCGACCGGCGCGCCGTAGAGCATTGTCGCCCGAAACGTACGGAATTCCCGCAAAAACCGTACGTTTCGGGCGACAATGCGTATATGAAAAACGGGGCGATCTCTCGCCCCGTCGCAGTTTCCGTTTTCCGCGTTCCTACGCTTCCGCTTGCCTCGCGCGCTTCTTGGCGGCCCAACCGGGAATCTCGCGCTGCTCGGGTCGCGTCAACGCCAAAGCGTCGGCCGCCACGTCCTTGGCAATGCACGATCCCGCACCGATAATCGCGCCCGCGCCGATGGTGACCGGCGCCACCATCATGGTATCGCTGCCCACGAACGCACCGTCGCCGATAACCGTCGGCCACTTTTTCTTGCCGTCGTAGTTGCAGGTGATCGAGCCCGCGCCGATGTTCACGTCTTCGCCGATGGTCGTGTCGCCGATGTAGGACAGATGCGGGACCTTCGACCCCTTGCCCACCGTGGACTTCTTGATCTCCACGTGCGTGCCAGCTTTCGCGCCTTCGCACAGATGGGCGGCAGGGCGCAGGTACGCGCGCGGACCAGCCGTCGCGCCGTCGTCCAGGCGCGCTTCCACGGCCACGGTCTCGTCGACCGTGCAGCCGCGACCCACCACCGTGTCGGTCAGGCGGGAATTCGGCCCGACCACGCTGTCTTCGCCTATGCGCGTGGACCCCATCAAAAACGTCTGGGGCAGCAGCTCGACATCCTGCTCGATAACCACGTCCGGTCCGATCCACACCTGGTCGGGATCGGTCATGGTCACGCCATTCGCCATGTGACCAGCGTTGATGCGACGCTGCAGCAGCTTCGTGGCCTCAGCCAGCTGCGCACGAGAGTTCACGCCCAGGCACTCGGAAGCGTCATCGCACGGCAGCGCCAGCACCGGACGGCCAGCACGGCGGCAAATCTCCAGCACGTCGGTCAAATAGAACTCGCCCTGGGCATTGTCGTTGCCAACCTGAGCCAGCGCGTCGAACAAAGCACGCGCGTCAAAGCAGTAGAACCCGGAGTTGCATTCGCGCAAAGCCGCCTCTTCGGGCGTTGCGTCCTTCTGCTCCACGATGCGCGCCACCGAGCCCCGCTCGTCGCGCACGATGCGCCCGTACCCGAACGGATCGTCCAGCTCCATGGTCAGCACCACCACGGCAGCGTTATCGCGCTCGCGCGCCTCGACCAGCTGCGCAATCGTTCGGGACGTGATAAGCGGGCAGTCGCCCGACAGCACCACCAGCGAGCCGTCGAAGTCGGCAAGCGCGTCCGCGCACACCAGAACCGCGCCCGCCGTGCCGTTCTGCTCGCTTTGCACAACCGCCTGCGTATCGCCCTCGATCAGCGGAATCACCTGCTCGCGAGCATGCCCCACCACGGAAACCACGCGGTCCACGCCAGCTTCGCGGGCCGCGTCCACCACCCAGCGAACCAGCGGTTTTCCCAGCACCTCGTGGGCAACCTTGGGCTTCTTGGACTTCATGCGGGTGCCCGCACCCGCAGCTAGAACGATAGCAGCTGCTTCCATGTCATTCCTTCGCAACGTGGCTTCTATTCTTTCCCGGACATACCGGTAACGTCATCTTCCTCGCGACGCAACGCGCGCTGTCGAGCCGCCTCGCCGCCTTCGCGCACCAAGGCTTCCTCCACGCTTACCAGCGGAGGCTTATCCTGGTTCTCGTGCAAATCCTCCTGCACCTGCTCCAGCAGATCTTCCTTGCCCTCCTCGCGCAGCACGCGCGCCACCTCCTCGCGCAGCGCCTCGCGAACGTCCCCGATGGAGCCGCCGCCCAAAAGACCGGTCGGGCCCAGATCGACCACGATCTCGAACATGTGGCCCCGCGAATGAGCAGCCGCGAACTCCTCCTTCATCTGAGGGTTCTCGATGTCCCGCAGCATTTCCTCGTACTCGCGCGCCGCATCGCGGTCGGCCGTCTGCAGGTTCTCGTCGTCCTCGCGAGCCGTGGACAGGTAAGCCACGCCGCGCTTATGGGCGCGCTTCGCCTGCAAAAGCAGGAACAGAAAGCCGATGATGCCCGCCAGAAGCGACGCCGCCAGAATTCCCAGCTTCGCCGTAGCCACCAGGACCTCGTCGTCGAACGCCAGGTTAGCAACGAAAATAGCCATCGTGAAGCCAACGCCGCCCAGGATGCTCGCGCCCAGCATGTGCCCCCAGTTCACGTTCTCGGGAAGCGACGCCAGCTTGCTCTTCACAATGGCGAAGCTCATCACCATGATGCCAAGCGGCTTGCCCACCAGCAAACCAAGCAGAACGCCGTACAGGACAGGGTCGGTCAGCATGGCCCCAACGTCCACGCCGGTAAAGCTGACATCGGCGTTCGTCAGCGCGAACAGCGGCAGAATGGCGAAATACACCCACGGGTACAGCTTGTGCTCCAAACGCGTCGCGGGGGGCACCACCTGACGTGCCACGCGGCTCAGCGACGAAACCGTCTCGATGTACTTGCCCTGCGCGATAACCGGCGTCTCGGGCTGGAATGCCTCGTGCGCTTGCCGCACCTTGGTGCCCGACCAGTCGGTGAAGCTCTTCAGGTCAACGCGCGAGCCCGACGGGATGGCGAAGGCCAGCAGCACGCCAGCGATGGTGGAGTGCACGCCCGACATGAACACGCAGTACCACAGCACAGCGCCCACCAGCAAATACGGGACAAGCGAATAAATATGGCTGCGGTTCATCAAAACCAGCACCACCAGCACCGCCGCGGCGGCCCCCAGCCAGAACAGCGAAGGACTCTGGCCGTAGAAGATGGCGATGACCAGGATGGCCATGATGTCGTCGGCCACGGCAAGCGTGCTCAGGAACACGCGAACGCCGCTAGGAACGCGATTGCCCAGCAAGGCCAGGATGCCCAGAGCGAACGCGATGTCGGTTGCGGTGGGAACGCCCCAGCCGTGAGCCGTTTCAGGATTCGTCGCGTTGAACAGCAGGTAGATGCCAACCGGCACGATCACGCCGCCGAGCGCCGCCATAATAGGCAGCAGAGCTTGGCGGATGTTCGTCAGCTCGCCCACCGTCAACTCGTACTTGACCTCCAAACCCACCAGCAAGAAGAAGATGGCCATGAAGATGTCGTTGATGATGTGCGCCATGGACATGCCGGCGAACGCATCCCCGAAGAAAAAGCCCACTTCCGTGTGCCAAAAATGGATAAAGGCATCGTACGCGCCCGTATTCGCAACAACAAGCGCAACCACAGCCGCCAGCAGCATTGCGCCCGCAGCCTTCGTAGACGAATGAGTGAACTGGATGAGCTTCCAATATCGAGCCTGATGGCCCTGAACCTCCGAAATGAAAATACGCTGAGTGCCTTCTTGGTTCGTATCAGTCATAATCGCCTTAGCGCATGCCCGCGACCCTTCCGGGGCGCCTCTCTTGCCTGTCATCGCGGGAGCCGGGCACGCGGCGCTCCCCTAAAACACCCTCGTATTATCCATCATCGCCCGGCACTTCCTTGTATCCACGCTACGTTTTTAAACCGATTTCATAACATGGTGCAAAATAGCCCTCCAAAACAAAGGGTTTTGCGCTATGCTATTCCTATCAGTTCGACGAAAGGAGTCGGCTTGCAATGCGACGAAAAAAGCTTCTTTTTGCCCGCATGACCAGGCCAGGCGCTTGATCGAGCTGTTTTTTTATTCGCCACGAGGTAAGAGGTGATTGCTATGAGCATTACCGTCACCGGACGCAAAATGCCTGTAACCGATGCACTGCGTCAGTACGCCGAAGAAAAGATCGGCAATTCCATGAAGGTCATGGACATCGATCCTCTCGTAGCCGAAATCGTTCTGTTCGTCGAGAAGAACCCCGCCAACCCTCGCCCCGCCGTCTGCGAAGTGACGCTGCGCACGAAGGGCCACATCATTCGCGTTGAAGAAAGCGAAGAAGACATGTACGCGGCCATCGACGTCGCCGCCGCCAAGGTGGTACGTCAGCTGCGCAAATACAAGACGAAGGTCATCGACCGCAAACTGCGCGCCGAAGACGAGACCATCCGCATCCAGCCCGCCGCTGCTGGAGAGCTCGACGTTGATGGCCTCATGCAAGAGCTTGCCGGCGACGAGGTTGTTCGCGTGAAGGAAATGGAATTCGCACCGCTGACCGAAGAAGAGGCGCTGGTTCAGATCGACCTTCTGGGCCACGACTTCTACGCCTACACCGACCGCGACAGCGGCCTGGTCAACGTACTGTATCGCCGTGACGGCGGCGGCTACGGCCTGCTCAAGCAAAAGGAGGATTAAGCTTCATGCCCACTATCGACACCATCAAGGAAGTGCTGCAGGAGAACCTGGACATCGATCCCGCCAACGTGACGGAAGAGTCCACGTTCGACTCCTTGGGCATCGATTCGCTCGACATGGTAGAGCTCATCTGCGACCTCGAAGAGAAGTGCGAAGTCGACTTCGGAGAGCCTGAAGGCCTGAACTCCGTAGGCGACCTGGTGCAGTACGTAGATTCGCTGTAACGCTTCGCCATCCATGAAAAAGGACCCCTCGGGGGTCCTTTTTCATGCGTCGAAAAGATTAACGCCAGCTAGCCCTGTGCAAAACAACCTACCTGCCGCCAAAAGACCGCGCCGTGAACACCAGAGACAGGTAACCTGCCGCTGCTCCGCCGAAAGCGCACGCGCAGCCCTTGAGCGCCATCATGGTCGCCGCGGAGATAGGCGCAGAAAGAGCGGATGCGGCGACAATGCCCAGCAACCCCATGAAAGTTCCCGCGACGACGGCTATAACCAGCATCGCCACACCATAACTGCGCGGAACGACACCCGCAACACCCCCGAACGTCTCAGGCGAGACGAATGCGCCGGCCCGCATATCCCTCTTGGTGAGAGGCACTGCGCATGCGAACAGAATCGCACCCAAAATGAGGCCCGTGATAGCAAGATCGGCCACGATACCAACGAAATCGAACTGCACGGTCATATCGCCGCTGTGCATGAACCAGAATATGACAGCGTTCAACACACCGTTAACGGCGCCAAAACCGATAAGGCATTTACGTAGGGCATAGGATGAGAACTTTACCGTATTTCCGGATATGGAGTTCCCTTCCGTCACATTCACGGCCATGGATGGTTCCTTCCATCGGGGATTTATTGGTGAGGAATTATAGCAACAAGCCTAGGTAGTCTCCGATGAGCTATTTCCGTTGATACGGTAATTTACTGCTCCAAATCTCAGATAATCTCATTTCTGCAGAGGCTGCGAAGAGGTCCTTGACTCTAAACGGACGCACGTTGGATAGGCCATTCGGCTGCGTCGGCAAAAAATCACGGCCGAAGCCCGTTTCCAGATGCGAAGTCGCCCTCAAGTTAGTATCGAAGAGGCGCCGTCCCGGCAAAGGCAGGACTTGCGCGCGAAAAAACGCGTTCGCTGGCAGGTTTTGACGGTTTGAGGTCGTCGGAGTTTGCGAATCGGGCGCACCCGAAAGCGCGACGAAGCAGGTCAACGCTGTGACCAGCGGAAACAAAACGCAGGTCGCGCGGCGGCAAACGCGATGCCCAACTCGACGACCCCTAAACGTCAAAACCTGCCAGCGAGAGAGACTTTTCGTGCGCAAGCCCTTCGCGCGCGGCGGCAGCAAGCCGCGGGCCGAGTAGTAGCAGCAGCCTGACGCGTGCCGAGTCGCGGCAGCAAGCCGCAAATCGAGTCACGGGCGCGCAGGCGCTACCAGCCCGCTCGACGCATGGCAGCCCGAAGCGCGGCGATGCTGTACAAGCTGCCGAACGCGCATACCAACCCGTCGGAACCAGCCAGTTCGCAAGCCTTGGCCACCGCGTCGTCGAAATCGCGCGCTTCGTAGGGATTCACGCACGCAGAGCACCCGAGCAGATCTTGCCCCGTCCATCGAATGGCGCGCGCCAGCTTCGCCGCCGAAAGGGCGCGGGGGTTCGGGGGCGCAACGGCCACGAACGCGCTGCCCAGCGGCAAAACCGCTTCCAACATGGTGGGGTAATCCTTGTCCTCCAACACTCCGATCACGAACACAGCCTTGCGATCAGGGAACACGTCGCGCAAGGAATCCGCGAGCGCCTGCGCGCCTTGGGCGTTGTGCCCGCCGTCTATCACGAACGTCGGTCGGTCGTCCCGACTTGGCAGCACTTCGAAACGACCCGGCCACTGCGCCTGCGCGATGCCCGCGCGCAACGCCTCGTCCGAAATATCCCACCCGCGCAAGCGCAACGCGAACACGGCCTCAAGGGCAAGCGCCGCGTTCATCGGCTGATACCGGCCAAGAAGCTGCGTTTCGTACGATTCGCCGCAATAGGAGAACGGCCGAACATGCGCCTCCCCCGCTTCCGTAACGCGATGCTCGACCGGCCGCACGTCCAAACAAGAAACATCGGGCTTCACCAGCGCATCGCCGCAATCCGCCGCAACGCGCTCGATCACGGCCATGGCCTCGGCCTCTTGCGGCCACGACACGACGGTCGAACCCGCTTTCACGATGCCGGCTTTCTCGCCGGCGATCGCGGCAAGCGTGGTGCCCAGCAAAGCCGTATGATCCAGGCCGATGCGCGTGATGACCGCAACTTCAGGGGCATCTATGACGTTCGTGGAATCAAGGCGACCCCCCAACCCCACTTCAAGCACGGCGATCTGGCATCCGCTGCGCGCGAAATGCTCGATGGCAACAGCGGTCATCAGTTCGAACTCGGTGGGATGATCGCCCGTATCGGCGGCCATCGCTTCGGCGTGGTCTTTGACCTCCAGCGTTACCGCCGCAAGGTCTTCCAAGGAAATGGAACGTCCGTCCACGCGAATCCGCTCCTCGAACGTCTCGATAAACGGGCTGGTGAACAGCCCCGTGCGCAATCCGGCGGCGCGCAGTATGGAAGATAGGAACGCGCTTGTCGACCCCTTCCCGTTCGTGCCCGCCACATGAACGAACCGCATGCGATCCTGCGGGCGGCCCAAACGGTCCAGCAACTCGCGAATGCGGTCGAGCCCCAGGCGGGACGCTTGCCAGTGCGGCTCGTTGATGTAGGCGATAGGGTCGAATTCCATGATCAGCTCCTCTGCAAAACGAAAGCGAGCGCTTCGCACGAAACGCTCGCCCCCAAGATAGCACAACACCCCGCAAGCAGCACGGCGGCCGGACGGCCGCTACTGCTGCGACAAATACTCCGCGATACCCGCAGCTGCGCGCTTCCCGGCGCCCATGGCCAAGATCACCGTAGCCGCGCCGATCACCGCATCGCCGCCCGCGAACACGCCGCGGCGCGACGTTGCGCACGTGCGCTTGTCGGCAACGATAAGGCTGCGAGGCGTAACCTCCAAGCCGGGCGTCGTCTTGGCGATAAGCGGGTTCGTCTTGGATCCCACGGCCATGACCAGCATGTCGATGTCGATCACGAACTCGCTGCCCGCAACCTCCTCGGGACGACGGCGCCCGCTTGCATCGGGCTCGCCCAACTGCATGCGCACGCACTCCAAGCCGGTCACCCAGCCGTCCTCGCTCCCGATCGCCCGCTTCGGGTTCGTCAGCATTTGGAAGCGGATGCCCTCCTGCTCGGCATGGTGCACTTCCTCCGCACGCGCGGGCATCTCGTCGCGGCTGCGCCGATACACCACGGTGACGTCCGCGCCCAAGCGCTTCGCCGTGCGCGCCGCATCCATGGCAACGTTGCCGCCGCCCACCACGACGCAGCGCTTTCCCGCATACACCGGCGTATCGTACGCAGGGAACTGGTACGCCTTCATGAGGTTCACGCGCGTCAGCAGCTCGCTTGCCACCATGACGCCGTTGAGCCCTTCGCCCTCGATTCCCAAGTAAGCAGGTAGGCCAGCGCCCGTTCCCACGAACACGGCGTCGAATCCGCGTTCGTTCAAAAGCTCGTCGATATCGTAGAGCTTGCCCACCAACGTGTTCAGCTCGAACGAGACGCCGCTGTCTCCCAGCTTGGAAACCTCGCGCTCAACCAGGTCTTTCGGCAAGCGAAACTCGGGGATGCCGTACGTCAGCACGCCGCCCAGCTTGTGCAGCGCCTCAAGCACCGTCACGTCGCAGCCGAGCTTAGCCAGCTCGCCGGCGCACGTGAGCGACGCCGGGCCGGATCCCACCACGGCCACGCGCTTGCCCGAAAGGTCAACATGGGGCACAACGGCGGTTTCGCCATCCGCATCCGCAACGGGAGCGGCGGCTTCCTCGGCGCGCTGCTGGGCAATCGCGGCGGCGGCCTCCTGCGGATGCTCGAACGCCCAGTCGGACGTGAAACGCTCCAAGCGACCGATGCCGACCGGCTCGCCGTTCTTGCCGCGCGTGCACACGCCCTCGCACTGCGTCTCCTGCGGGCACACGCGCCCGCACACCGCCGGCAGAGCACTCGCGCTCTTCACGATGGCGTACGCCCGAGCGAAATTCCCCAAGGCAACCTGCTCGATGAAATCGGGAATGGGGACGCCCACCGGGCAACCGTGCACGCAGGGACGCGTCGGGCACTGAATGCAGCGACGCGCTTCTAGCATGGCCTCTTCGGCGGAATACCCGCGCGCGACCTCGTCAAACGTTTTGGCACGCTCGACGGGATCCAGCTCGGGCATGGGAACCATCGTCTTCTGCCTGTTCACTTCGTAGCTGGTCCGCGCCATGTTAGGCCCCCTTCCGGTCGCCATGCGCAGACGCGCACCCGCAATTGCGGCCTTCGGAGGCTATTCGACCCGCCGCCGCATCCCGCGCCGCCGATTCGAACGAGCGGTACATCACCCCGCGACGCATCGCGTCGTCGAAGTCGACCAGATGCCCATCGAAATCGGGACCGTCCACGCACGCATGCAGATATTCGTCGCCCACCTTCACGCGACAGCCTCCGCACATGCCCGTACCGTCGATCATCAGGGGGTTCATGGAAACCAGGGTTTTGATGCCGTAAGGCTTCGTGGTGGCCGCCACGAACTTCATCATGATGACCGGGCCCACGGCAAGCACCAGGTCGTAGTTCGCGCCCTCGTCGATGCGCTGCTGAAGCGCCTGCGTGACCAAGCCCTTGTTGCCGTTCGATCCGTCGTCGGTCATGATGATCTGACGCGTGGAGCTGGCGTTGATCTCGTCTTCGAACAAAACGAGGTCGGCGTTACGGAATCCCGTGATCACATCCACTTCGCAACCTTGCTCATACAGCCACTTGGCCTGGGGATACGCAATAGCGGTTCCCAAACCGCCACCGATCACGCACGCGCGGCGCGCACCGGCAAGCTCGGTCGGGTTCCCCAGCGGGCCCACGAAGTCCAGCAGGGAATCGCCCGCCTTCATGTTCGCTAGGCGCATCGTCGTTGCCCCAACCGCCTGAAACACGATCGTGACGGTGCCCGCCTGCGCATCGCAATCGTTCATGGTCAAGGGGATGCGCTCGCCGCGCTCGTCAATGCGCAGCATAATGAACTGACCCGGCTTGATTTTCTTCGCAATCTCGGGAGCCCGCACAACCATGCGGGTGACTTCGGGGTTCAACGCCTCAACTCGTTCGATGGGATACACTCGCCCTCACCCTTCTCGTCTCGTCTCAGAACAAAAACAGCACCGGGTATCGGTGCCGATTCGAACTTGATAAGGCCGCCAGTATAGCAAACGGGGTTTAGGGGTATTGTTTCGGACGTGTTTCCACACGGCCAAAGGTATCCGACGCGCGCGGATGAGCGCCCTTCCGCAAAGCCCCTCGCGCGAGCGGTCGCAACGGCCCGCCAACGGCGCCGGCAACGGCAACGAACCGTTGACGGACCGTATGCCCGTCCAGGCCGCATGGTAGGCTCGAAACGTGGAGCCGTCCGAATGTTCGCACCCCAAGGAGGAGCCCGTGGCACGCATCTACGCCCTCGACAACCGCATGACGCCCGTCTCTTCCCTGCAGGATCTCGCGCACGGCCGGCCCGTCGCCATAGCGGCAGCGCCCCCGGAGCTCGACAGCCTAACCGCGCCGAGCGAAGAGGGGAAGCAAGCGCTTCGTTTGCTCGCTTCGGCCGAAAACACGTATCTCGACGTATTTCCCTCGTGCTTGGTCGGGTCGTTCGCCGTCCCCGACAAAGCGCGCATCCTTGACGACCCCACCTGCTTCACGTTCTATCTCGACAGGGACCGACTGGTTTTCCTGGACGAAAGCGGTACGTGCGAGCGGTTGCTGAGCGCCATTGCCGAACAAGGCGTACTGAAGCAGCCCACAACGGCTCACTGCCTGTTCGAGTGCATGAAGCTGCTCATAAAAGGAGACCTTGCGTTTCTGGCAGATTTGGAAGACCAGATGGAGGACGTCGAGGAGGCCATCATCGACCGCGGCATGGACGCAAGCAATCGCCGCATGCTGCTGTTCCGCCGCAAGCTACTGCGCATCGACACGTACTATCAGCAGCTGGTGGACATGACCAGCAGCCTTGCCGAAAACGAGAACAAGATGCTCGCGCGCGAAGAAACGCGCCTGTTCCTTTCGCTGCAAAAGCAGGTGGAGCGCCTGCTCAAACGCTCGCTCACGCTCAAGGAGTACAGCCTGCAGCTGCGCGAGCTGTACCAAGCGCAGATGGACATACAGCAGAACAACACCATGAAGTTCTTCGCCGTGGTCACCACGCTCTTTGCCCCGCTTACGCTGCTGACCAGCTGGTTCGGCATGAACTTCGCGCACATGCCCGGCATAGACTGGTCGTGGGGTTACCAGGCGGTCATCGCGCTGTCCATCGTCATCATCTTGGTGGAGCTCGCGATTTTCAAACGGAAGAAATGGCTGTAGAAACGCCCGTCCCCCGGCGAAGGGCATCTTCGCCGGGGGACGGGGCTGCATGATGCAACGGATAGCGCACGGCGTGCGCCGACGCTATTCGGCGTCGGCCGCGCGCAAAAGCTCGCCCAAAGTGGTGAAATCGTTTTCCAACGCCTCGCGCTTGCTGCCGTCGTACAGCGCTGCGGCCGGGTGGAAGATGGGAAACACCTTGAACTTGCCCGCGCGCTGCAGCGTGCCGTGCAAGCGCGTGATGCCGATGTCGGTTTTCAAGATGAACTTCGTGGAGAAATTGCCCAGCGTCACGATGAAATCCGGATCGATGGTGCGCGTCTGCTCGCGCAGATACGAAGCGCACAGCTCTATTTCCTCAGGCCGCGGATTGCGGTTTCCCGGAGGGCGGCACTTCAGCACGTTGGCGATGAACACGTCTTCGCGCGTGAGGCCCGCCACCGCCAAAAGCTCGTTGAGGTACTTGCCCGCCGCGCCGACGAACGGCTCCCCTTGCAGGTCCTCGTTCTTACCGGGCGCCTCCCCGATGATCAGCACGCGCGCCTCGGGGTTCCCCACCCCGAACACGGTTTGCGTGCGGCCGTCGGCCAACGGGCACTTCCGGCACGCTTCCACCTGCGCGCGAATATCGTCCAAAGGGATGTGCGGTTTGGTCATGCGGTCCCCCGTCTACACGTAATACCTGGGCATACGATGGCTGAACCCGATGGCAACCTCGTAGTTGATGGTCCCCAGGGTGTTCGCCATGTCGTCGATGGTCACAACGGAATCGCCTTCGCGGCCCACCAACAGCACTTCGTCGCCAATTTGCGGGTCAAGCTTGAGCCGGTTCGCATACGTGCGCATGTCCACTTCGAACATGCACTGGTCCATGCAAATGTTGCCCACCTGACGGCAGCGCTGCCCCTTCAAGATAACGTCGGTCCTGCCGGAAAGCCCGCGGCGCAAGCCGTCGGCGTACCCGATAGGCAGCGTGCATATCTTCACGCTGCCGGGGCTGCGGTAGTTCATTCCGTAGCTCACGCCCTCGCTCATGGGCACCGTGCGCACGTCGGAGATGCGCGCATGCACGCTCATGACCGGCTTCAAATCGATCAGCGGACGCGTCACCGACGAGGGATGCAGGCCGTACAGGCCCACGCCCAGGCGCACCATGTCGAAATGCACGTCGGGGTACCGAATGGCAGCCGCCGTGTTGGCCGCGTGCACGATGCCGGGGTTGAAGCCCGCCACGTTCAGCGCGGTAACGGCCTCGATGAAGCGCTTGACCTGGATCTGGAAATCCAGCGTTTCGGCGGAATCCGCCGTGGCGAAATGCGTGAACGTGCCCACCAAATCCAACGCCCGGTGAAAACTCACCTGGCCCATGAACTCGACCACTTCGTCGTGACGGACGCCGATACGGTTCATGCCGGTGTTCACCGCCAAATGGTAAGGCGCCTTCATACCGTACGCGTCGGCCGTTTCCGCGTATTGGATAGCGAACTCGGGCGTGTACACGCTTGGCATGACCTTGTACGCAAGCAGCAGCGGAATAGCGGAAAGCGGCGGCTGGGACAACACCAGAATAGGGGCGTTCACCAGGGCTTCGCGCAGTTCGATCGCCTCGTCCACGGTAGCAACGCCCAGGTAGTCCACCCCGGAATTGAGCGCGGTTTTGGCGCACTTCACCGCACCGTGTCCGTACGCGTCGGCCTTGACCACGGCCATCACGCGCACGCCGGCTCCCACTCGCTGCTTGATCATGGTGGCGTTGTACCGAATCGCGTTGAGGTCGATCTCGGTCCAGGCCCATCGACGATCGGTGGTGGGGATCAGGCGCAGTTTATCAGGATCGAACTGCGCCGGCTCGTCATCGGGGCGAGCATGGTCGCGCGCGTACTGGAACGCGCCTTCCGCGCCGCTGTTGAACGCCGCCGAGGTCGCTTCGTACGCGCTTTGCCCGCCCGACGACCCCGCGCCGCGCGCGTTCGCGTTGATGGCCGAACGCGCCGATTCGAAGCCGAGCGGCTTGCGATTCGCGAAGCCGGTGAATCCGTTGGGAAGCTCTTGTGCCGTCATGCTGCATGCCTTTCAGTCGATCGGGCACCAGTATAGCACTGCAATGTTCGACCGGCCCGGGGACCGCCGCGAGCGCAACACCCCGACGTTAGTGGTACGTGCCGCACAGCCGTCTTCCGGCCTTGCGCGCAGGCGGAATCCGAACGCAAGGGCTGCCGTTCGCGCGGGGCGCCGTTCGCACGAGCGACCCTCCCCCTCCCGAGCGCAGCCATCCCGGAAGCGCTTCTCTGCAGAGTTGCATACAGGGTTACATGCGAGGTTGCGCACGAAAAACCGCTGTCGCTGGCAGGTTCTGACGGTTTGAGGTCGTCTGACCCGGCGGCACGAGCGTCATCGAAAGCGCGATGCGGAAACCCGACTTCCTGATCAGGCAAAACGAAAACCGGGCCGAACGACGGCGAAGCCGAGGCCCGGCATGACGACCTCAAACCGTCAGAACCTGCCAGCAAACGGGATTTTTCGTGCGCAAGCGGCATGCCGCGCCCGCGGCGGCGCGTGCGGGGGGCGTCTCGCGGGCGGGGACCTTCGCACGGCACCGCCCGCGGCACCCGCGCGACGCCAGGGACCTTCGCACGGCACCGCCCGCGGCACCCGCGCGACGCCAGGGGCCTCCGCCCGCGGCACCACGCGCGCCGCCCGCGCGACGCGCGAGAAGCCCTACCCGTCCAGCTCGTGCAGCATGTCCAAAAGCTCCTGACGCTTGTGGATGTCCAGCTTCGTGTAAATGTGCTTGGCGTGGGTGCGCACCGTGTTCTCGCTGATGACCAAGCGTTCGGCAATAGTCGCCATGCTGTTTCCGCGCGCGATAAGCTCGGTCACCTCGGTCTCGCGCATGGACAGGCCGTAGCGCTCCTGCAGCTGCAAGCACTGCTTCGACGTGCGGTCCCGTATGGCACCCGCATCTTCGGAGGCCGAAGGACGATTGCGACGCTTCTTGGATGACGCGCCCTTGCGCGACGACGGATCGGCGTCCTGGGTAGGTCCATCGACACCGGCGATCGCCTTGCGGGCAGCGCGCCCCGACGCCTGGGAAATGCCCAGAGGCAGGAACTCGATAGGATCCGCCGTCACGGTCCCCTTAGAAGCAATCGACTTGAACAGCGTGCCCGTTGCCGCAAGCAGGGTAAGACCCAGCACGTAGCTTGACGCCATCGCCACGATGAACAGCCACTCGCGCCCGTCCACGGACACGAAATCGCTCACCCAGCCTAGCAAGAATCCCACGCTTTGCATAATGTAGGCAACACCGCCAAAGAACCCGTAAATGAACACGGGGTTGATACCGCGGTCGCGCGAAACCTGCGCGCACTGCATCATCATAAGCATCTGAACAAGCGAGAACACCATATACGTAAAGCCCGCGAACAGGTTCAGGTATATCGGACCCAAAAACGGCAGCAGCAAAAACCCCGTGATAATAACGGGATACACCACGCGAAACACCGACGTAAGGCCGAAGCGAAAGCTCATGCGATACCACAGCACCAACAGCACCGCCGCCGAGACGAACGAGCCCAGCATGGACGCGCTGTTCACCACCGCGGCAATCTCTTCGTGCAGAAGCGCAATGCCGCGAATGACGCCGCTGGCTAAAGCAAGCGATCCTACGCACAGGGCGCTTCGCCAATAATCGGATATGGCCTGACGGTACACGCGCGGGTGCTGACGCGGAACGTCCTCGAACATCGGCTGGTCAACGCGCATCTCGCGCACCGAAAGGGCAATGCACAAACCGCACAGCGGAACGAACACGAGCGGAATCAAAAAGGCCGTTAACGCAATAGGAACCAAATACAGTGCGAAATAGATGAACGGGGCTATGGCCGTGCCCGCGATCAAGCGCAAGTTGCCCCGCTCCGCCGGCAACGACGCGAAATAACGCTGCCACAACATGAACATGCCCGCACAGCCGACGCCCAGCAAAACGCCGCCGCCGGCCACCAGCACAAGGGTGGCCACGGTAGCGTACATGGCGCCGATGAGGCACGCCGAGCCGCCAAACACCAAAAGCGCGCTCAAAGAAACCAGCATGCGACGGGCGCCGCCGGGAACGTAATAGGAACCGAACATGCTGGCAACGAAGGCTCCGCCGAACGCCAAAGCCTGCGCCAGGAAAAAGGTCAGCGTGACTTCTGCCGTTTGAAACTCAAGCGGCAGAAACGGAAAGACGCCTCCCCAAATAGACGTCGCGTTCACCGTCAAAAAGCACGCATAGCCCCAACTGGACACGTGCGTCCGCGCCGTCGATTGCGTCATGTAGCTGCCACCCCCTCCGGTACCATACTGCAAAGCATGGTAGCATACGAGCGTCGTCTCGCAAGAAGGCACCTTGGCGATTTTTGCGGTATGGTTATATCGCGACCTGGGGTTTTACCCTTAAATCACATGACGAGTGTGATTCTTCTTCCGCCGGTTTCCGGTACTTTTGACCACGGCGAGAGGAACAACCATAGTCAGAGGAGGGAACTATGACCGTACACGAATCGACGCTATCGCGCCGCACGTTCGTCAAAAGGTCGCTCGCGGGCGTCGCGCTCGCAGGAGCTGCCGGGTCCGCGCTCTACGGCTGCGCACCCAAGGCCGAGGAAACCGCGAAAGACGGCGCCGCCGCGACAAGCGACCAGATCGCTTGGAGCCAGTGCAACGTGAACTGCGGCGGCAACTGCGTCTTCCAGTGGCATTCCCGCGACGGCAAGATCGTCTACATGGAATCCGACAACACGGGCGACGCCGACCTGCAAGCGCGCGCTTGCCTGCGCGGCCGCTCCATGCGCCGCTGGATCAACAGCCCTGACCGCCTGCTGTATCCCATGAAGCGCGTTGGCAAGCGCGGGGAAGGCAAGTTCGAGCAGATTTCCTGGGACGAGGCCATCGACACCATTGCAAGCGAGCTCAAGCGCGTCATCGACACGTACGGCAACGAAGCCATCTACGTGAACTACGCCACCGGCATGTACTCGACCACCGGGCGCAACCCCAGCAAGCGCCTGCTCAGTCTGCTAGGCGGCTTCATCAACCAGGGCTACGATTACTCCACGCACATGATGTCGGCCGTCATGCCGTACATGTTCGGCAGCGACAAGGAGAAGGGCAGCGTTTACAGCCCGTACGACAACGTGAACGCCTCCTCGTTCTCCGAGGCCGAGCGCGCATCCGACCTGGTGGTCATGTTCGGAAACAGCCCCGCCGAAACCCGCATGGGCGGCGCGAACGCCGTGTGGGACTTCGCCAAGGTGCGCGAAGCCGTCAACGGCCGCGGCGGCAAGATCATCAACATCGACTACCGCCTGAACGAGTCTGCATCGGGCCATCCGGACGAGTGGCTGCCCATCCGCCCCGGCACCGACGCTGCGCTGTGCTCCGCCATCGCGCACGAGTGGATTGCCAACGGCCAGGTGAACAAGGAGTTCCTGGACAAATACTGCGTCGGTTACGACGAGGACACCATGCCCGAGTCCGCCAAGGGCCAGAACAAGTCCTACAAGGACTACATCATGGGTACCGGCTACGACATGGTTGAGAAGACCCCCGAGTGGGCCGCCCCCATCACGCAGATCTCGGCGGACAAGATCCGCGAGCTGGCCGCTGCCATCGCCGCCGCCAAGGCTCCGTTCATCTGCCAGGGCTGGGGATCGCAGCGCCACACCAACGGCGAGGACACGGCCCGCGCCATCAGCATGCTGCCTATCCTGATCGGCCAGCTGGGCCTACCGGGCACCAACACGGGCCAGCGCGAGGCCGAGCCGCCCACGTACTTGGTCGGCTCCCTGCCGTTCAAGAACCCCATCAAGACCGCCATCCCCGTGTACCAGTGGGTGAACGCCGTCGACCACGGCAAGGACATGACCGCCACCAATGCGGGAATCATCGGCGCCGACAAGCTGGGCAGCGACATCAAGTTCCTGTGGAACTACGCCGGCAACTGCATCACCAACCAGCACGGCGACATCAACTACACGCACGAAGTGCTGCAGGACGAAAGCAAGCTGGAATTCATCTTGGTATGGGACACGGTGATGACCGACTCCGCCAAGTACGCAGACATCCTGCTGCCCGACGCCATGCGCTCCGAGCAGTTGAACATGCAGACGCAGGGCTATTCCGAGTACTACACGGCCGTCGTGGTGGGCGGACCGGCCCAGGAGGCCCCGGGCGAGTGCCGCACCAGCTACGACGTGTGCGCGGACATCGCCGACAAATTCGGCAAGAAGGACGAGTACACCGAAGGCCGCACGCAGGAGGAATGGATACAGCACCTGTACGAAGAGGGCGCCAAGGCCGACGGCAAGATGCCCACGTGGGACGAGATCAAGGCGCAGGGCATTTACAAGCGCGCGCTCGAGCCGTCCATCGGACTGAAGGACTTCCGCGACGATCCGGCGAAAAACCCGCTGGGCACGCCTTCCGGAAAGATCGAGATCTACTCCGAGCAGCTGGCGACCATCGCCGCTACGTGGGAGCTCAAAGAGGACGAGGTCATCAACCCCATCCCCGTATTCACGCCTGGCTTCCAGGGATACGGATCCGTCACCGACGAGTACCCGCTGTACTGCTCGGGATTCCATCACAAGAGCCGCACGCACTCCTCGTTCGGGTTCATCCCCGAGCTTGAAGCCGTGGCCCGTCAACAGCTGTGGATCAACCCGATGGACGCCGATCCGCGCGGCATCAAAGACGGCGACAAGGTGGCCGTGAAGAGCCCGGCAGGCGAGATCCGCATCGAAGCCAAGGTGACGCCGCGTATCGTGCCCGGCACCATCGGCATTCCGCAGGGCGCTTGGCACAAGGCCAACATGAGCGGTGACCGCGTGGACGAAGGCGCATGCGTCAATACGCTGACCACGTACAAGCCCACGCCGCTGGCAAAGGGCAACGGCCCCGCGCACTCCATCATCGCTCAAGTCACCAAGGCATAAAGGGGGGAAGACGACATGACTCAGTATGGATTTTACTTCGATAGCACGCGCTGCACGGGTTGCCGCACCTGCGAAATGGCGTGCAAGGACTACAAGGATCTGCCCGTCAACATAGCGTACCGCCGCGTATACGACTACGAAGGCGGCTCCTGGACGGACGCGGGCGACGGCACGTTCACCTCCGACACGTACGCATACCACGTGTCGCTGGGCTGCCAGCATTGCGAAAAGCCCGCTTGCATGGCGAAGTGCCCGCAGGGCGCCATCGTGAAAGACCCCGAAAACGGCTTGGTGCATATCGACGACGAGAAGTGCACCGGCGTGGGGGCCTGCGTGGAGACGTGCCCTTACAACGTGCCCATCGTCAACAAGGAGATCGGCCGCGGCGTAAAGTGCGACGGCTGCGCCGACCGCGTGGCCGAGGGCAAGAGCCCCATCTGCGTGGAGGCATGCCCGCTGCGCGCGCTTGAGTTCGGCGACATTGAAGAGCTGCGCGCGAAGCACCAGGGCACCGTGGCCGGCATTGCGCCCATGCCCTCGCCCGACACGACGAACCCCTCTATCGCCATTCTGCCTTGCCCGGCGGCGAAAGAGCCCGGCGACAAGACCGGCGCCATCGCCAACGAAAAGGAAGTAACGCTGGCATAGACCGACGAACCAAGCACCCCTCCCCGGCCGGCGCGCTGCACTCAAGCAGCGCGCCGGCTTACCGTTATAATAGGCCCAGACGAGAGGGAGCCGACAACCAGCCGGCCGTACGGGAAGCGATGCCATGCCACGGGGATTTTTCTTCGACAACACAAGATGCACGGGATGCAGAACCTGCGTCCTTGCGTGCAAGGACTACCACGACCATGGCTCCGAGCTGGCATTTCGCATGGTTCTTGACTACGAAGGCGGCGGCTGGACGCGCACCAACGACAGCACGCTTTACCAAGATGCCTACGCATATCACATCTCCATCGCCTGCAACCACTGCAACAGCCCGGTATGCACACAGGTATGCCCCACCGGCGCCATGCACAAAGACGATCTGGATTTGGTGTGGCCGGACGTACGCAAGTGCATCGGATGCGGCTACTGCACCATGGCCTGCCCCTACCATGCCCCCCGCATCGATCAAGAGCTGAAGCGATCGAGCAAGTGCGACGGATGCCGCACGCGCGTCGCGAACGAGCAGGCCCCCATCTGCGTGGAAGCATGCCCCGTGCGCGCGCTCGACTTCGCAGCGGCGGGCACGCTGGCCGAGCGGTACCCCACCGCGGTACGCTCCATCATGCCGCTTCCTTCCGAGGATGCGACCGACCCCAACCTGTTCATACTCCCGTCGCCCGCCGCCGAGCGCGCGACGGACGGCGGCGGACGCATCGCCAACCGCCAAGAAGCGAGCATCGCATGAACAGCGGATTCGATTCGTTCTCGCTCGCTTTGTTCACCTCGCTTGCTCCGGCAGGCGTCGTGGCGTTCATCGTACTGGCTTGCGCGCGACTGGGCGTCCGCAACCACGAAGCCGCCGTGCGCATCGATCGCGTGATCGCGCTTCCGTTCTCCGTGGCGTTGATCGGGTTCATCGCTTCGGCAACGCACCTGGGAACGCCGGCAAACGCGCTGCACGTGTTTTTCGGCATCGGAAGATCGCCGCTGTCGAACGAAGTGCTCTCGGCTGTGGCGTTTTTGTTTCTTGTGGGATCGTACTGGATGACGGCGTTCAAGCAGCGCTTTCCCGATGCCGTGGCAAAGCCGTGGCTCGTGCTTTCGTGCATCGCGGGCATCGTGCTGATCGCGGCAACGTCCACCGCGTATTCCGTGCACACGGTTCCCACCTGGGACACGCCGTACTCGCCGGCGAACCTGGTTCTTTCCGCCCTGCTGGCTGGGCCCGTGCTGGGAATGCTGTTCCTGGAAATGGCCCACGCACGGCCCTTCGGCCTGGAAATCGGCTTGTTCGCTGCGGCCTGCCTGGCTTTGATCGCCGGTACTGCGGTACTGATCATGCACGATGCCAGCCTATCGCTTATAGCGAACAACGAAATTGCCGCCACTTCCCTGGCTCCACGATATCCGGCGGCTATAGCAACCCACCTTGTGCTTGGCGTTGCGGGCGTAGCGGCCGCCGGCTTCTCGCTTCGCCGCGGGCAGGCGGAACGTCTCACGTTCATTTTGCGCATTGCGGCAAGCGTCCTGGTGCTGGCCGCCGTGCTTGTCACGCGCATCGTTTTCTACAACCTACACATGACGGTAGGGTTTTAGAAAACGGAGGGCGTCGGCAACGCCAAAGCATCGCCGACGCCCGCTTAGGCAGAGCCGGTCGAGTCTAGTGCCCGCCGCCCGCCATCATCTTGGCCGCATGCGGAAGAGCGGCCGCGATGCCGTCCCAATTCTCGCGAGCTGCCTTTTCGCTGCCAGGCAGATTGATCACCAAATGACGGCCCCGCTGCATGCACAGCGCGCGGGACAGCATCGCATACGGCGTGATGGCCAAGCTGTGCGCGCGCATAGCTTCGGCAATGCCCGGAACATTGCGCTCGCACACGTCCATCGTGGCCTCCGGCGTCACATCGCGCAAAGAAAGGCCGCTTCCGCCGCAGGTCAAAACGATGTCAGCATCAAGCTCGTCGCACGCATGCACGATGGCGGCCGAAATGTCCGCACGCTCGTCCTTCACCACGACGTGGCTTTTGCACTCCCAGCCGTTATCGGCGATGAGCGCTTCGAGGGCCGCGCCGGCCGTGTCTTGCTTCAAGCTGCGCGTATCGGAGCACGTGATAATAGCGAAGGTGATGTTTCGATCCATGGTAAACCTTTCTCACCGGTTGGCGTAGTCAGTCAGCGAGAGGGGCTGGGGTGCGCCGAATTCGCGGGATCGCGGAGGCGAAGCGTACCTTGGGTACGCGAGCTTCCGGGATCCCGCGAATTCGGTGTGCACCGGTCCCTCGCAGCGTCGAGCCGTTCCGCCGTTCGGCAGAACGGCGGAACCTTACAGGCAAACTTCCTCGTTGACGTCCAGCAGAATGCACCTGACCAGCGAGCCTTCCGTACGCCCCTCCAGGCCCTCGGGCAGCACGACCATGCAGTTGCTTTTCTGAAGGGGGCCGAACAAACCGGAGCTCTGGTTGCGAGCAGGCTCGACCACGTACTCCCCCGATTCGTTCTTGGACAGGGTGGAACGCAAGAAGATGCGACGAGGGTCGCGCTTTTTGGCGTCGCGCGCCAACTTGGCCATCACGGACGGGCGCTCGAAGCACGTATAGCCCTGCATTTTGCGCAGTGCGGGACGGATGAGCATCTCGAAGCCCACGTAAGCAGCCGCCGGATTCCCCGGCAGGCCGAACACGGGCGTGCCGTTCACCACGCCGAACGTCTGCGCTTTTCCCGGGCGCATGTTCACCGTGGTCATCAACAGGTCGCCTAGTTCTTCCACCACCGGCTTGATGAAATCGAAGTCGCCATTCGACGCGCCGCCGCTGGTCACCACGAAATCGAAGTCGCGCACCGCCGCGTTGATCGCCGCCGCCAAAGCCTCCTGCGTGTCTTCGACGATGGGCAGTACAACGGGCTTTGCACCAGCCGCGCGCGCCGAGGCGGCCAAGGCGTAGCTGTTCGAGTTGCGAATCTTGCCCGCTGCGGGGACCTCCGAAGGATCGACCAGCTCGGACCCGATGGAGATGATGGCCACGCGAGGACGCTGATGCACCGGCGCCTCAACCACGCCGCATCCCGCAAGAAAGCCTACGCCAGCAGGGTTGATAACCTCGCCGCGCTCAACCACCACCTCGTTGGCTTTAGCCTCCTCGCCCGCTTCGCGCACGTTCGAGCGCACAGCGGTCGGTGCCGTGAAGGCAACCCGGCTGCTTGGCTTGCCATCGCCCGTAACCACCTTCACGATCTCGTACTTCACCACGGAGTCCACCGCATCGGGGATGGGGGCGCCAGTCATGATGCGCACGCACTGCCCATCCCGAATGGGACCGTCGAACGTGTCGCCCGCCGCCACTTCGGCGATGACGTCAAGCTCCATCGGAGATTCCGGGCTCGCATCGACAAGTTCGGCGGCCCGAACCGCGAAGCCGTCCATAGCAGAATGCGCGAACGGGGAAATGTCGATGTCGCTTTTCAAATTAGCTGCGGCAACCCGCCCGGCGGCGTCCAAAACAGGCACCGTTTCGGCCGGCAACGTCTCAACATGGGAAAGAACCAGATCACGAGCTTCTTCGACCGAAACCATTTCAAGCATGAGCATCCTCCCTACCAGGCGAGTCGAGCTTGCACGCGCAACCCCTCGCGCACAAGCTCGGCGCAACCGCTTATTCACTAACGCATATTATAGCGCTTAGAGGATATAGAAAAGCGGCGCGATTCCGGTTCGATGACCAATCTTTAAGCAATTGCAATCGACAGTCCGACCCCTACTCGACATGCGCGCACGACAAAGGCCGCCCCGAAGGACGGCCCTTGCAACCACAACGGCGTCTTCAATCATCCGGTCAACGCCGATGGACCATCTGTTTTTATCCGTCAGCGCAAACGTCGCCGCTTCGCACGAATCCCTGCTCGTATCGGTGGCGGCATACGCTCCCGCCCCTATCGCAAACAGCAAAATGCTCACGATCATCGACAAAAAAAGAATTAATTGGAACGAATCCACCGTAGCTATGCACCCTTGAAAACGCATCTACGAACACGTTGCAAACTACCTGATGCACCAGAGTGCCCATTCGGCTCGGCCGTCTATCGCACAAGAATGCAAAACCTATCATGATCAGGGATGTTGCAAGAGAAGCCTGTCCCATGGCGATGCCGAACGTTCGGGACACGCTCTGCCGCAACACGACAAGCGCGACATTTCCGAAACCCGCTTCGATGGCAAGCGCGATGCCATACGCCGAAATGACAGATCCCGCCACCAAAAGCACAAGGCGCCTGGCCAGGTAAGGCCCGTCGCCAAAAAGCGCGAACCTCATCCCGTGTCTTGGCCGGGCGCCTCCCTTCAGCGAGATCGTACGCAGCTGCGGCACAGCACCGCCTGAACCAAACTTCAGTTCATACGGGTCTTCGCAAACGCAGCCAAAGCCCCCTCAAAACATTCGATCGGCGGATGCACGATGCCTGCACCCACTTGACCCACGCCCGGAACTCGATGGGCAATGCCCGTGTTGATAACCGGGAGCACGCCACTCTCCAGCACCTTCAACACATCAATACCCGTCGCCGTTCCCTTAAAATCAAGCGACGGTAACGAGAAGCCAGGATTTTCAGCCACGGTGATGTCCCCCATGCTCTCGGTGTAGCGTATCGCGTCGCCAACGGATCCTCCAACGAATTTAACGATGGCTGGAGACGCGCCCATGGCAAATCCGCCAATCCCCATTGTTTCGGTGATGGCGCTGTCCCCTAGATCAGGATTGGCATCCTCGGCTGAAAAACCAGGAAACAGCAAGCCCTCTACCATTTGGGCGGGCGCCGTAAACCAAGCGTTCCCCAAACCGCTTACCTTGATACCGAATTCCACACCATTGCGAGCCATGGCCGTAACCACGGTGGAATGCTCGATGCCCATCGCCGCATCGAGCGAGCACTTGCACGAAGGCATCGACAGGTTGAGAAAGTAATGCTCGTTCGCCACGATGAACCGCAGTACTCGTTGAGCCACGCCAACAGGCACGCCGCAATCCATCAACACGGGCGCCAGCTCCTTAATCAGTAGACTGGTAGCAGCCTTGTTTCGATTATGGCACTCATCGCCCATCTGCACGGCCTGCGCGATAATTGCCTTGGTGTCTATGCCGCCGAGCGCTTGGACGGCAGCGTCCATCACGGGAGCGAACTCCTTTTCTATCCAAGAAAGACGATCCAGCACCGAAGCGTCGAACGCCCCGAAACGCAGAACCTTTCCCAATCCTTCGTTGACCGTGCAATAAGCCTTCGTTCCGTATGGTTCGTTTTCTATGATATGAACAGGCATCGAAGGGGATATGATGCCTGCCATAGGCCCCACGGCATTGTGCTCATGGCATGGAGAGAACGTTATGACGCCGCTTGCCGCCAACCCGCGCGCTTCGTCCTCGGTTGCACACCGGCCTTCGTACAGGAGCGCGCCCACGATGGCGCCTTGCATAGTGCCGCACATGTCCCGCCATGCAATGGGTGGGCCGGCATGCAAGATGGTATCGTTTGTCATACCGGGAATCACATCGAGCGCGCGCGCAAGACCCACCAGTCTCGTCTGAGACGACATGATTCGGCGCACGGCTTCCTCATTCGCAGCCTGCACGGCATCGTCGTCCATCAGCTCATCGAGCACCTCGAGCAACGACGCATCCATAGCAGGAGGCTGCCATGCCAGCTGAATGACCGATTGCCCCTGCAGCTTGAGGTCTTCCGCAAAGTTGGGAGCCCCAATGTTCACAAATTTCAGAGCGGTGCCGAACAGATCATTGATTGCGTTCATGGTGTCACCTTCCGTTTACAGTACTTCGGCGGCCAGGAGCGATGCAGCCTTATTGCTGTCAGCGACCAATACGCCTTCTTGCTCGAGCAGCGCGCATTGGGCTGCCAGGTCCTGCTTGTCAGAGGCGGTTCCGCATACGTAACCGATGAAGAGCAGCTCGCGCCCTTGCGCCGCAGCAACCGCACGTGCCTCGCGAATAGCAGAAATGGTTTTGCCCACCGGATCTTCGTGCGAACCGAACCCCAGCTCGAAATCCAGAAGAATGACGCCCACGCTTGGATCGTGCGCTTGCTCGACGATCTTGTCGTTGCGCAGCGAAGGCTCGATCATGGGATGAGGCCGCCCGTTCGTGAACTCGTCATCGCCCATGTCCAGCAGCACGTTGCCCACGCACCCATCCGACCCATGCATCTCCTCGCCGGGCCGATGGGATACGTTGCTTTTCAGCGAGCCCAGGCGCGAGCGCAAGATAGACACGGACTCGGCGCACAAAGTGCCGCCGCAAAAGAAACCTCGAGCGAATTTCTGGTCGGGCAGGAAGCGCCCTTCCACGCGCGAGGCCATCGCATTCGCCCACGCATCCGGTTCACCAAAATCTTCTCTGGAAGCAACGTTTCCGTTGGCCAGCGCCACCGCCAAGACGGCTGTGTCGTACAAGTTGTCGCACAAATGGATATGCGGTGCGACGGCAAGACCCGTGTCGCCCTCGAGAAAGCATGCAACCACCGGACAATCCACCGTCTCCAGCAGATCAAGGATCTTCAACATCACAGTTTTCGCGGGAGGCTTCGATACGAGCACGATCACCTTCGTATCGCCATCTGTATCAAGCGCCTTGATGCCCTCGAGCATCATGATGCCGCCTACGGCTTCACTCAAGTCGCGCCCACCAGTGCCGACAGCTTGAGAAACGCCGCCTCCCATGCGATCGACCTGCACCATGACCTCCTGCAACCCCGTGCCCGACGCAGCAACAAGACCGATCGACCCGCGACGGACGCTGTTAGAGAAGCATAGGCCCACACCATTGAGGGCCGCCGTTCCGCAATCGGGACCCATAACAAGCAGTCCGCGAGCGGCTGCGTACTTTTTCAAGCGAAGTTCATCTTCAACAGGCACGTTGTCGCTGAACATCATGACATGGAGCCCCTGCCGCAACGCCAGCATGGCCTCTCGAGCCGCATACCGACCCGGGACCGATATGACGGCGATGTCACCCATGCCCTTTGCAGCCACTTGGCGCACCGTTCGATACTCCTCGACCTGCTCTTGCTTGGAAGCATCGTTTTTTCTGTTTAGCTTCTCGCGCACCGACGCAACGGCCTGCTCGCACTCCTCTTCAGTTTCGGCCATCACGGCAATGATGAAATCATTCGAACCGGCAGCCCGGACTTCCTCGGTGGCAAGCCCAACGTTCTCGAGTATCTCCTTGTTCAGCTCGGTAGCCATGGCTACAACAGCTTGTTCCACCCTGCCTTGTCCCTTGATCTCACTGCCAATGGACATCAGGGTCACCGAATCGAAGTACGAATTCTTCTGAACGATTGTTACGCAATGCATTATCGCGTCCTTTCCTCAGTTTTAATGGTTGGATACAAACTCCCAGAGCGCGCTTGCGGCTCCGGAGGCAAAATCGGCTCCAGATGTATGGCCGATTGCAAGAAGCTCGGAAAGAGCTGGACGCATATCCTGCGCATCCCGGAGCAAGGCGTTCACCAAGCGCAAGTGAGGCAAAGCAGAGCGAAAGGCGCATTCGCATATGAGCATCTGGCGGCTTACCGCCGTCGTAGCCTGCAGCACTCCCGGCTCCAGCAAATCCTTTACGATACGTGCGCGAACGGCCGCAGCATCGGGATGATCGATACTGCCAAGCATGCACAAGAATCCATCGATATAATCATCGCCCGAAGGAGTCAAGCCGATACCCGCTCCCACCAATCCTCGAACGGCCCCACCAACGGCGTCTCCTTGCATCGCCGTGCGCAGCAGGCGCATCGCCCGCCATTCGACACAGGCGGTCATCGGGTCCATCTGCCTGCTCTCCTTGAATCGACGGATGCGGTACCCTGCAAGACAGCCGCAATCGAAATCCCAAGAAACCAGATGCTCATCGAATGCACTTAGACCCGCAATCGCCTTTTCGCTGCTCCAAGGAAGAGCCGAACATCGCACGTCCGAAATCTCGCATGCCGAAAAACCAACCCGCAGCGAAGGAGCAAGCACAAGGTCGCCCCGCTCCCATACCGCCGTACATCCAGCAACAATCGGATGCGAGCGGAACGAGAATCCATCTTCCACTGTTGCAGTGCACGGAGCCGCATAGCTGCGATGGGAAACCAGAGAGTACACGCTGGACCCAAGCAGGAAGTTCACCGCATGGTCGAACACCTGCATCGTTTCAAGAGGCGTTCGGCTTTCCATGGCCTTTCGAAACTCCTCGTCGCACGCATGCGCTTGCAGCGTGAGCATGAACGCCCCCAACCGTACCCTTATGCGAAGAAGAACGAAACCGCGATCAGCAGGACAAGCATGCCAACCATGTACTTCATGTTGTTCTTCACGATATCCATTATGCTCTTGTCAAATCCATTCGAAAGCGCAACGACATTGATCTGAACAGGGCTGATTTGGGTTCCCAAGCCGGTAGCCAACGCAATAAGGCCCATGGCGATAGGAGAAAACCCCATAAGCGCCATGGTAGGCAGAATCAGCGTGAGCACACCGGCGCAATACGCGCCCGAAGGTATGGCGATCAAGAAACCGATGATCATAGCCACCGGAAGCATAATGAACGTCGGCACCGCGCTCGCAATAGAAGCAATATTGGAAAATGCGCCAATCTGCTCCATAAGGTTGATGAATCCCAAGAAGATGCCTACCGAGAACATGGTCGTCAGAATGAACTGAGATCCGTCGATAAGCGCATTGCAGGTTCCCTCGATGTCGAGCGGCGTGCACATGACGATGAGAATGCAGACGACGCATACAGTGACGGCGGGAACGATAACATGCGAGCCCACCAAGCCGTTGACCCAACCGCCAAGAACCACCATAAGCAGCAACACGATAACGGGAATGGATTGCACGAACAGCTTCGCATTGCTGACGGATTCCTCCACAACCCCCTCAGATGCCTTAGCCGCGCGATCGGCCACCATGGTGCCGCGACGGTACACCCCATAGAAGGCAAGGGCGGCTGCCAGCAACACCAACACGATAGTGAACGGCGTCATGATATTGGCGAACTCGACTACATCAATCCCAATATTCTCAGCCGTGACCACGCCCTGCGCGCCCGCAGGGGAGGTGATGAAGCACACGGCGCCCGCAATAGCCATGCCCGCAACCACTTCAGGGACCGCGCCGATGGCGGCAAACACCAGAGGTGCGATAACCATGGTATTCCCTGCAGACAAACCGGCCATGTACGTAGCGCAAGCCTGCACGACAACCAACACGGCGGCGAGCACGGCAAACTTACCCTTTAGCAGTTTTTCGCAGAGATTGACCAGCGATTTAAAGCAACCGCCTTTGCCGGCCATAGCCGCTGCCGCAGCGTACAGAATGGGCGCGACATTGCCGAACATGGTTCCCAGACCCTTGGTCATGGCACCGCCCAAATCGCCGAAGGAAATCCCGCCGATTATCATAGCGGCGACGCCCCCGACAAGGCCCGCGAACAGCATGTGCTTTTTCATGACCAGAAGCACGATGATGACAGCGAGCGGAACAAGACTCAAGACAAATTGCATCTTCCCATCCTCTCTCTGGAATGGTTATGAGGTGCAGACTTCGGTTTTAGAAGGAGCCCCATGCCCATCTGATCGGGGCATGGGGCATTCGACTATCGTTCAACGATGACGGCAATCGGGCCGCCGCCGTCCGGACCCTGATGCTCGGCACCGCCCGATACGTAGATCATCGGATCCCCTACAGCAGCAGCTATCACACCGCCTACGGCACCGCGCGCATGACGCGTATGGTTTATATCGGAATCAGTATGCATAGTATTGCGACGACCGCGAACATAACCTGTCGAGTCGGCCTCTGCCTTCGCAAGCGCATTGACGATCTTTGCCTTCTGCTGCGCCGTAGGCAGCCCATCGAGCTCCATGCCGGCATTCTCGATGGCCTCCAACACAGCCTCGAGGTCAATGGCGTCCTTCATGACGCTGTGCCCAATGGTATAGGCGCTATCGTATTCGACAGAATTGCCCATCAAGATGATTTCACAATTCAGCAGTTCAACACCAGCCGACGTCGATGCCACTTTCGAGTACAGCGACCAATCGCTGCAAATGGCATCGCCGGTGACGGACCCCTCGGCAGCCTCCCCAAGCGCAAGCGCGACGCCCAATGCAGAAGCTCCGCGGTTGTATCCCATAGATTCGTATGTGTCATGAACTACAACATCATGACCACGTTCCTGCGCATCAAGAATCCGCTCAGACGTAAGCAACGGACATTTTATCTGCACAAAATGCACGTCTTCTGCAGACGTGATGCCAGCCTGCTCCATAAGCTCCAGCGTCACGCGCTTGCATTCCTCCACCACCGCCATGGTTCCCTGCTCTTCAGGTAGAAACTCTCGAGTGAAGCCAGAGCTTGCGGCCAGCGTCTTTGCAGACGTAGGCTCGCCCTCCGCCTCGATACGGCAGAATACGGAAGCATGAGGAGCTAACACGCCTTCAGTGCCACCGGACATCACGAAAGCGACCTTCTTCGCAATATCCTCTTCAGACCAGCCGGTTTCCTTAGCAATGAGCAATTTGAACGCGATGGTCGAAAGACCTCGCGTGAAGTCGTTCACGCAACCGTTGCCTTCGGTTTTACCGAGCACGGCAATAATCGTTTTCGGATCCACGACGCCTTCGTCTATAAGGCTCTTCAAGCCACGTGTGTCATCAGGACTGGACATTTCGATCTTGTGAACATCGATCTTTTTCATACAGCATCCTCCTGGTTGAAGTGACTGGGCAGAACCATTGGCCAATGGGCTTATCCCTATGCACCCATTGTATGGACGCGATTTTTACCTGTCATTGTCGTTCGTCACCAAAGGATCGCGATGATCATTGTCAATTCGAACCAACACCTATGAAAGGACCGGCTATACGGAACTACTCCATATCCTCAAGCGCACGAAGCCACACCCAACAATCGTGAGCGACCACCACTTCCGCAAAATCGCGGCCAGGCTTCAACCCAACCCCCAACTGCTCGATCTTGCTCACGCGATACCGTACGGTGTTGTAATGAATGAACGATCGCTCTGCCACGCGTTTGTAGTTCAGGTCCCCTTCTATCAGAAGTCCGAGCGTCTCCATGAGATCGGTGCCGTTTTTATGATCGTAATCAATAAGCACCCCTATCTTGTCGCGAACAAACTGCTTCAGCGTGTCAACGTTGCTTACGTTTTCGATAATAGAGAACACCCGATGCTTGGAGTACGTGTCGACGAATGACTGCTTGTTCAGAGCCCCTCCCGTTTTAAGCACGCTCATAGCCTGCGCGTACGCCATATCGAGCGCCTGAATATGGTCGCATGAGTCTGATATTCCCACTCCTATCTTCACGCTTTTGGCACGAGCCAACGCAATAAGATCGGGCATGATGCTCCGGAACAAAGCCACTAATCGATCCTCGTCGGCAACGCCTCCCAGCACCACGATGGCGTCATTGAAATACACCAGGTACACCCGCTGGATCAAACGATCCCCCAGCTTAGCGTACCATTCATCGAAAAGACCGGTGTTGATCGCCCTGTCATAGAACTCCTTGCGGGCAATTTCATCCTCCGTGAATGCCTTCAAGCAAATGACCGGCTGCGGGAACACAAGGGACATGCCGAACGCCTTCGTCTTATTCTCGATCTCGATAGGTGACTTCACTTTGCCCTGCAACAGGTCTCGAATGAACACATCGCGAAAGTTCTTCTGATTCTTAAACACCGCATCCGTTTTAAGAAACAGCGCTGCAAGCAAAATAGCAGACTGCTCCACAGCTATATCGATGCTGATGCGGTCATTCGAATCGGCTGGATAGCCTAAAACGTAAACATACCCGAATCGATGCTTGCCGGCGACAATAGGATACAAGCTGTGGTCGATCAATAATTTGCGTCTGCGCTCCAGCATACTCCGAGGATCAACCCGATCGGCAAGCGCGCCCTCTTCGAAAAGCTGGCCGGCAGCCGACGCGGCGCACATGATCTTCATGTCCTTGTCCAGCACGCAGACATCCCTTTCCACAAGCACGCCCAAGCGCTCTACGAGCGCCTGCACATCCGAATCGTTCAGTAAAAGCTCAGCCAGCACATTGTGCACATGGCTGCGGAATTGAAGCTGCGCGATGTATTCGTTCAACGATAGGGAAAGTATCTGGTTGGCCATGTTTGAAAGATTGGCGTCAGGCGGCAGTTCGAGCACGGGGACTCCCAGCTCATCAGCCTGCTGAAGCATACGTTCCGGTATTTTCCCAATATAGCGCAAGGGCTTTATACACACGCCGGCCACGCCGCACTCGTATACCCGGGCTATGAAGTCATCCATGCGCTCGGCATCGTCGGCAATGGGAAACAGCGTGGTCAGCAGAAGCGTATCCCGTTCCAAATAAGGGAACACGTCGGGAACCTCCATAAGGGATGCCCCTACAACGGTGTTCGACAAGCCGCTTTCCCCTGCGACAACCTTAGCGCCCTCGAAACTTTCAAGACCAAACATATCCCTGACTGTTTTGTGCATGAAGCCCCCTTTGCCATCGCACACGGAAGCGCACTATTTATCCTAGTGGAAAGACATGATTTTCTGCTGCCAAATTACCATCGGGGTCTTTGGCAACAACTGACAAAGACCCCGATGCATCAATTCTGTAAGATTGTCTACACAAGGACGCGCATCCTCCTCGCCAGCATTGTTCAGCCGCTCGCCATGCTCGGACGCATGGTCGAAAGGAGGGAATGCCCCATGTCCTCCAACTCTGCCAACAAGCTCGTATATGGCCCGGACGATACGCCTCGGACAAAGCGCGACGCCATACTGTATTCGGCTCAATGGATTATGATCATGTTCTATCCCGTGGTCTGGGGGTACTCCATCGTTGGGAAAGGCCTTGGGTTCGAAGGGCAGGATCTCTGCCTATACATGACGCGGGTAGTGTTCGTCATCGGTGCATCAACCTTGCTGCAAGCCCTCTTTGGGCATCGACTTGCCATGATTTCGGGTCCCAACATCATCCCCTCGCTGGCCATTGTGGCCGCCTGTTCCGTCGGAGGGGCAGATTACGCCCTGGAGTCTTTCAACGCCTTCATCATAGCGGGCATCATCGTAGCCATTTTGAGTGCGCTTGGCATCATGGATAAGATTGGCAGCGTATGGACCCCGCTTGTTTCAGGAGCCATGATACTCATGGTGGGCCTCTCCACCAGCACCACCGGCGTCAGCTTGGTGGCATCGGACGGGTTTTCGATGCCCTTCGCTCTGGGCATCGGGCTGGCGTTGTTCTGCGGATGGCTGTCCATCAAAGGACGCGGCCTGATTGCCACCGTCCCCGTGCTCATAACCATCGTTATAGGCTACCTTGCGTTTATAGCCTTGGGTAAATTTGACTGGGGTCTCGTAGCTTCCATGCCGGTTTTCACCATTCCCCAACTGTTCCCTTACGGCATATCGCTTCCGCCGATCGATCTCATCGTCACCATGACCGTAGTGACGATATTCGCATCGGCGAACGCGTACGGCAACGTTGAAGGGTATTCGGAAATCGTCGACGCAAAACAAACCGAACGAGAACACCGACGCACGTTCACGATATTCGGCTTGATCGAGCATTGCCTAACAGGCGCCTTGGGAGCCCCGCCGACCGCACCATACGGAGAGAACTTAGGATTCGTGCTGCTAACCCGCGTAGCCTCCAGGTTCTTCTTGATATGTGCAAGCATCGCATGCATTGCCATGAGTTTTTTCGGCACCATCGGAGGAGTGATGGCTGCCATGCCCGAATCTGTAGCCGGAGCCGTGCTCATAGGGGTGGCTTGCACGCTCATCGGGATTGGTGCACGCACCATGGTTCAAGCGGGCGCGTTCAATACGCGAGAAATATTCATCGTCGGATTCTCGGTCTTCCTTGCGCTCGGCACATCGTTTCTGCCCGATTCCTTCTTCTCCGAAACCCCGCGCCTTGTTTCCACCCTGCTCAAGAACCCCGTAATCATGGTGATCATCCTGACGGTAATCATGGAACAACTCGTTATGAGAAAGCCGCAGTGTCGCTACGCAGCCGATACGACCAGCACGGCGTGCGCCGAAAACCCACCCCGTATCACCAACTCGACCGACGAAACAAAGTAGTTGTCCGACAACATAAAAGGAGACAGATATGATCGACGCGCCAAAAATCCACGACGAAGCCAGGGGCACCATGCTGAAACGGGTGGACGAAGCTTACGAGGACTTCCTCGAAACCCGAACGTTTCACTATCCCTCGTGGCTCTACGGCAACCCGATCGGGACCCTTGTGACCTTGCCCGTGGAGGACTGCCCGAACTTCGGGGACACCGCCTATGTCGAAATGGACTCAGCACGAACGGCGTTCATCTGCGTTGACATGCAAATCGATTTCTGCGGCAAGAACGGTTATGTCGACGTAATGGGCTACGACCTTCAGCAGACGGCATCAGCGCTAGGCCCTATCGAGCGTGCCTTGGCCGCCGTTCGCACAACCGACATGAACGTTATCCACACAAGAGAAGGCCACTTGCCCGACCTATCCGATGCGCCGTTCAATAAAATCCTACGCAGCAAAATCATCGGCAACGGCGTAGGAATCGGCGATAAACCAGAGCAGGGCATGGGACGCCTACTCGTACGCGGTCAGGAGAATTGGAATCTGCACGAACGCGTGAAGCCCATGCCAGGAGAATTCATAGTGGATAAAGCAGGAAAAGGGGCGTTCGGCTCAAGCACCATCCATATGGTACTGAAAAATCTCGGTATCACGCATATCGTCATCTGCGGAATCACCACCGACGTATGCGTACATACCATCATGCGCGAAGCCAACGATTACGGATACTGGTGCATTCTCATGAAAGACGGCACAGGGGCCACCGACCCGGGCAACCATGAAGCCGCCATTAAATCCATCAAGATGCAGGGAGGCGTGTTCGGCAACGTAACCGACTCGAAACGACTCATTCAAGCAATCGAGGCAATGAAAACCGCCTAAAAAGACAGTCGTACCACAAGAACGAAGCCGCCAGCCCCTCAAGGAGGCTGGCGGCTTCTTCCGCCGAAAGGCATGAATTTCGCACGCCTCTCGATTTTGCAGATAACCCTAGCGCTTGATGTTGTAGAACGCAGCCATACCGGCATACGTCGACTGAGCGTCAAGCTCTTCCTCGATGCGAAGCAGCTGGTTGTACTTCGCCACGCGGTCGCTGCGGCACGGCGCACCCGTCTTGATCTGGCCGGTGTTGCAGGCCACGGACAGGTCGGCGATGGTGGTGTCCTCGGTCTCGCCCGAGCGGTGGCTCATGACGCACGCATAGCCGGCCTGCTTCGCCATTTCGATGGCCTCAAGCGTCTCGGTCAAGCTGCCAATCTGGTTCACCTTGATAAGAATGGCGTTCGCGCAGCCCATCTCGATGCCCTTGGCAAGACGCTTGGAATTCGTGACGAACAGGTCGTCGCCCACCAGCTGCACGCGATCGCCGATGCGCTCGGTCAGCTGCTTCCAGCCGTCCCAGTCCTCTTCGGCCATGCCGTCTTCGATGGAGATGATGGGGTACTTGTTGACCAAAGCCTCCCAGTAGTCGACCATTTCGGCGCTCGTCAGCTCGCGACCCTCGCCGGCCAGCACGTACTTCTGCTTCTCGGCATCGTAGAACTCGGTTGAAGCCGGGTCCATAGCGAACATGATGTCGGAACCGGGCTTGTAGCCAGCAGCCTCGCATGCCTTCATCACGTACTCGAGCGGCTCTTCGTTCGTCTTGAAGTTCGGAGCGAAACCGCCTTCATCGCCCACGCCGCCGCCAAGGCCGGCATCGTGCAGAACCTTCTTCAGCGTGTGGTAGATCTCAGCGCACCAGCGCAGCGCTTCGGCAAACGAGTCGGCGCCGACCGGCATGATCATGAACTCCTGGAAGTCCACGTTGTTGTCGGCATGCGCGCCGCCGTTCAGAATGTTCATCATGGGCGTGGGAAGCAGATGCGCGTTCACGCCGCCGACGTACTTGTACAGAGGAAGTTCGGCAGACTCTGCAGCAGCCTTCGCCACGGCCAGGGACGCGCCCAGGATGGCGTTCGCACCCAGCGCGCCCTTGTTGTCGGTGCCATCGATTTCCAGCATAATGTCGTCGACGAAGCGCTGGTCGTCGGCTTCCACGCCAATCAGGGCGTCGGCGATTTCGCCGTTCACATGAGCAACCGCATCGAGCGTCCCCTTGCCCAAATAGCGACCCTTATCGCAATCTCGCAGCTCAACAGCCTCGAACGCGCCAGTCGAAGCACCCGACGGCACAGCCGCGCGGCCGAACGAACCGTCCTCCAGCACGACCTCAACTTCCACGGTCGGATTGCCGCGCGAGTCGAGAATCTCGCGACCGAACACATCGATGATGACGCTCATGAATGCCTCCTCGTAGGATGATGACGATTTACATCAAGAGCAATCATAGCACGTCGGAAACCGGGAGACGGCAACCCTGCGCGTTTCCCATAACCGCAGCGACGAACGGCAGCCCGCAAGACCGAAGAGCATCAAGAAAGAGGCATCCAGGCGCTAAGAAACGTACAGTCTCGAATGCAGGTTCACAGCAAAATCGACAACACCGCGCACACCGCCAACCCTGCCGCCAGCACCACGCCGCTCGCCAACGAGAACGCGCGCGGCGCAAGCGAGGTGCGTTCCACGTCGGGGGCGCCGTAGCAGCGCGCGTCCATGGCCACGGCCAGCGAGTCGGCACGGCGAAACAACCCCACGAACAAGGGGATGAGCACCGTCTGCCAAGCCCGCAAACGCTGCCACAACCCGCCTACGTCGAACGATGCGCCACGCGCTTGCTGCGCATCGTGCACGCGCGCCAACTCTTCGGCGGTAACGGGAATGAAGCGCAACGCGAGCGAGAACACCATGGCTATATCGTCCACCGGAACGCCAAGACGTCGCAAGGGGCGAAGAAAACTGCTTAACGCATTGGTCAACTCAGTCGACGTAGTAGTGTAGGTAACCACCAGGCTGCCCACCACAAGCAAGATGATCCGCACGGCGAAGAAGCAGCCGCGCGCAAATCCCGCAGGCACGAATCCGAACGTGCCAAACAAAGCAATCGGGGACCATGCGCCCAAAAAACCCGCCGACACGTCGCCCAATCCCGAAGGGCCGCCTGCAGCAGCCGCCTGGGCCACATCGAACGAAAACGCATTGAACACCACCGTGAACGCAACGATCACGTACACCGGCAGCATCAAACCGAACAGCCTTCGAGCGGGCACCGTCGACGCCATCGCAACAGCAGCGAACAGCAACGCGCACAACCCCAGGCCAATCCACGTATGCACCAAAAACAACGTAGCGGAATACGCAGCAAGCAGCACGAGTTTAACCCGTGCGTCGCACGCATGCACCGGCGAGGTGCCGGGAATATAAGAGCTTACGTTGATTCGCATGCAGGCAGTATGCCACAATCGGAGGATGCGCGCACGAACTGCACGAAGCCAACGCTAACGCGAGCGCGAACCGCAAGGCGCACGTCACGCCCGCAGTTCGACGATCATGCTCGCCGAACACTCAAAAAAAGGGACCCGCGCATGCGGATCCCTTTCCCATATCAGTATGAAGCGAAGCGAAAGCTATTCAGCCTTCTCCTTCTCCACAACCTCGGCCTCGACGGCTTCCACGTTCTCAGCAGCAGCCTCTTCAGCCTTGTCGGCAGCCTCGACGGCGGCTTCCTCAGCCTGAGCCTCAGCAGCCTCCTCGACCTTCTCGACCTTCTTGGGAGCAACCTTCTTCGCAGCCTTCTTGGCGGCGGGCTTCTCCTCGTCCTTCTTCTTCACGGGCTCGGTCACAAGCTCCATGATGACCATGGGGGCGTTGTCGCCCTTGCGGGGACCCAGCTTCATGATGCGGGTGTAGCCGCCCTGACGGTCCTGGAACATGCCCTGCTCGACCTTCTCGAAGATCTCGCGCACGAGTTCCTTGTCGCCCAGAGCCGCGATGGCCAGACGACGAGCATGCAGATCGCCGCGCTTCGCCCAGGTGATGATCTTGTCGACGTCAGGACGGATCTCCTTGGCGCGCGACTCGACCGTCTTGATGCGGTCGTTCAGGAACAGGGCGTTCACCAGGCTCTTCTTCATGGCCTTGGTGTGGCTGAAGTCGGTGCCCAGCTTGCGGCCCTTGTAATTGTGTCGCATGATACGTATCTCCTATAGCTTCAAATTGAGGTCCATGGAAATGAGCTTGTCCTTCACTTCCTCAATGGACTTCGCACCAAAGTTCCTAATGTTCAGCAGGTCGTTTTCGGAGAACTCGACCAGCTGGCGAACCGAATGGATACCGGCGCGCTTCAGGCAGTTGTACGAGCGAACGGACAGGTCGAGATCCTCGATCTGCTTGTCCAGCTCGGCGTTGGACTCCTGGCCCTCCGGCGCGAAGATGGACGGAACTTCGCCCTCCTCCTCGTCGGCCATATCGGACAGGCTCAAGAACGCGCCCATGTACTGGTTCACGATGTTGGACGCGCGGCAGATGGCCTCGGTCGGCGTGATGCTGCCGTCCGTTTCCACCTCCAGCACGAGCTTGTCGTAGTCAGTACGCTGGCCCACGCGGGTGTCGGTCACGTTGAGCGTGCAGCGACGGACCGGCGAGAACAACGAGTCAACATGGATGACCCCGATGGGATCCTCCGTGCGCTTGTTGCGCTCGGCAGACACGTAGCCGCGGCCGACGCCGATGCGAACCGTCATGTCCAACTGGCCGCCATCGGAAACCGTCGCAATGACGTGCTCCGGGTTGACCAGGGTAAACTCGGTCGGGATGTCGAGGTCCGCGCCCGTAACCGTGCAAGGACCCTCCACCGACACATGCGCCGTGGCCTCTTCGATGTCGTCGTTCAGTGCAGAGAACACGAGTCCCTTGACATTCAAAACGATGTCCGTGATGTCCTCGATGACACCCTCGGCCGTCGTGAACTCATGCTGCACACCCTCGATCTGGATGGCCGTAGCCTTTGCGCCATCCAGGGACGAGAGCAGCACGCGACGCATGCAGTTGCCCAGCGTGTAGCCGTAACCGCGCTCGAGCGGTTCGACGATGAAACGCGCGACAGTATCGTTGACTTCTTCCGTTGTTACAGTAGGCCTCATGAACTCTGTCATGTGGGGTAAGCCTCCTTACTATGCCGCGATTATTTCGAGTAGAGCTCGACGATGAGCTGCTCGCGAATATCCAGATCGATCTGGTCGCGTTGCGGAAGCGCGAGAACGCTGCCCTGAAGTTTCTCGATGTCAACCTCAAGCCATGCCGGCACCTGCACGCGCTCGTTGGAGATCAGCGCGCTCTTGATGACCAACATGTCCTGAGCCTTGGGAGCAACGGCAACCACGTCGCCCGGACGAACGCGGAACGACGGAATGTCGACGCGACGACCGTTGACAACGATGTGACCGTGACGCACCTGCTGGCGAGCCTCCGCGCGAGACTTCGCAAAGCCCAGGCGGTAGACGACGTTGTCCAGACGGCTTTCCAGGATACGAAGCAGGTTCTCACCCGTAACGCCCTGCTGACGGTTGGCCATATCGTAGTAATGACGGAACTGCTTCTCCAGAACGCCATAGATACGCTTGGTCTTCTGCTTCTCGCGCAGCTGAGTGCGATATTCGCTTTCCTTGATGCGCTTTTTGCCGGCTTCGCCCGGCGCGTAGTTACGGCGCTCGATTGCGCACTTCTCCGTGTAGCAGCGGTCGCCCTTCAGGAAGAGCTTCGCACCTTCACGACGGCACAAACGGCAGTCCGCTCCAGTATAACGAGCCATAATACTTAGATCCTTTCAGCTACACGCGACGACGCTTGCGCGGACGGCAACCGTTGTGCGGGATGGGTGTGCAATCCTGAATGCTGGCAATCTCCAGGCCGGCGGCCTGCAGAGAGCGGATGGCCGTCTCGCGACCCGAACCCGGGCCCTTGACGAACACGGACACCTTGCGCAGGCCATGCTCCATCGCCGTCTTCGCAGCGGCCTCGGCGGCCATCTGAGCAGCGAACGGAGTGGACTTGCGCGAGCCCTTGAAGCCCACCGTGCCGGCGGACTGCCACGAGATCACATTGCCCTGAGGATCGGTGATGCTCACGATCGTGTTGTTGAACGTAGACTTGATATGCGCAGCGCCAACGGCGATGTTCTTACGCTCGGAGCGCTTAATGCGCGTGCGCACGTTTTTCTTAGCTGCCACTTCTAGCTACCTCACTTTTTCTTTCCGCCGATTTGCTTACGAGGACCCTTGCGCGTGCGCGCGTTCGTGTGCGTGCGCTGTCCGCGAACGGGCAGGCCGCGACGATGGCGGAGTCCACGATAGCAACCGATCTCCATGAGGCGCTTGACGTTCTGAGAAACCTCGCGGTGCAGGTCGCCCTCCACCTTGATGTTGCCCTGGATGTAGTCGCGCAGCTTCTGCAGATCATCTTCCGTGAGGTCCTTCACGCGGACGCTCGGATCAACGCCGGTCTCGGCGAGGATCTGCTTGGAAGTGGTCAGGCCAATGCCGTAGATGTAGGTCAAGCCGACTTCAATGCGCTTGTCGCGAGGAAGGTCGACACCAACAAGACGTGCCATAGGTTATATCTCCTCTTTCTTCCTAGCCCTGACGCTGCTTATGGCGCGGGTTCTCGCAGATAACGAGGACCTTGCCATGGCGTCGGATGATTTTGCACTTGTCGCACATTTTCTTGACCGAAGGACGTACCTTCATAATCATTTCCTTTCGGTTATGCGTTCCCGTCTATACTCCACACCCAGCCGCAGGTGAGAATTTTCTTAACTGATTAACGCGCTTGACGCAAAAAACTGCGCCTACTTGAAACGATACGTGATACGGCCGCGATTCAGGTCGTAGACGGAAAGCTCAACCGTCACCTTGTCTCCCGGCAGGATCTTGATGTAGTGCATACGCATCTTGCCAGAGATATGGGCCAATATCTTGTGTCCGTTTTCGAGCTCAACCCTAAACATAGCGTTCGGCAACGCTTCTAGGACAGTTCCCTCAAGCTCGATTACATCTTCTTTGCTCAAAAGTGCTCCTTCAAAGCAGGTCGTTATAAGCAGCAACGATAGATTCTACCAAATAAAGTGTAGATTGAGCAAGAGAATTTTTTGGGCACAGAAAGCCAACAAACCGTTGGTTCGAATATGCCTGCATGTCAGGCGTGCGGTTCGGAACCGCGCAGTCCGCATAAGGAGCAGGACCGCCAGGTACTCGCGCGATGCGCAGCCGCCTTGTCGGCTTCGACGGGGTCGGGCGCGTTTTAAGGGTGGACGCTCCGCCAGAGAAATAAGTATAGGCATTTTGCCTGCAAGGTCAAGGGTATTTAATGTGAAGAAGACGAGCCAAGATCCGACTCCCCCAGCAAAGCCGCCAGCTTCCGGTACGAGACAATGGCCAAAACCGAGTTCGCCAACGCCTTGAGCACGTTGAACGGCAGCAGCGCGGGAAACACGAGCGCGGCAACCTGCTGATACGTCGCCTCAACGTACAACGGCATCACCACGAAATTCAAACAGACGGAAACGGCCGTAGACGCGGCCACGCCAGCCGCGCAGCCCAGCACGACATACAGCAAGCATGGTTTGCGGCGATACACCGCCCCTACCACCATAACAAGGGAGACGGTTGCCATGATGTTCATGAACGCGCCCAAGGGGTCGGTAATCAAATGGGGTATCCACGAAGCAACCGCCACGCCGACCCCTATCCAAGAGCCGTACAGCACGGTGGCCAGCAACGACACCGCACCGGAGGGGTCGTACTTCAGCCATTCGGCGCCCGGGACCACTGGAAGCTCGACAAAGCTGAGGACCATCGCCATCAAGACAAGCAGGCCGATGGCGGCACCCTGCTTGGGAGATCGGTTACGTCGCTCGTACGGCAATGCGTCCATAGAGTCTCCTATCCGGCTTTCCGCCTATTATAATGCGCTCGGCAAGCAACGGCGAAGCGAGCCGACGCGTACGACAATCGGCTCGCTTCGCAAGGGGAACGGAACAGCGAATCTAAGCAGCCTTGGCAGCCTCTACCGCCGCCTTCACATAGCCGGCGGTGTCCACAAGCGTCGCACCGGAAACGGCGTCGGGGCCCTTCGCCTTCACGTCGGAGATCTTCTGGCCAGCCACAAACGATTCGATGGCCGCCATGGACTCAATCCATGGCGTAGTGGCCTGGGCCTTCTCCTTCATCATCGCGGAATACGCTTCGGAGTTCACCGACTTGGACATGAGCATCTGGCCCTCGGCGTAACCGGCGGCAAACGCTGCATCGGAATTCGGTACGGGAACGAAGCCTTCGGAAGACGTGGCGACGAACTGGAACTCGTCGATGCTCGTTGCAACCAGCACGTCGTCTTGCACGAGCGAAACGGCTTCGGCAAACGCCTTGTCGCCATGCGCAGCGGCGTTGATGCGCCCTAGCTTGAGGCTCGATCCATCACCCGAATACGTGCCCGACGAGGTGATGGCGTCGCTTTGAGCAACTTCGGACACCAGCTTAAGATAGTTGGGAGCGTCGACGAGCGTAGCCCCCGACACCGTATCGATGCTGGCCTTCTTCAGCTCCGAAGGCTTCTTGCCAACGCAGTAGTCTTCGATAGCGCGCATGGACGTGAGCCAAGGCTGCGTGGCCTGCGCCTTCTCCTTCATCATTGCGGAATACGCATCGGTGTTCACGGTTTTCGACATGAGCACCTGACCCGTTGCGTAGCCGGCCGCAAGCCCGGCATCGGAATTCGGAACCGGCGTGATGCCCGTCGAACCGGCCGGCATGAATTGGTAATCGTCCACGCTCACGGCAAGGATCGAGCCGTCATCTGCCGTAGCGACGACCACGCTTGTGAAGCATTTGTCACCGTGAGCCGCGCCGTAGCCGCGATGAAGGGTAACCGCGTTCGAGGAGCCGCCCGAACCGACTGCGGGCGTCGCGCCTTCGGATGTTGCAGCGGCGCCGCTTGGCGCGCACGAACCCAGCATGGAAGCGCCTGCCGCGCCCAGCGCTACGACAATGCTCCCCTTGAGAAAATCACGACGAGTGACTTGCAGTTCCATGGTAGCCTCCCTTGAAGTATCTTCAAACAACGAGGCCACCATACGAGCCGAAGCAAGGGGAATCTATCGTCAAAACGAGGGGACTTGCTCCCCACCTGGCATGTTCTTTCTAAACGAAAAGGGGGAGATTGCTCAAACGCCTTCGTCAGCCTGGTCATCGAGCAGCTTGAACAGCTCTTCGCGCGACGACACGCCAAGCTTGCGATAGATGTTCTTGCGATGGCTGCGCACCGTGGATTCGGCCACCGTCAGTTCTTCGGCAACGAAAATCGACGTGTGCCCGCGGCCCAAAAGCAGCAAGATTTCGGCTTCTCGAACAGTCAGACGATGCGTTTCCGCCAGCTGGGCGCAACGACGCAGGTAATCTTCCCGCGCGTCAGGCAAAGCCGACTCCGCAGCATCGATGCCTTCAAGCATGACGCGCCACAGCCGCGAGCTGGGCGTGACCATGAGGACAACGGCCATGATCACGAACAGTACGATGAGGATCTGGTAGCGATACGCGCCCAGGACGCCCGCGTTGGCGCTGGCGTCCGAAAGCAGGCACACCAGACAGCTGAATATAATCATGATGCCGCCAGCGGGCAACGCGAGAGAGCGCATGCGACCCGCCATGGAAACGAGCATTGCCGACATAATGAGCGCGTAGACCGTGCAGAACGCAAGAGAACCCACCACCATCGCCGAACGCTGAAGCGGCGGATCGACAAACGCGGTTGCGGCAAACGTCGCGAAAGCCATCAGCGGCAAGAAGAAGCGATAGGAAAAGTTGATCAGGGCTTGGTCCGTCTTCAGAAACGCAAGGAGCACCATAGCGGCTTCGGCGAGCAAGCCAGCCCATGCCAACGGCGCCATCCCCCACTCCATCGTCTGCGCCAAGCTGCTGTCGGCAACGAACAGCAGCAACATGGAAAACGGCATGACCGCGAAGAACAGTGCCCGGGAAAGCGGCGTCTTGAAATCCCCGGTCCCTTCCACTACGGAAACGTCCAGATGGCCGAACACGTCCCACCAGTTCGCGCCCGATTGCGCCAAGCGATCGTCCTCACGCTGCGAGCGAAAGAACAGCCGAGCGCATCCCGCAAGGGAAAGAGCCGCCGCGCACGTAAGCGCTACGCGCGCCGCATCAACGTTGAGCATCGGCAACAAAGCGCTGCTGGCAAACAGGCCGAGCGCGGAAGCCCAAACCACCGCCAACGCGCGTCGAAACGCGAGCACGCGCAGCCGGCTCACCCAAACAAGGCTCATGACGGCCGCTCCGAACCCCATCATAAGGCCGCATCCCGCCTCAACAAGGGATCCATCGACAACCCCGAAGCTCCACAGATCGAGCAGTGCATATCCAAGCGCGTAACAACCTAAGGCCAATAGCACGACCGTGCGGTTCAGCCGAGCATGCGCCGTTTTGAGCAAACAGACAAACAGGAACGCGAGCGACGTGAACATGGCGGCAAGCGAGAGCGCCGTCGAGAACGAAACGGCCGGCAAAAACGAACCCGCGCCAAGGGCTGGGGTCGTCGCGCGCTGCCAAAACTCGAGAACGGGCAAAAGCAGGGGAACGCTCATGCAGAAGGAAAGAAGAGCAACCGTGTCGAACGCATCGAACTGCGGGATGAGGCCTCGCTTTTCAGGCTGCATTGCGTTTCTCCTTCCACCGCTCGTTCGCCGTGGCATCGGCCGACGCCGCTCACCCGCGTCGCATGCCGCACCTGCAGCACGGCTCCAAAGAAAGTATACTGTTCCAGTAGCGTATGGCGCTTCACGTTGAAGGGAACGGTATGGTTTCTCGGGAGTTCTTTCGGTTCAACACCACCAACACCATCAGTGCGGAGACCGACGATGCAAGCATCATCGACCGAGCCGTGGCATGGTGCGACCGCTGCGAGCTTTTGCTCTCGCGGGTTGATCCCGCAAGCGAGCTGTTTCGGCTCAACCATGCGCGCGGCGTTCCGACCGACGTCGATCCCGAGCTGGCAACGTTCATCGACACGGCGTTGGCATACTGCCGCGCCACCGACGGGCTGTTCGACATCACCATGGGAAGCGCAACGCAACTCTGGGACTTCAAGCGGCAAACGATCCCCAACCCCGACGATCTGGCTGCAGCGCTGCGCCACGTGGACTACCGAAACGTTGCCGTGACGGGCTCGACCGTGACGCTGTACGACCCGCTGGCCTGCGTTGACTTGGGCGGCATCGCGAAAGGATACATCGCCGACGGCATCCTTGCGCTGTTGCGCGAGAGCGGCGTCGAGCGCGCGTTGGTCAACCTGGGAGGCAATGTGGCGGTTATGGGAGGCAAGCCCGACGAAACGCCGTGGCGGGTGGGTATCCGAAAGCCCTTTCCTTCAAGCGCCCTGCCGATGCTAGATTCGTTCGCCTGCGTAAGCGTTCGCGACGGATCGGTGGTGACGAGCGGCATATACGAGCGCGCGTTCGAGCGCGACGGCACGCTGTACCACCACATTCTGGATCCGCGCACCGGCTTTCCCGCGCAGACCGACCTGCTGAGCGCCACCGTGGTTTCGCGCGCTTCGCTTGACGCGGACGGATTCACCACAGCGCTCGTCATCATGGGCGCCGATCGCGCGCTTGCGTTTGCGGAGAGCCATCCGTCGTTGGAAGCCGTGCTGGTAACGAACGAGGGCGATGTGCTGGCAACATCCGGGATAGGAAGCGACATCCCCTTCGAACTGCTGGAATAAAAACGCCGCCCACGCGGAGCGGCGAAGCAAAATGCGGTGCGCGACGCACTGATGCGAACGACATGAGCGGTGTGAAGTGGCTGGGCCACCAGGATTCGAACCTGGATAGCTGGTACCAAAAACCAGAGTCCTGCCGTTGGACGATGGCCCAGTTCAGAACGGCATGCAAAAGCCGAAGCCCCTGCCATCGCGATTGGAAGGAAAAAAATGGTGGGCCGTGAGGGAGTCGAACCCGCGACCTTGGGATTAAAAGTCCCCTGCTCTACCAACTGAGCTAACGGCCCACGTCGCTCCAATGCGCGAGAATACATTTTAGCCGTGCGGACAAGGCCGGTCAATGAAAATGTTTGAAGGCCCCGCAAGCCCACAAAACGCTCGGACTCTTCGCGAAAGGATCCTTCCCCCTCGCTCGTCTGGAAAACCTGCGCCCGCTTTGGGCGGGCGCTCGAATGCGAATTCGTTATTCGGCAGGCTTGAACGTGTCCCTGTCCGGCGCGAACGACTGCATGGCCTCGATGGTGCGGGCGAACAGCTCGTCAAGCTCCCAACCTAGCATTTCCGCCCCGGAACGAATGACGTCGCGGCTGACTCCGGCGGCGAAGCGCTTGTCCTTGAACTTCTTCTTGAGCGATTTCACTTCGAAGTCCATGACGCTTTTGCTGGGCCGCATGACCACAGCCGCGCCGATAAGCCCCGTCAATTCCTCCGCCGCAAACAGAACCTTCTCCATTTGAAGCTCGGGTCTGGGCAGATCCGGATTGAAATCGGACGTGTGGCTCTGGATGGCGCGGATGAGCTCGGGCGTGCCGCCAGCAGCCTCGATCCAAGGCGCAGCGTACAGCGTGTGCTTCTCCGGCTCGTCATCGTGCTCTTCCCAATCAAGGTCGTGCAGCAGCCCCACGATACCCCAGAATTCTTCGTTTTCGGGGTCGAACTCGCGCGCGAAGTAGCGCATGGTCTGCTCCACCGTTTCGCCATGTTCGATATGGAACGGATCCTTGTTGTGCGCTTGCAGGAGCGCGAACGCCTCGTCGCGCGTCATACCGGCTTCCAGCGTTGACATGATGTCCTCTCTTCCTTCTTGACATCGATCTCGAGTGCTTCTTGCCACTATAGCGCATAGCACGTCGGGCAAGCAAAGCGCCGCGCTGCCAAGAGCCGACAAGCAAGCGCCGCGTCTGCGCAATCGCTAGAACACGATGCCCAGCGCGTTCGCAATCAGGCCCCACGCCACGCCCGTGCAATACAAACCCACCACAATGGCAACGTTCTGCCTCCAGTTGCGGTTCGCCCTGAACAGCACCAACAAGCCCACGCCCGCGCTTACCAGCAAACCCGCCAGCATCGCCCCCGAGCCCAAGGCGCCGTCCACGTACAGCTGCGCGATGACCACGCTTGCGGCGCAGTTCGGCACCAAGCCCACCAGCGCGGAACCTAACACCGAAAGAGCCTGGTTAGCGCCGAGAAACGTTGCCAGAGCATCTTCTCCCACCACTTCAAGAACGGTGTTCAGCGCAACGGTCACGGCAAAGATGAACAGCGCGACCTGAACCGTGTGCTTAAAGGCGCTTTTCAAGATGCCGCCCTCGCCATCATGGCAGTGGCAGTGGTCGTGCTCGCAAAGATCGTGAATGTGCAACGGCGCGTCGATGCGCCGCGCGAGGCGCATGCCGGCGTCCACGATAAAGCCCATCACCATGCCGATAACGATTTTCGCCCCCAGGATTTTCAGGATCACCGCAAGAGGCACCTGCTCTGCAATGAAGATGGGAAGCATCTCGTCCGACGTAGACAAGAACACAGCGAACAGCGTCCCCAGCGTGATGACGCGGCCGGCCCACAACGTTGACGCGGCAGCAGAGAACCCGCATTGCGGAACCACGCCCACAACGGCGCCGACGATAGGGCCCGCCGCGCCAGCGCGCTGAACTGCGGCTTGGGCTTTACTGCCGGTTTTATGCTCGAGCCACTCCATCGCCAAATAGGTGACGAACAAAAACGGGATGAGATACAGCGTGTCCGAAACGGAATGCTCCAGAACATGCCCTGCGATATGTATGAATTCTTCCATAACAACTTATTGTAGACCAATGCTCAACCGGAGCAACCGCCCGTCGTGAAATGGGCACGGAAGACCGCCCGCAGCGGGGCGCAGGCCTCGAATGAGGCGCGCGAAGGCGGAAAATCCGGACGGAGCCGGGCGGCGAAGTATCGAAAGAACAGGTAACAACCCGCTTGGAACCTAATAAGAGCCAAACGATTCAGTTATACTGGACTCAATTTCCATTCGTTCATGGAGGCAGTATGACAAACCCACAAGCTGGATGGTACGCAGACCCCTCGGGAGACGCAGCAAAACTTCGCTACTGGAACGGCGAGCAGTGGACCGACGACTACGCCGACGCTCAGCCCGCAGGTCAAGAGCCGACTTACGGAAGCCCCGCTCCCGTCTACCCGCAAGCTTCGGGCGGCCAGGCTTACTACCCGCAAACGGCCAGCAACGACAGCGACCGCACGCTCAGGCTGGTCGCGTTCATCCTGTGCATCGTGTCCACGGTGTCGGTGTGCTGGCTCATCATTCCCCTGGCCTGGATGATCCCCATGAGCATCCGCTGCTGGAACATCTACAAGGGAACGAAGCCCAACACCACGGCATTTGGCGTATGCACGCTCATCTTCGTGACCCTTATCGGCGGCATTCTCCTGCTGGTCTCGAAAAAAGACGCCTAGCAAACCAAGACGCAGCACCATCGAACAGCCCGACTCCTCCGGCGGCAACACGCCCAGGGGTCGGGCTGTTTTGCGTCGAGGGGCAAATTCGGAAAGTTCGCGAGCGCCGCGCATAGGTCGCTCGACGCCCCAAGCGCCCTGAGCAACGGGATATCGAAATCCCCCGATCGCGCTTGATCCGAAAACTCGTCAGGACGTTTCGAATTGGGCAACAGGATCGACGGGGGGCTGGCGGGGCGGCGGGGTCAACGGGGCTGGCGGGGCGTTCGGGCTTGGCGGGGCGTTCGGGCTTGGCGGGGCGTTCGGGCTTGGCGGGGCCGACGGGACTGGCGGGGTCGGCGCTACTCGGACGCTTCGATTTGCCGCGGAAGTTTCCAGACTCTGTCAAAACGGACGAGTTTTGCGGCGGTTTTTCGCTTTGCGAAGGCAGGTTGACAAGGGCTGTTTTTTATCATGCCTGGTCAGGGGATTGCTTGTTGCATTTATCCTGGCTTGAGGACCATCAAACCTCGTTCGTTTTGACAGAATCCCGGCGAAGAGGGCGCGCCGTAGCGAACGCGCCGCAACGAACGCAACGGAACCGGCGCGCACATGCGGGACTCGCATCCCGCTGCGAGCACAAGAAGGGCGACCCGCGGGCCGCCCTTCTTTCCGAGTTTAAATTGTGCGATGCAGGCCGCAGGGCTTACATCATACCGCCCATTCCGCCGCCGCCAGCAGCTGCTGCCAGCGCGGACAGGTCCGGACCCTCCTTCGGGATTTCGTTGATGGTGGCCTCGGTGATGAGGATAAGGGCCGCAACGGAAGCAGCGGACTGCAGAGCCGTGCGGGTCACCTTGACGGGGTCGTTGACGCCCATCTCGATCATGTTGCCGTACTCGCCGTTGGCGCAGTTCAGGCCTTCGCCCTTGCCCATGTTCTTGACATGCTCAACCACAACGCTGCCCTCGTAGCCCGCGTTCTGGGCGATGGCGCGCATCGGAGCCTCCAGAGCCTTGCGGATGATGGCAACGCCCACTTCCTCGTCCTTGTCGTCAGCCTTGACGTCGTCGAGCGCGGGAAGCGCGTCAACCAGAGCCACGCCGCCGCCGGCAACGATGCCCTCTTCGACAGCCGCGCGGGTTGCCTGCAGAGCGTCCTCGATGCGGGACTTCGTCTCCTTGAGCTCGGACTCGGTTGCAGCGCCCACCTTGAGCACGGCCACGCCGCCGGACAGCTTCGCCAGGCGCTCCTGCAGCTTCTCGCGGTCGAAGTCGGAGTCGGCGCGCTCGAGCTCGGCCTTGATCTGGCCGATACGATCCTCGATGGCCTTCTTGTCGCCAGCGCCGTCCACGATCAGAGCGGTGTCCTTCGTGACCTTGACCGTCTTGCAGTGGCCCAGCATGTCGACGCGAGCATCCGCCATGGTCATGCCGAAGTCCTTGTCGATGACCTGCGCGCCCGTGACGGCGGCGATGTCCTCGAGGATGCGCTTGCGGCGGTCGCCGAAGCCGGGGGCCTTGATGGCGACGCAGTTGAACGTGCCGCGCAGCTTGTTCAGCAGGATGGTGGCCAGAGCCTCGCCCTCGACGTCCTCAGCGACGATGAACAGCGGGCGACCGGACTTCATGATCTCCTCCAGCAGGGGAACCATGTCCTGGATGTTGGTGACCTTCTGGTCGGTCAGGAGGATGTAGGGATCGTTGAGCACGGCCTCCATCTTCTCCATGTCGGTAGCCATGTACGGCGAGATGTAGCCGCGCTCGTACTGCATGCCCTCGACGATGTCCATGTCGATGCCGAAGGTCTGGCTTTCCTCAACGGAGATGGCGCCGTCCTTGCCCACGGCCTCCATGGCCTCGGCGATCTTCTCGCCGATGTTGGCGTCGCCTGCGGAAATGGTGCCCACGTTGGCGATCTGGTCCTTCGTGGAAACCGGCGTGGCGTCGGCCTTGATGGACGCGACGATGGCGTCGGTGGCCTTCTGGATGCCGCGACGGATGCCCAGGGCATCGGCGCCGGCGGTCACGTTGCGCAGGCCCTCGGACACGATGACGTCGGCCAGCAGCGTAGCGGTGGTGGTGCCGTCGCCGGCGACGTCGTTCGTCTTCACGGCAACTTCGCGCACCAGCTGGGCGCCCATGTTCTCAACGGGATCCTCCAGCTCGACTTCCTTGGCAACGGTCACGCCGTCGTTGGTGATGAGCGGAGCGCCGTAGGACTTCTCCAGAGCGACGTAGCGACCCTTGGGGCCAAGCGTCACCTTGACGGCGTCGGCCAGCTTGTTGACGCCGGCAGCAAGCGCGCTGCGGGCATCAGCCTCGAACTTGATCTCTTTAGCCATGATGCTTTTATCCTTTCAACTGCGTTGTTGTTAGCGGGATATTCGCTTATGCAAAGACAGCGTACAGATCGTCCGCGCGAAGAATGAGCACGTCCTCGCCGTCCACGTGAATCTCGGTGCCGCCGAACTTGCCGTAGACGACCTTGTCGCCCACCTTCACCGGAACGGGAACCAGGTTGCCGTCCTTATCGAGCTTGCCGTCGCCCACAGCCAGAACGGTGCCGCTCTGGGGCTTTTCCTTCGCTTCGGTCGCAAGGTACAGACCCGACGCCGTGGTCTCCTCGGCCTCGTCCTGCTTGACGATGACGCGATCACCCAGGGGTTTCAGATTCATAACGTGCCTTCCTTTCGTCGTCCGACTCGCGTAGCGGAACGTTTGATGTTCGCTATGTAACCACTCGATTGCGGTGACTGCTAGCACTCATCGTTAGCGAGTGCTAAACATTGCGTTATCATAGCAGCCTCAACGCCGATTGCAAGAGTATTCAGAGAAATCTAAGCCTATGCGTTTCAGGTTTGACAGAATCGCCAAACGATCGTCACAATTGGGCCGCCGGACGGCCCGCGCCGCGTGCCCGCCGCGCACACGCGGCACCGGCACGGTCTGCGCGTCGCGCCGAAACCTGGCCCGTGCGCCGCGCACGCCCCACGGCAAGCGCGTCAGCCGACGCCGGGCCGAACCAGCCCGCTTTCGTAGGCCTTCACCACCAGCTGAGCGCGATCATGCGCGTCCAGCTTCGCCATGATGCGCGCCAGATGGGTTTTCGCCGTGGCGGGAGAAATGAACAGCTCGGCCCCTATCTGCTCGTTCGTCATCCCGCGCGCAACCAGCACCAGGATTTCGCGCTCGCGATCGGTCAGCGCGCCGATGGCGGACCGAACCCCCGCGCCGTCCCCCGGAACGAGCGGGCGCGACGCGACGAACTCCTCGATCAAACGGCGCGTGATGGACGGCTGAATAAGGGCGTCTCCCCGCGCGACCACGCGAACAGCAGCGGCGATCTCGTCGGGTTCGGCATCCTTGAGAAGAAAGCCGCTCGCACCGGCGGCCAGGGCATCGTACACGTATTCGTCCAGGTCGAACGTCGTCAGGATGAGCACGCGAACGTCCTCGAGCCGAGGATCGTTGCTGATGGCGCGCGTGGCCTCGATGCCGTTCATGTGAGGCATGCGGATGTCCATGAGCACCACGTCGGGCCGCAAGCGCTGCGCCAGCTCCACCGCCTCCTGGCCGTCGCGCGCCTCGCCCACCACGTCGATGTCGCCGTACGTAAGCAGGATCAGGCGAAACCCGCTGCGCACAAGATCCTGGTCGTCGACCACCAGTACGCGCACCTTGCCTCCATCGTTACGCTCCATGCTGCGCCTCCGCTCCCTTAACCGGAATGCTGGCCATCACGCGGAAACCGCCTTCCGCGGCGTTGCCTGCGGAAAACGTTCCGCCCAGCAGATGAACGCGCTCGGACATTCCCGCAATACCATGCCCCGCCCCGTCGGCAGCCTGGGGAAGGCCGTCGCGCAGCGCAAGCGCGCCGACAGCGGGCTCGAACCCGCGTCCGTCGTCCTTCACCGTCAGGCGCGCCTGCCCGTCCTCGATCGCAAGGCGAATCGAAACCTCGCGGGCGCCCGCATGCCTGACTATATTGGTTGCCGCTTCCCGCGCTATGCCGAACAAGGCCATGTCGACGTGCGCAGGAACGCCGGCGCGATCGTAGCCCGCAGCGTCGAGGCGCACCGAAAGCCCCGCGTCGCGCAGGTACGCGGCCAAGTCCTCCAGCCTATCCGTCCCCGATGCCGGCGCCGTTTCGGCCGTCTCGTCGCCGTGCCGCAGCACCCCGATCATGCTGCGGATGTCGTCGAGCGCCGTTTTAGCCGTGGCCCGCACCGTGGCGACGGCCTCCTTCGCCGCCGCAGGATCCACGTCGATCAAGCGCTCGGCGGCAGCGGCCTGGATGCTCACGGCCGACAGCGAATGAGCAGTGATGTCGTGCACCTCGCGCGCTATGCGCACGCGCTCCTCCTCCACGCGACGCGCGGCCTCCTCTTCGCGCGAGCGCTCCGCTTCGAGCGCCCGCTGCTCGGTGGCTTCGACGTACGCGCGATGCGTGCGGTACGCATAGCCCGCAAGGGCGGCGGCCAGCACCAGCGCGATGTTTTGGAACCGCGTGAAAAACGTCAGGCTGGCGGTGCGCGAGGGCGCGTCCATCAGCAACAACCCCGCAACCGCCACAACCGCCGCAAGCGCCGCTTCCGCACGGCCGCGCTCGTTGGCTATGGTGTACACCGCTATCACGGGCCCCACCACGGTCAAGGAAAACCCGCTGAACGCATTCTGCAATCCAAGAAACGACACGAAGCAGAACAGGAACACGGGCCAGGGAAAGCGCCGACGCAAAACCAGCGGCAACGTGGTGATGGCAAGCGCCACGAACACCTGCACGTTCGGCATCACGTTCACCATGCCCAGGTACTGGCGCAACGCCAGATCGGGAATCACAATCGACGAAGCCGTCAGCATGAGCTGCGCGCTTCCGAACAGAAACGCCAGCAAAGCGACGGCCGCGTCAATGCCCCAATCGCGAGGCGTCATCGAACGATTATGTACTAGATAGTTATCCATGCGTGCCATACTACGCGACCTTGAACACGCGCGCCATACACCAGCAGGCGTACTGCAGGGAACAAAACCGTTACAGACGAGGCGACTCCACTAAGTCGATCAACTGCTGGCGCGTATGGATACCCAGCTTGGAATAGATGTTGCGCACGTGGCTGCGAACGGTATTCTCGGTTACGAACAGCGCTTCGGCAATATATGCCTTCGTGCGGCCCCGCGCCAGATAAACCAGCACCTCCGCCTCGCGCTCCGTCAGGCCGCCCTCCCGAGCAACGGCGGCGCAGCGCGATTCAAGCGCACGCTCCCCTTCGGACGCCGCATCGGCCTGCGTCGCCGCAAGCGCGCCGTCGACGCCCGGCCCGTCCTGGCCGGCCGGCTGGCCAGCCCCTTCGCGGCGGCGCTTCCGATCCCGCGAGAAGAACACGAGCGCCATGCACAGCGCGTACAGCACCACCACGATAATCACCAAGAAGCGCATGGTGTGCTCGCCTTCGTCGCTCGGCCCGCCTCCCGCAACCGCCGCAGCGAACCCGCCCAGCAGCGCAACGGCCAGGAACACGCGCGCGACGCCCATCGTCACGCCCATGAGCACGTACGGAGACACGCGCCGCACATGCGCGACCTCGGCCACCAGGTACGTGATCAAAAGCGCCACGAAGTAGTAGCTACCCAGCAAGAGCATGTAGAACACCAGGTTGTACATTTCGCTGAGAAACGGCAGGAACACCAGCATGGCGGCCAGCACCGGCATGATGACGCGCGACACCGTCGACACCTTCGGCATGCGGTGCATCACGAACACGACGAAGCAGAACACGATGATCGCGCCCACAATGGCCCCGGACGACACCTTGCCGGAGCCTTCGAAGTCAAGGGATCCCGTCAGCATGAAGCTGTTCAAAAGCCCGATAACGGCTTCCAGCACGAAAAACGCCACTACGGAATCGCCCAACTCCAAAAACGCATCGCGATACGCGGCAAACCGCGCGCGGAAGGAAGCCTTGTCCTGGCCGCCTGCGATTGCGCCCGCGCCTGCTCCTGCATCAGCATTGACGCACGCGGGAGCGCCCTCGCCCTGCTCGCACGCACGCGCATCGCCCGCGCCGGCCTCGGCACCCGCGGGCGGCGCTCCCTCGGCGCACACGTGCGGCAGCGCACGACGGACGAACCGTGCGCACAGCGCCGCTACCACAAGCAACACGCAGCTCAGCTTCATCTGCACGTCGGGATCAAGCGGCGTCAGCTCGGCCGAAACCACCACGTTCAACAGCATGCCCAGCGCAATCTGCGTAACGATCACGCTCGGCTTTTCCGCAGAGAACACTTCGATCCAAAACAGCGAGAGCATCACCGACCCCGCGCCGTACAGCACGCCCGGAATCAGCAGGGCCATGTCGGCAGGAAGCGAAAGGACCACTCCCACAAGGGCGGCAGCGTTAGCGGCAATCAGAAGCCCCGTCGGCAACACGTAGGGCATGGAGAACGCCTTGAGCCGACCGGTCAAAGCAAGCAGCACGGCGATGCCCGCGCACACGACCACCGAGCACGCCACCACCACGTTGAAGAACAGGTCGGGAACGAACAGAAACGGCGACTTCACGAACGCGAAGGCCGAAAGGTACGCGCTGGAGTTCACGCCCCGGTACAATCCGAAACCCAAAACAATCGCGGCAGAAAGCACAAAAGGACGCACGCTCGCGCGTGACGAATGCGTTTCTTTTCCCCGGCTTCTCTCCCTCATGCTCTGCATGATACGGTATGGGCAACCTTCCCACCAGCAGAAATTCAAACCCTCCTGCAATATAGTCCGAAACGGACGGTGACGGAACAAGCCGGCATCCGTATGGTGAACCCCGTCGCACAGCAACGGCGACGCACAACAGGAGGAGCCGCAGCCAACCGAAACCATGCTCGGTGCAGGATGCGGCCCAAGGAGGGAGACCATCATGGAAACAAGCATGAATCGTCGTAATTTCTTGAAGGCGGCCATCGCCTCGGGCGCCGTCATCGCCGCCGGCGGCGCGCTTGCCGGATGCGCCAGCAACAACACGGCGGGCAGCAGCACCGGCGCGGAGAACGTGGTAGGAACCGCCCCGGTTTCGTTCAGCGACGAAACCGACGTGCTCATTCTGGGCACGGGCATTGCCGGCATGTCCGCAGCCATGGATCCGGTGGAAGCCGGTCACAAGGTCATGCTGGTGGACAAGCTGGAGCGCGTGGGCGGCGAGAGCTTCATCGCCTGCGGCGTTATGAACGTCGTCGGATCGAAGATGCAGAAGGACGCCGGCCTTGAGGTTGACCCCGAGACGAACTGGCAGAAGTTCCTCCCCATCCTTGAGAAAAAGGGCGAGACCGATGACATGGACTACAAGCACAACGTCTACGTCTACCAGACCGAGTGGGCCGACCGCGTAGCCGCCGACTACGGCGCGGTGTTCCAGCCCATCACCGACTACATGGGCACGGGCGCGCCCACGTCCATGCTGCTGCCCGGCAACGGCATCGGCGACATGCAGGCCGTGCTCACGCCGCTGCAGAAGGGCCTGGAGAAAAAGGGCGCCACGTACAAGCTGAACCTGCGCGCCACGAACTTCATCGTCGACGGCGAGGGCGCGCCCATCGGTGTGCGCTTCAACGACGAGAAGAACGGCAAGACCGTCGACATCAAGGCGAAGAAGATCATCGTGGCTACGGGCGGATTCTCCTGCAACCAGGAAATGGTGTCCACCTACCTGCCCAGCCAGGCTCGCCTGGGGCCGCTGACGGTCAACTCCATGGGCGAAGGCCATCAGATGTGCAAGGCGCTGGGCGGCGTGTACACGCACATGGACATGGAAGCGAACCGCATGAGCGACCTGGCGCAGGTTACCGTTTGGGGCTACTTCTCCCCGCAGGTGCAGGTGACGCCGCAGGGCCGTCGCTTCATCAAGGAGGACCAGAGCCACGACTCCCCCGATGCCGCCGCCAAGCTGGGCTTGGGCTTCTGGTGGACCATTTTCGACGACCAGGCCATCAACAGCAGCCAGAAGTGGAACGTCGAGATGAACATGAAGGGCAACGCCGATCGCCTGGTGGGCCCGTGCTCCACCCTTGAGGAATTGGCCACCGCCATGGACGTTCCCGCAGCCAACCTGTTGGAGACGTTCGCCCGTTACGACGAGCTGGTAGCCGCCGGCGAGGACACGGACTTCAAGAAGAAGCTGTTCCTGCAGTCGCTTTCCGCTCCGTACTACGCCATGAAGCACTTCCCGTACCGCTACAAGACCCATGGCGGCATGAAGATCACCACCGACAGCCAGCTTACGGACAAGGACGGCACCCCCATCCCCAACGTGTACTGCTGCGGCTCCACCGTAGCCGACAGCGGCAGCGACCTGTCCCCCAACGCCGGCAGCGGCTTGATCAGCGGCAAGGCCGTCGTTGAGGCTCTGAAGGCATAACCCGATTCACACCCCTCCCCCTCGGAAAGGGCTCGAGCCGCACGGCTCGAGCCCTTCTTTTCAATCGAGCAAGACGGGAGGAAACCGAACGCCGCCCGCGCAGACCTGCCGCGCAGGGCGCGCCGCGCATTCGACGCGCCCTGCGCGGCGCGAAGCCCTGGCGTTTAGCGAGCCGCCTCGAGCGCCGACACCACGGCCTCGCCCACCAGCATGCCGAACGCACCGTTCGAGGCCAGGCCCTCTCCTCCGTTCGCAGCCACCGACCCGCAACAGTACACGTTGCGGATGGAAGCCCCCGACGTGCCGGTCAGACGACCGTTTTCGTCAGTCAGCACACCGCCGCGCGTGCGGTAGCGAACGGGAAGCTGCTTGATCGCGTAATAGGGAGCCTGCAAGCTTTTCAAATTCACCGTACGACCGAAATCGTCGTCCTTTCCAGCCGAAACCAGTTTGTCGAAGCGATCCATCGTAGCTTGCAGCACGTCGGCTGGAACCCCGATTGCAGCGGCAAGCTCGGCCGCGTCGTCGCAGGGCCCCACCAGGCGCTTTGCGTATTTGCTGGTCATCTGAGCGGCGCTGCGAGACTGCGACCCGTCGCTTATCCGCTTGTCGAACACCGTCCACCAGTACCCGCGATCTTGGCTGAAGCACGCGTTCGCCGGCGCGTTCACGTCGTCCTCGCGCGCAAAGCGACGCCCCTGCGCATCCACGATCAGCGTGGGAGCGAACATGCCCCAGGCCGACACTTGCGGCAAGTCGCTAGTCAAAGGCAGGGTCCCGTCCATGCCCGACAGCTGCCCGCCGGCCCGTCGGCACAGCTCCTGGCCTTCTCCCATGGAAGCGTACGTGAAGCAACCCGCCCTGAGCAGCGCGGGGGCATGAGCGCTCACCAACGGCTGACTGCTGGCAAACCCGCCGGTGGCAACCACCACCGCTCCAGCCCGAACGTCGACGACCGAACCGCTTTCCTCCACGAAAAAGCGCATGCCGCACACCACCGCGCTCTCGTCCAGGATGAACGCGACCGCGCGGTACCCCGTCTGGAACGCCGCGCCCTTGCTTGACAGGCCATCGCGCAGGGGAACCATGACGGACTGCATGTCGCCCAGACCGTTTTTCGGCAGCATGACAGCGTCGTTAACGCCCTCTTTCCCGTAGGTGGACGGATCGGCGAACTGCGCACCGTAGCTCTCGGACAGGCGGTCGACCCATCTCGGAGCGGCTAGGTACAATGATTTCGCGAAATCGAGATTGCCCACGCCTGCAGCGGAAAGCTCTTTCTTGCGAGCCGGCCACGCGTCTTCGGCGCTTTGCGCGAAACCCGCTTTCTTCTGCAGCTTGCTGCCGGCCACGTGCATGATGCCGTCCGCGTCGTAGCTTTCGCCCCCCAGCAGGCTCAACTTGTCAACCACCATCACCTTGTAGCCAGCCTCGGCAGGGGCCATGGCCGCAGACAAACCGGAAACGCCGCTGCCCACGATCAGCACGTCGACCGAGTTCGAAAAGGAAACGGGCGGCTGCGCCACCACCGTGGAAACCTGCGACGCGCCATCGGAATCGGCCGAGGGCACCAGCGTGTTCGATATGCGCTCGACCGACGAGCATGCCCCCAGCACGCCCCCAGCGGCGAACGCGGTAGCGGAAAGGCCCGCAAGCTTGAAAAAGGCGCGGCGCTCCATGCAGCAGGCTCCTTCGTTTCGAGGTAAAGGCACGAATCGCCTCCGAGTATAGTGAGGCCGCGTTCGCTTGTCGCGACATCCTTGCCAGCCGCCACTCAATCTTCGCAAAGCGCGAAAACGGGTCGAACGTCAGCTCGGCTTCGCGCTCACTCGTAGAACGAAACAGCAGGCGACGGCGGCTCCAACGCCCGCTTGAACGCCGTAGCGCGCACCGTGGCGAGCACGCGGTCGACGTCCCCTTCGGCAAATCCCGACTCCTTGAGGGCGGCGGCGTCCTGGCCATGTTCGACATGGGCCAACAGCAGCTTGTCGAGCGTCGCGTAGTCGATGCCCATGCTTTTCTCGTCCTCTTGATCGGGAGACAGCTCCGCACTGGGAGGCTTGGTCAGCACGCGCTCGGGGATAGGCGGAACCTGACCGTTCGACGCGGCTTGCGCGTTGCGCCAACGAGACGCCGCGTACACGTCGGTCTTGTACAGGCCGCCCAAGGGAGCGAACGCGCCGGCCATGTCGCCGTACAGCGTGGAATAGCCCATCATGGCCTCGCTCTTGTTGCCCGTGTTCACCAGCATCCAGCCATGCGCGTTCGAAAGCGCCATCAAGCACGTCATGCGGCAGCGGGCCTGGGTGTTTTCAGCCGCAAGACCCCGCAGCTCCCCTCCGCAGGCTTCGGCAAGCGCGCGCTCAAAAGCCTCGTACGGCTCGCAAATGGACACGACGCGCGACTCCATCCCCAGATTGGATGCAAGCTCCTGGGCGTCTTCAAGAGAGTGCGGCGTCGAGTACGGCCCCGGCAGCAGCACGCCGTGAACGCGCTCGACACCGAACGCGTCTGCGCACATCACGGCCACCAGCGCCGAGTCGATTCCGCCCGACAGCCCTATAACCACATCGGAAAAGCCCGCGTCCTCCACGTACTCCTTCAGAGCCTTGACGCAAAGGCGATACCGTTCGTCAATGTGCATGATAGCAACCCTTTCATCCGCGCTTGTCCGCCCAGTATGAAAGCCCTTTGTTACATCGGTGTTGCCAACCTCCAAACCGGGGCGGCGCATCCCGAAAAGAGGGCCTACTGGATTGCGCGAATGCGATTCGCCAGCCATTCCGCCCATTCCTCCACGCCGTCGCCCTTCGTGGCGGCAATCGGGAAGATGGGAGCCTGCGGATTCAGCTGCTTGACGGACGCCTCGAACGCATCGCGGTCGAAATTGAACACGGGCAGCGTGTCCACCTTGTTGAGGACCACCGCTTCCGCCGCCTGGAACACGCCCGGGTACTTGAGGGGCTTGTCGTCCCCTTCGGGCACCGACAGGATCATAGCCTTCATGTTCTCGCCCAGGTCGAAATCGGTCGGGCACACCAGGTTGCCCACGTTCTCCACAATGATGAGATCGAGCCGCTCCAAATCGAGCACGTCGACGGCGCGCTTGATCATGGCACTTTCCAGATGGCACGCACCGCCCGTGTTGATTTGCACGGCCGCGATGCCCTGCGCCTTTATCTTCTCGGCGTCCACGTTGCTGGCGATGTCGCCCTCGATGACGGCAATGTTGAACTCGTCGCGCAAGGCGTCGATGGTAGCCAAAATGGTGGACGTCTTGCCCGATCCGGGGCTAGCAAGCAGATCGAGCACGAACACGTGGTTCTCCGCGAAACGTCGACGCAAGTCAGCTGCCAGCTGGTCGTTTTTGTCGAGGATGGGCTGCTTCATGTCAATCTGCATACGTTACTCCTTGCCTTCCGCTTCGTCCTCTTCGCCTTCATCGGGAATATCCACTTCTATGCTGTCGATCTGTAGTTCGCGACCCGCAATGAGCTTGGTCGTGAAGCTGTTGCACTCGGGACAGAGCAGGTGGAACCGGTCGTGCTCGAACTCCGCACCGCATTCCAGGCAGCGCGATTTCGGCTTGACCATGGTGATCTGAAGCTCGGCGCCCTGCACCATAGTGTTCTCGGACAGCGCCTCGAACGCGAACACCAGCGCGTCTTCAATGGCTTCGGTCATCTCGCCAACCGAAAGGTTGACCTTGAGCACGCTGGTGGCCCCGGCTTGCTTCGCCGATTCCTGAACCGCTTCCATCACGCCCGTCATGATCCCTAATTCGTGCATGCCGCTCCTTCGCACTTGTTTTTCGTCCCCGCCCATAGTATCCGAATGTTCGCGGCGCGCGAAGCCAAGATGCGAAGCCTTGGCGCGAACGCTACTCGGAATACGCAAACGGCCTGCCGCAAACGCGACAGGCCGTCATAAACAAACGCAGTATCAGAGAACCGTTACTTCTTGGCCTTCTTTGCTTTCGTCTTGGCTAATGCGGCATCCTGCGCCGCCTCTTCGGCTTCTTCGCGCTCGATCTCCTCGTTCTGCTTCTTGATGCGCTTGCTCAGAACGATGCGCGAGATAAGCAGGCTGACCTCGTACATGCCGATCATGGCAGCGAACATGAGCAGCATGGTGACCGGCGAGGCGTCGGGCGTGGCCATGGCGGAAATGACCATGAGCACCACGTAGACCATGCGCCAGCTGCCGCGCAGCTTCTTATAGGGCACCACGTCGAAGATGACCAGGTAGAACACGACCAGGGGAAGCTCGAACGCCACGCCGAAGCCCAGCTCGAACTTGATGATCATGTCGATGTACGACGACATGCGCGGCGCGACGGTGCCCAGGCCTGCCGCCTGATCCGTCAGCCACTGGAACGCCGGGTTCAGGATGATCAGGTAGCAGAACACCGTGCCGAAGATGAACAGGGCCACGGCGGCGGCAAACGTGGGGATGAACCACTTGCGCTCGCTCGGCTTCAGCGCCGGCAGGAAGAAAGCGAGGATCTGCCACAAGATCACCGGAGCGCAGGCAACAAGCGAGGCCCACAGCGAAATCTTGAAACGCGTCGAGAACGCCTCAAAGGGGTCAATGGCCTGCAACGATGCAAACCCGCTTGCATCTTGAGGCAAGAATTCGGAAATAGGCAGCAGCAAGAACTGGCCCATGATGGGCGTCGCCATGTAGAACACGACCACCGCGATAGCCAAGCAAGCGATGATGCGCACCAAGCGCATGCGCAGCTCGCCCAGGTGGTCGAACAGGGGCATACGTGCCGGTCCGATAGGCATGGCTTATTCCCCCTTCTCGTTCTTCTCGGCCGCAGCTTTGGCAGCTTCAGCGGCTTTCCTGTTTGCGGCGCGCGTAGCGGCGGCCTTCTTCGCCGCAGCGGAACGTGCGGCGGCCTTCTCAGCATCGGTCTTGGCAGCTGCGGGCTTTTTAGCGGCAGAAGGCTTCTTCGCGGCGGACTTCGCCGGGGCCTTGGCTTCCGGCTTGGCAGCTGCGGGCTTGGCGGCCGTCGCGGTTGCAGCAGGCTTGGCGGCGGGTGCGGGCTGGGCCTTCGCGGCGGGCGTCGACGCCTTGGCTGCGGGCTTCGTGCCGTACAGCTCGTCGGGCGAGGGCTTGGCCTTGGAGGCGGCGTCGGCGGTTGCCGGCTGCGCGGCAGCAGCCTCGACAGGCTTCGGCGTTTCGAACGACCCGTCCGGCTTCGCGATGGGCTTCGGCGTCGCAGACGCAGCAGCGGCCGTCGTAGCCGCGGCCGTCGCAGCAGCGGCAGCCGGCGCCTCCGCGGCCTTCTCGGCCTCGGCAGCCTTCTTGGCCGCGCGCTCCTTGTCGTAACGAGCCTTGCGCTCCGAGAAGCTTTCGGTCTTCTCTTCCTTCTTGTCGTCCTTGCCGATCTCGGACACCTTCGACAGGGCCTCGAGCGGGTTCTTGAACGGCTCGTCAGAGGTGGGGTCGTAGACTTCCGTCTTGATGACCTTGTTCATCTCTTCCTGAGCGCTTCTGAACTTGCTGATTGCCTTCCCCAACGTCTTAGCCATTGCTGGCAGCTTATCGGGCCCGAAAATAAGGAACCCGAACAGCAGAATGAGGAATAACTCGAATCCACCGATACCAAACAAAGCAAACCCCTTTGTGCGGTCTTATCATCTTCTCAACGCCGCGCCTCTGCGCGGCAACGATTTATAGTATCACAACCGCGCCCGCGTAAGGCAAAGGAGTCTACTTGGCAATAAAAAGTGTGCGAGAACTCCCCGGCATCGGGGCGTACCGGGCACGACGAGCACCGTGATCGCCGCAGCGGCAACAATCGAAGTCATGAAATCACGGGACGCCCGCACCGACGATGCGCCCGGAACTCGCACCCAGGAAGCAACGTACGCGCCACATGCCCGGAACCGAAACCGGCCGACTCCTGCGGCGCGTACGCACGCACCAACGCCAAAAAACGCACGGGGCGAACGCACATGCGTCCGCCCCGCCTTCATCCGAACAACCCGGAAACCAGCGCCTACGAGCCGGTCCCCAAAAACGCAAGGGCCACCGTTGGGATGCCCAGCGCCAAAACCAAGATCACGCATATCACGATCGTGAACAGCTTCTTGGTTTTCTCGGCGGCCTCTCGGCGCTCCTTGTCCTTGCGCTCGCGCTCCTGAGCGGCCTTGATGCGGTCGCTCTTCTGCTTTGCCGTCAGCTTTTGATTCGTTCCCATGTGCTATACCCTCAACTTACCGCGGATCTCGATGACGCGGGCGATGTTCTTGGCAACCTCCACGCCCACGTTCCACTTGTTCTTCTCGTACAGCGAAACGCCGTCGACCATGGTCATGAGCACGTCCGAGCCGCTGCACGCGTTCAGGACGGCCGAAACCGGATCGCTTGTGGGCGTCTGATGCGAACCCGACAGGTCAAGCGCCACGATGTCGGCGCGCTTGCCCACTTCCAGCGAGCCGATCTTGTCGTCAAGCTTCAACGCGCGCGCCGCGCCGATGGTGGTCATCTCCAGCATGGTCTGCGAATCCAGGAAGGTGCCCACGTTCACAGCGCGCTGCACCAACATGCCGATGCGCATCTCGATGAGGATGTCCGTGGAGTCGGTTGCGGCAGGCGAATCGGTGCCCAGGCCCATGCGCAAGCCGGCGCGCATGAACTTGTCGATGGGGGCAACGCCCATGCCCAGCTGCGCGTTGCAGCGCGGGCACACGGCCACGCCCACGTCGTATTCCTTGAGCTTCTGAATGTCCTTGTCGTCAACATGCACGCAATGAATGGCCAGCACGTTGTCGGATTCGAACGCGCCCCAGTTCAGCGCATAACGAACCGGCGTGGTACCCGTGGGAAGCCACGGCGGAATCTCAACGAAACCGCGCTTCTGGTCCATGGTGTGCACCGAGAACGGCGAGGAGCCGTACTTGATGAAGTTGTACTCTTCGCGGTTGCCCGCCATGTGCATGGCGACGGGGACGTTCTCGCGGCGAGCGAACTCGGATATCTTGCCGAACACGGACGGATGGCATGCGTACATGGACGTGGGAGCCACGCCGATGGTGATGCGGTCGCCGTCCACTTCCTCGCGCCAGTGCATGATGTCGTTTTCCGCCAGGCGCATCGCGTAGTCCACGCGACGCTTGTCCATGGCGCCCACCTCGCGGTAGATGACGCTGCGCATGCCCAGCTTCTGCGTGGCCGTGCACGCCGCGCCCGTTGCCGTGATGTCCGCAACGCACGTGATGCCGCTGGAAAGCGCTTCCAAACCGCCCAGGATAGCGGAGTCGTACCAGTCGCTCACGTCCATCTTCGCGCTTTTTTCCATCATGGACATGATCCACGTGGTATAGGGAACGTCATGCACGATTCCGCGCATGACCGCGTTCTCAAGATGCGTGTGCAAATCGATAAGACCCGGCATAATGGCGGCCATGCCGAAGTCGACCACTTCCTCGTCGGGGTAGCGCAGCTTGAGCATGTCGATCGAGCCGATGTCGCGAATAGCCCCGTCGCGAACGAGCACCGCGCCGTTATGCAGCGGCTCGGACGTGATGGGAAGAACGTACTGTGCGCACAAGAGCATAGCTGCTCCGCCCTTTCTCCCATGGTTCCCGTAATTCATGCATTTTCGTGTAACGGCTATCATAGCATTCTCCAACCGCTCTTCCGCGAAAGCACACAGGCCAATCGGCGAGGTGCAGGACCTTTGCGAGGCGCGTGATCCTGGCGGCAGAAGGCAGGATTGCGCTGGACGCGAAATCGCGGCGATTCGGGGAGGGACCGCAGCGGGGTGCCGCCCTCGGCGCCAGGCGGGGTGCGCGAAGGAGTTGGGACTGGCTGGGTTGGCTGGGGTTGGGGCTGGGCTGGGGCTGGGCCCCTAGAGCCTTGGTGCCGAATCCCCGGAGTCCGGGGTTCCGAATCCCCAAACCCCCGAAACCTTGGAGTCCCCGAACCTTGATTTCCAGAGCTTCGGGCTTTCGGAACCTTAAATCCCCCGAGTCCGGGGCTCCGAAGTCCAGCCGCTGTCAAAACGAGCGAGTTTTACTGGTCCTCAAATGAGGATAAAGCCACATCGCATCTCGATGACCAGGCACGATGCAAAACGCTTGTCAGCAACCCACGCCGTCAGGGCGAAAAATCCCCGCAAAACTCGTCCGTTTTGACAGCGGACCCGCGCGGCACCCGCAAAACTCGTCCGTTTTGACAGCGGGCGCCCGTTTCGGCAACGCGACACGCATGCGCGCGCAAAACTCACTCGGCAAACTTCGCGCACCCATTATTCGGCGCGAAAAATAATCCGCGTGCACCTCAAAATTCAACAAGGTAACGATCGGCAGGCGCGCTATACTTCTCGGCAGTATGCAAACATTAGACATGACATATATCCACGCGCCCGCAACCTACGACTTTCGCGAGCGCTCCATCATGTACGGACCGGTGTCCGACATGGTGCCTTCTACTCCCATCTTCGAAATGTACCCGCTGGGGCTGACCACGCTGTGCGAGTACCTGGAACGACACGGTCTGCGATCGCGCATCTACAACCTGGCTTCCATGATGCTGCACAAGAAGAACTTCGACGTAGAGAAGAACCTCGCGCGCCTGGACTCGCACATGTTCGGCATCGACCTGCACTGGATGCCGCACTGCCACGGCTCGGTGGAAGTGGCGAAAATCCTCAAGCGGCTGCACCCGCGCACGCCCATCAGCTTCGGCGGACTGTCGTCGTCGATCTTCCACGAAGACCTGATCAAGTACGATTGCATCGACTTCGTATTCCGCGGCGACTCCACCGAAGAGCCCATGCGCATGCTGGTGGAGCGTGTGGCGCGTGCAGCCAAAACGCACACGCCGCTGGGCGATTTGTCGGACATTCCCAACCTCACCTGGAAAGATGCCGAAGGCTCCATCCACATCAACCCCTTGAGCTGGGTTCCCGACGACATGAACGCCATATCCATGGACTACGACTACCCCATGAAGGGCGTGCTGCGCCACCACGACATGACCAGCTACCTGCCCATGAAGGGCTGGCTGAGCTACCCTGTGACCGCCAGCCTGACCTGCCGCGGCTGCGCGCGCAACTGCGCCACGTGCGGCGGCAGCGCCTACGCGTTCAAGAACCACTTCGGTCGCCGGCGCGTAGCCTGGCGCGATCCGAAGCTGCTGATCCGCGACATCCAGCACGTGCAGGACCATATCTGGGGCCCCATCTTCGTGCTGAACGACTTCCTGCAAGCCGGCGAGGACTACACGCACGAGTTCATCACGGGGCTCAAAGGCAAGGTGCACAACCCCATCGGGTTCGAGTTCTTCGGCCCGCCGCCGGGCGGCGACGAATTCTACCAGCTGCTGGACAAGAACCTGGGCAACTGGTCGGTGGAGATTTCAGCGGAAAGCCACGACGACGACGTTCGCGCGGCGTTCGGCAAGGGCCACTACACGATGGCCGAGCTGGAAGAAACCATCGTGGACGCGCTTTCGCACCCCAACTGCGAACGGTTCGACCTGTACTTCATGACGGGCATCCCCAAGCAAACGGCGGCCAGCGTGCGCGAAACAGGCGCGTACGTGCAGCATTTGTACGAGCGCGTGAACTACGATCCGCGCCTGGTAGTGCTGACCAGCCCCATGGCGCCGTTTTTGGACGTGGGATCCATCGCGTTCGACAACCCGGAAAAGTACGGCTACAAGCTGCGCGCCCGCACGTTCGAGGAGCATCGCGAGCGCATGATCCTGCCCTCGTGGAAGCACATCATGAACTACGAGAGCATCTACATGTCCGTGGACGAGATGGTGGACGCCACCTACGACGCAGCGCTCGACCTCAACCGCATCAAAGGCGAGCACGGCATCCTGGATCCGGGCATGGCCGCCGCCACCGACAAGCGCATCCGCGAGGCGCGCGAGCAGATGAACCGCCTGGACGACGTCCTGTACAACGGCACCGGCCGCATCGATGCGCGGCTGGCGACGCTCAAGGAGGAGTTCGAGCGCCTGTCCGAGAACACGGTTGCTGAAAAATCGGAGTTGAACTGGGCGTTCGATGTAAAGCCCACGCATGCGAAGCACCTGGCGAAGCTCTGGTTCACCAACGAGCCCGCCAACGCCCTGGCGAAGCTGACCGGAACGTGGCGCCCTGCAGCAAGCGATTTCGACTACCCCGATCAGGAGAACGGCGTGCTCTCCCCCGCCTGGAACGCCGACGGAACGGCCAACTGCACGTTCAAGGGGCTTGCCGTGGACGGCATCGCCGACGGACGCGCGCTTTCGGACGATACGGGCGCGCAGGTAGCCGCGTTCGGCAGCGTGGTGGCGCCGGGATTTTCCCAGGAGAACACGAACGAGGCGTTCGATGCCGCCAACGCGCATCTGGAAGCCGGACGTGCGGGCACGGGCATCGAAGCGGGACGGCATGCGGCCATCCGGGCCGAAGCACTGCGCACGGTGGAGCACGACCCCCTGCTCGAGCAGATGATGGCGGAGGAGCGCGAACGCGAGGAAGCGCTGGCGCGCGGCGAGATCGCGCGTACGGTGCCGCGCGACGCCGGCGGCCTTCAAGGCGCGGGCGGCGTCAAGGGCGCGCGCGAGGCGCGCAAGCTCGAGAAGCTGCGCGACCGCAAAACGGAGAACCCTGCCAGCTAACGGCGCATCCGCCGCTGCATGGCATTCGATAGCGAGTTGGACGGCGGGATCGTCCGCCTGGGCGCCGCGGCAAAAATCGTCGCGGCGCCCTGTTTTGTCATCGACAAGCCAGCCCGACCGGCGCGCCGGCGCTTTGCGCCGCGCTAGCCGATCCCGTCCCTGCTCAACAGCGGCGTCAGCTTCCCCTGCGCCAACAGCGTGATCCTTCCCGTGGCGCGCGACACGGTGGTGTAGAGCCGACGGCGCGACAAGGGATCGTCCGGGAACGTGCGCTCGCTTGCTTCGGGCACGATCACGTGGTCGAATTCCAGGCCCTTCGCAAGCTTGAGCGACGTGAGGACAACGCCGCTCGTAGGCAGCGTCGCATCGGCGTCGATGAGCGGAGGCGCGCCGTCCCCCAGCTTCTTCTGCAGCTGCTTCGCCTGGTGCTTCTGCGGCAGGATCACCGCCGTAAGGCCCTCGTCCGCAGACGCCGCCTCGATGACGCGCACCAGCTCCCGATCGCGCTCCTCTTCGGTGGCGCACTCGATGATGGCCGGGGCTTCCTCCTGGCGGCGTATGGACGAGATGCGCAGGCGCTCCTCGTCCGCAAGCAGGCCGGCGAACAGCGCGGTGATGGCGGGCGAAGACCGGTAGCTGGTCATGAGCCGACATTCCTCCACCGAGCCGCGGGCTTTCTGGAATACGGCTTTGACGTCGTCAAACGTTGCCGTATCGGGACCGATGGCCTGATTTTGGTCGCCCAGGAGCAAGAAGTGGGCACGGCGGAAATAGCGCGCCAGCACCGTAAGCTGGGCCGCCGTGTAGTCTTGCACCTCGTCGATCATCACGTACTTGGCATCCGGATTGCCCAGCCCCGTGAGCGCCATCTTCAAGTACAGCCATTCCACGGGCACCAGGTTCTCCACGCCGAGCAGGCGCATACCGATGCGGTCGATGCGCAGCCAGTCGTCGTTCTCGACGGCTTTGCGCGCGGCAGCGTAACGATCGTCCACGTACTGCTGCGCCCAAACGCGCGCTTCGTCTTCGTCCTGCGCGTCGAACGTTTCGCGGAAGAGCGCCACCTGCTCGTCGGGGCTCAAGGCCGACAGCTCGTCGAGAATTCGATCGGACGTCGCTATCTGCTTCAGGCGCGTGTCCAGACGGTGCGCCAGCTCGTCGCGCATGAGCGACACCAGGTGCGGGCCGGCCGGAATGTTCTTGAACTTAGCCGCCACCTGAAGGATCTGCCCCACGGACAGCAGGCGATCCCCGTTGCAGTGCACCTCTTTGAAGTCGTGCGGGTCGAACGCGAATCCCGCGCACGCCGCATCGATGCGCTCAAGCCGGTCGAGCGCCACGTTCACCTGCCCGCCCGTGCGATCGGGCGGCATGAGCTGCTGCAAGAACTCGTTCCACGTGAGGCATTCGGGGTTGCGCTCGCCCAGATCGGGCAGCACGTTGTCGATGTAGCTTTGGAACACGGGGTTGGGCGTGATCAGGAACACCTGGCTAGGATCCAGGCTTTCGCGCTGCTGGTAGAACAGGTAGGCGATGCGCTGCATGAGCACCGAGGTCTTGCCGCTGCCGGCAATGCCGTTCACCAGCAGAGCCGGCACGTCTTCATGGCGAATGACCTGGTTCTGCTCCTTTTGGATGGTGGCGGTGATGGACTGCATCTTGGCGGAGCGCTGCTTGGACAGCGACGCCAGCAACAGCGAATCCTGGATGGCCACCGTGGTGTCGAAGTACGCGTTCAGGCGGTCCTTGTCCACGTCGAACTGCCGACGCAGCTTAAGGTCAACGTTGATGGTGCGCCCGTTGGCCTGGTACGAAGTGGGACCGTTATCCTGGTTGTAGTACACCTCGGCCACCGGCGAGCGCCAGTCCACCACCAGGCGGCGGTAGGAATCGTCGGACACGCCCGCAGTGCCAATGTAGAGTTCTTTGGGGTCTTCGCCCGGTTTGAACTGAAGGACCACTTTCGCAAAGTAGGGCTGACCGAGCAGAAGCCGTATACTGTTGAGCTTTTCGGCATCGACGCTCTGCGCCATGTTGTACGCGTCGATCACACGGTTCACGGTGGCGAAATCGGCGTATGTCTCCATGGCATCAGCGTAGCTGGCCAGGTTCACCGACAGCTCGTCCACCATGGCAAGCTTGTCGGCGGCGGCGTCTTTGCTGTTCTTGTCCATTTTCGCCACCAGATCGGCGGCCATCGACCGCAGCGTAGCGTACGTTTCGCTCAGATGGCGCTGCTCCGCTTCGAATACGGGGTCTTGCGCCAAAGATGCTTCGAGGTGCGTGGTGTCGGTGTGCAACGGTACTCCTTGATCGAATGTGCAAGGGGAGATTATACGGGTCTGCGCCCGCGTTTCCCAGCGACTTCACGCTTCTTGCTGAAACCGTAACCCAGGGGCAGGCGGGCTGGCGTATACTGTGCTCTCGCACGATTCCCGATCGCAATGGAGCATCACCTGTGAGCATCGACACCGCCACCGGCAAGGAAGCGCCTGCGGACATCTCGTCCGAGCGCGTGAAAGACATCTTCTCCACCATCGCCAAGAAGTACGAACGCTTCAACGCCGTCTCGAGCTTCGGCGCTTACAAGGCGTGGCTGTCCGGCATGATGCGCCAGGCTCCCATCAGCCCCAACGCAGACGTGTTGGACATCGCGGGCGGCACGGGCGACGTGACCTTCACCGTGGCGCGGGCGAAGCATCCGCGACACATCCAGTGCACCGACCTGGTCGACGAGATGCTCGACGTTGCACGCATGCACTACGCCGACGGCAAGGCCGACGGCGTGCCGGTTGATTTCGAGGTGGTGGACGCGCAGAACATTCCGTACGCCGACGCGAGCTACGACGTCATCACCATGGCGTACGGCATCCGCAACATGCCCGAGCGCGACCGGGCGCTTTCCGAAATGTTCCGCGTGCTGAAGCCCGGCGGGTCGCTCGTGTGCCTGGAATTCTCCACGCCGCCGAACGCGGTATGGCGCGCCCTGTACAACTTCTACTTGAAGCACCTGATCCCCTTCTGGGGAGGCCTGATCACCGGCGACCGCGAGGGCTTCGTGTACCTGTCGCGCTCCATCAAGGCGTTCCCCAACCAGCAAGGGCTGGCCGACATGATGACGCGCGCCGGATTCACGGATGTGACCTGGAAGAACTACACCGGGGGCATCGCCGCCGTCCACGTGGCGAAGAAGCCGGATGCCTAAAGCCTGCGAAAGGCCGGCTGACGCTTCGATCGAAAGAAGGCTGAGCTAGTCGAGACGCGCTCGAGCGCCAAGTCCGACCGACGCCGAAACGCAACTGCACATCAACGGCGGTTCGATGCTACCGCTTGCGCGCTCAAATGCACGATCCTTTCCCCAATGTTGCGTTCGAAGGACCTGCCAAGAGGCAACCTTCGATGCGATCGCGCGTTTCGCCTGGTCGCAGGTTGTTCGTTGTCGGCAGAAAGGCTTCGGCATGCACTCGAACGCAACATTGGGGGAAGAATCGTGCAGCAAGCAGAACATTCGCTGTCGAATCGGTGCTGATGCGCACCGGTGCGCACCGCCTTCCGAGCAGGGCGGCTTGCAACGAAGCGGGAAAACGGGCTCGAGACGGAGCCGGAAGACGAAGCCAGCGTCTCACTCGACGCGCATCATGCGGTAGCCCACGCCGACGTGGGTCTGGATGTAAAGGGGGTTGGCCGGGTCGGGCTCGATCTTCTTGCGCAGAGTTGCCATGAACACGCGCAGCGACGAGCGATCGGACGCCAAAGCGCTCCCCCACACCTCTTTGAGCAGGAAGTTGTGCGTGAGCACCTTGCCCGTGTTGCGCGCCAGCAGGCACAGTAGCTTGTACTCGAACGGCGTGAGGTGCACCTCCTGCCCATCGCGCTGCACGCAGGTGGAAGCGTAGTCGATAGTAAGGCCGCCGTTGCGATACACCGGATCCTCGGCGCCTTCCTGCATGGCGCGCTCGCGATCAAGACGGCGCAGCGCAACGCGCACGCGAGCAAGCAGCTCGTCAACCGAGAAAGGCTTCACCAGGTAGTCATCGGCTCCGGCGTCGAGCGCCTCCACCTTGTCGGCATCCTCCAAGCGGGCCGACAGCACGATCACCGGCAACGACGACCATCCGCGCAAGGTGCGAATGACGTCGACCCCATCGCCATCAGGCAATCCGAGGTCAAGTATGACCAGATCAGGGGGATGCGAAGACAGCTCCAACAGCGCCTGCGCGACCGAGCGCGCCTCTCGATGAGCGTAGTCGTGCAGGTCGAGCGTCGTCGTCACCAAACGGCGCACCGCCGCATCATCCTCAACAACCAGTATCCGATACCGTTCAGCCACGTACCGCCTCCACCGATCGAGCGACCACATCTTCAGCATCCACCGCGGGCAGCGTGAACCAGAACTCGCTGCCGCAAGGCTTCCTGTTGCGCACTTGCAAAGTCCCGCCGTGAACCTCGACGATCGAGCGGCACAGCGAAAGGCCCAGGCCCATGCCGCGCTTGAAATCTCCGCTCTTGCCGCCGGGCTTGCCCGTAGAGCCATTGTAGAACATATCGAAGATGTGCCTGCGGTCCTCGTCCGGGATTCCCGGACCCTCGTCCGAAACCGCGATCCGCACGCGCGGCAGCCCGTCCTCGACGGCGCGGCGCGCGGTCACGGCGATGCAGCTTCCCTCGGGTGCATAGGCAATGGCGTTGTTCACCAGGTTGATCACAACCTGCACGATCAGGCGCGCGTCCATCTCGGCCATAAGCAGCTCGTCCTCCAAATCGACGCGCACGCAACGATCCGCAATGCGCCGATCGACATGCCGAAGCGCCTCCTGCACCACATCGCCGACCAGCTCGGGCTGCACCGCCAGCTGCATGGTGCCGTTGTCGATGCGCGTGATGGACAGCAGGTTCTCGACCAGCGTGACCAACCAACGCGCGTCGTCGTGAATATCGCGCAGCAGACGCCGCTTCTGCTGCGCTGTCAGTGCGTCCTCATCGTGCAGCAGCATGTCCGCATCCCCCGAAATGCTGGTGAGAGGCGTGCGCAGATCATGAGAGATCGTCCGCAGCAAGTTCGCGCGCAACGTTTCCTTTTCCATGCGCATCTCCATGCGGCGGCGCTCGTCGGCGAACAGGATCTGCTCGGTCGCCTGCCCGCATTCGTCAAGAATGGCAAGCAGCAGGTTCTTTTCGAACGCACCGAAATCCTCTTCCCCGTCAATGTCGTCCATGGCAACGCCAGCCACGCCGAACACGACATCCTTCGACCGAATGGGCAGGTAGAGGCAGTGCGCGTTGGCCAGCGTGTCGGTTGTGGCGCCCGCGCGCTCGTTGTTCGACGCCGACCACGCCGCCACCGCAGCCTCGGCGGGGGAAGCCAGCACGACCGTATCCGTCGCACCGCCTATCGTTCCCGGAACATCGTGGAGCTCGGGGTTCGCCAGGCTTCCGTCGCCGCGCATCCGGTACATCACCACGGGGCGGTTCAGCAGCTTGATGACCTGCTCGGCCGCAAACCGAAAGCACTCGTCGGCGGTCGACGCGCCCTGAAGCTTGCGGCTCGACTCAAGCAGAACCTCCATGCGGTACGCGCGACGCGCGGTGCTTTCGGCCTGGCGTTTCATGCGGATGGCCAAAGACGATGCAGCAAACGTCCCCACCAGCAGAAACGCGAAGATGAACGGGTAGTTCAGCCCAACGGCGTGCAGCGTGAAGCGCGGCACGGTGAAGAAGAAGTTGTACGCGAACACGCTGCCGAGCGAGGCGAACAGCGCGTAGAAGAATCCGTCAGCGCGCGTGGCCATGAGCAGCGCCACGATGAGGTACAACATGAGAACCACCGACCCCGCCAAGCCCAGCTCGTAGATCACCAGGCCCAAGGCCGTGGCAAGCGCGACCGACGCGAGGGCCCGCCATATATCGGCAACCGTGAAATGGAAGCCCGTCGCCTCGCGCAGCCGCCCGTACTGAGCGGGCAGGTCCTTGGTGGGCACCACGTCCACCACGGCACCGTGCGCAAGCTTCATCAGCCGGTTGACCAGGCTTTCCGGCCCCCACCCCAGCGCGCGGAAGCCGCCAATGGCGTTTCCCACCACAATATGGGTCGCCCCTGCGGTTTCCGCGTACTGCGCAATCTGCTGCGCTATGTCGTCGCCGAACAGCGTGACCACATGCGCGCCCAGCTCTTCGGCCAAATCGACGTTCGCCCGCAGGCGCCCGCGCCGTTCGGCGTCGAGTTTCTTGCTCTGCGACGACTCCACCACCACCGCGGTGAACGCGCCATGGTACGACTCCGCCATGTTGGCCGCGGCGCGAATGGCCTTCACGTTGCCGGCGTAGGGAGTCACGTACACCAGCACGTCCTCGCCCGCCTCCACGCGCGCGCCCGACTCGCCGCACTCGGCCTTGCGCGTCAAGCGATCGGCCATGCGGCGAAGCGCGATCTCGCGCAGCGCCGCCAGGTTCTTGCGCGAGAAGAAGTTGCCGAGCGCCGTGCGCGCACGGTCGGGCAGGTAGATCTTCCCCGACTCCAAACGATCGATCAAATCGTCCGGCTCGATGTCCACCAGCTCCACCGAAGCCGCCTGGTCGAAAATGCGATCGGGAATGCGCTCGGAAACGCTTACGTGCGTGATGGCGGCGATCTTGTCGTTCAAGCCCTCCAGATGCTGCACGTTCACCGTCGTGAACACGCTGATGCCCGCGCGCAGCAGCTCCTCGACGTCTTGATAGCGCTTCCGATGGCGGCACCCGGGGGCGTTCGTGTGAGCCAGCTCGTCCACCAACACGATCTGCGGGCGGCGCGAAAGCACCGCATCCAAGTCGAATTCGCGCAAGGTGATGCCTCGATGCGTGACGGCGCGCGGCGAAATCTGCTCCAAGCCTTCCGTCAACGCCATGGTGTCCACTCTTGTATGGGGCTCCACGTAGCCCACCACCACGTCGAAACCCTTGTCGAGCACCGCATGGGCTTCTTCCAGCATGGCGTACGTCTTGCCGACGCCCGCCGCATAGCCGAAGAATATCTTGAGCTTGCCGCGCGCGTCGCCCTCGGCAGCTTCCCCTTCGACGATCTGGCGCAGAATAGCATCGGGGTCGCGGCGCGTTTCCAAATCGCCCATCGATGCAGCCATAGCGTTCCTTCCAACCAGAGGTGGAGCCGACGCACGTCGCGCCCACCCCACCTTTCATCATACCTACGTTGCCGCCGCCGGTGCGACGTGCGTTACCGAACCGGCAAGATGCCGTCCAGCATCAGGTTCACCTTCAGCACGTTCACGCGCGCGTCTCCCAAAATTCCCCCTTGCGGCTGCTCCGTGCAACGCTCGATGATAGCGCGAATGTCGCGGGGGCTTTTGCCCGTGGTCCTGGCCAAGCGCTCGACTTGATACTCGGCCGCCGCCGGAGAGATATGCGGGTCGAAACCGCTGCCCGACTCGGTAACCAAATCGCTCGGAATGGGCTTGTTGCCCTGTTCCGGATGGGCCGCGCGAAGGGCGTCGATGCGCGCCTGCACAGTTTCGGCGAACTCGTCGCCAGCCGGACTGAGGTTCGACGGAGCATACCACAGCACCTTGGATCCCCGATCGTCGGTGAACGTCTTTGCGTCGGGGCTCATAGGGCGCCCCCATAGATGGCCTTCGCCCGCAAACGGCTGGCCCACCAGCTCGCTGCCGTACGCGGTGCCGTCAACTTCGATGATGGACCCGTTAGCCTGATGAGAAAAAGCCAGTTGAGCCAAAACCGTGCAGGCAAACGTGTACGCAACGCCGCATAAAAGCGTGACCACCAGGAAGAACAGCGCTGCGCTTCCCCACAGCTTCGCTCCGTTTCCCACATGCAACATAATGATCTCCTCTCGTCCAACGATCCTGCGCTACGCAATGCCCAGCGCCGTGATAGCCATATCAAGAACCTTGATGGCCGCGAACGGAAGCACGATTCCGCCCAGGCCGTACACCAGCAAGTTGCGCGTCAGCAGGCTTTGCGACGTTGCCTCGCGGTACTTCACCCCTTTGAGCGCCAGCGGAATAAGCGCCACGATGATCAGCGCGTTATAGGTGACCGCAGCCAGAATGGCCGTTGTCGGGCTGGTCAGGTGCATGACGTTGAGCGCATCGAGGGCAGGGTACAGCGGGACGAACAGCGCCGGAACGATAGCGAAGTACTTCGCCATATCGTTGGCGATGGAGAACGTGGTCAGGCTTCCGCGTGTCATGAGCAGCTGCTTGCCGATGCGCACGATGTCGAGCAGCTTCGTGGGGCTGGAATCAAGGTCGACCATGTTGCCAGCCTCCTTCGCCGCCTGGGTGCCGCTGTTCATGGCAACGGCCACATCGGCCTGCGCAAGCGCGGGAGCATCGTTCGTGCCGTCGCCCGTCATGGCCACCATGTGCCCTTCGGCCTGGTACTGGCGGATGGCGGCGAGCTTCGTTTCGGGCGTTGCCTCGGCAATGAAGTCGTCCACGCCCGCCTCGGCAGCGATAGCCGCAGCCGTCAGGGGATTGTCGCCCGTGATCATGACGGTCTTGATGCCCATCGTGCGCAGGTCGGCGAAATTCTCCCTGATGCCCTGCTTCACGATGTCCTTCAGGTACACCACGCCCAGCACGCGATGATCGCGCGCGACGAGCAACGGTGTACCGCCCGCGCGCGAAACGCGCTCGACGGCAAGCGCGCATTGGGCGCTGTACCGCCCGCCGCCCGCTTCCACGTAACGCTTCACCGCATCGGCCGCGCCCTTGCGAATCTCATGGCCGTCGAAATCCACGCCGCTCATCCGCGTTTGAGCCGTGAACGGGATCGACGCCATGCCCGACCCCTCCAGCACCCGTGCGCGAATGCCGAAGCGCTCCTTCGCCAGCACCACGATGCTGCGGCCTTCCGGCGTTTCGTCCGTCAGGCTGGCCAACTGGGCCGCGTCGGCCAGATCGCGCTCGTCGGCACCGTCGACCGCAACGAACTCGGCCGCCTGGCGGTTGCCCAGCGTGATGGTGCCGGTTTTGTCCAGCAGCAGCACGTCCACATCGCCCGCCGCCTCCACGGCGCGGCCGCTCATGGCCAGCACGTTCGCCTGGTTCAGGCGGCTCATGCCGGCAATGCCGATAGCCGAGAGCAGCGCGCCGATCGTAGTGGGAGCCAAGCACACGAACAGCGCAACGAGCGAGGTGATGGACGTGGGATTCGCCATGCCCTGTTGGTTGGCGCCGAACCCGCTGAAAGCGAACAGCGCCACCGACACGGTCAGAAACACGATGGTCAGCGCAATGAGCAGGATCTCGAGCGCGATCTCGTTCGGCGTTTTCTTGCGTGCCGCCGATTCGACCATGGCGATCATCTGGTCGAGGAAACTGTGCCCCGCATCGGCGGTCACGCGCACCACCAGCCAATCGGACAGCACCGTAGTGCCGCCGGTCACAGCTGAGCGGTCGCCGCCCGCCTCGCGGATGACCGGGGCGGATTCGCCCGTGATGGCGCTCTCGTCCACCGAAGCCGCCCCTCTGACAATCTCCCCGTCAGCGGGAATCTGCTCGCCAGCGGACACGAAGAACACGTCCTTCTTCTTGAGGAGCGCCGAGCTTACCTCGTCGGCATTGAGGCGGAAGTACTCGGCGGGATCGTCGACATGCGCGCCCTTGGCCACCATGGCCTCGTTGAGCTTGTGCGCGTCGATGTCGCGCTTGGCGGCGCGCAGAGCGTCGGCCTGAGCCTTGCCGCGACCCTCTGCGAGAGCTTCGGCGAAGTTCGCGAACAGCACCGTCAGCCACAGGACCGCCGAAACCGCCAGGGTAAAAGCCGGGTGCGCGTCCGCCACGCCGAACAGGGAAAGAACGAACAGCGCCGACGTCAGGGCGGCCGAAAGGTACACCATGAGCATGACGGGATTCTTCGCCTGCTCGTTCGGCTTGAGCTTCGCAAACGAATCGGCCACGGCGCGCTTCGCGAGCTCGCGCATCGCTGCGTCTTTTCGCGAACCGCCCTTGGCGCCACGGGAGCCTAGCAGCGCGGCCTTGCCTTGTGCAGCAGTCATCTTGCCTTCACCAACCTTCCTACAAAGCCATCGTCAACTGCTCGGCAACGGGGCCCAGCGCAAGCGCCGGGAGCATCGTCAGCGCGCCGATCAGCACCACCATAAGCACCAACAAGAACACGAACAGCCCATTGCTGGTGGACAACGTGCCAGCGCTGGTAGCCACCGTACGCCGACGAGCGAACCCGCCGGCAAGCGCGCATGCCGCCGCCAGGGGGATAAACCGGTTCGCCAGCATTTCCAGGGCAAGGACCGTGTTGATCAGGGGCGTGTTGGCGTTGAACCCGGCAAACGCCGATCCGTTGTTGCCGCCGGCAGAGACGGCCGCGTACAGCACCTCGGAGAACCCGTGCGCGCCGGGGTTTCCCAAACTGGCAACCGTAGCGGGATCAAGGCTCATGATGGCGGCACCCGCCAAGATGAGCAGCGGCGTAGTGATGCACAGGATCACGGCCATGCGCATCTCTTTCGGGCCGATTTTCTTGCCCAGGTACTCGGGTGTTCGGCCCACCATCAGCCCGGCGATGAACACCGTCAGGATCACGAATCCCAGCATGCCGTACAGTCCGCATCCCACCCCGCCGAACACCACTTCGCCCAGCGAGATCAAAACGATGGGGACCATGCCGCCAAGCGGCGTGAAGCTGTCGTGCATGGCGTTGACCGAGCCGTTCGAAGCCGCCGTGGTGAACGCAGCCCACAAGGAAGAATCGGTTACGCCGAAACGCGTCTCCTTGCCCTCCATGTTCCCGCCGGACTGGCCGTCGAAGCCCATGTACACCTGGCCGCCCGCCGCAAGCTGGGGCGTTCCCGCCTGCTCGAAAAAGGCGATTGCCGCCAGCGCCCCTATGAGCAGGATGAACATAGCCGCGAATATCGCGCGCCCCTGCCGGCGATCCATGACGAATCGCCCGAAGCTGAACACGCACGCCATGGGAACCAGCAACATGGAAAGACACTGCACCAGATTCGTGAGGGGCGTCGGATTTTCAAGCGCGCTTGCAGAGTTGGCGCCGTTGAACCCGCCGCCGTTCGTGCCCAGCTGCTTGATGGCAACCTGGCTGGCCTGCGGCCCCATGGGCACCACGGCCTGATCGATCGTCTCAACCGCGCTGGGGTCGTTAGCGGAAACCACCTCTCCCTCGGCGTTCACGCCAACCGGCTCCAAAAGCTGAACCGTCTGGTACTCGTCGATGTTTTGGGGAGAGCCTTGCCATACGTTGACCATCGTCGCAACCAGGGCAAGCGGAATGAAGATGAACAGAATGGCGCGCGACACGTCGACGAAAAAGTTGCCAAGGCCTTCGCCCCCTTCGCTCACCAAGCCGCGAAACAGCGCGAACAGGACGGCCAGGCCCACCGCTGGCGTCGCGAAGTTCTGAACCGTAAGGCCAAACGCCTGCGAGAAGTAGCTGAGGGTGCTTTCGCCGCTGTACGCTTGCCAATTCGTGTTGGTAACGAAACTTGCTGCGGTATTGAATGCCAGGTCAACCGGGAGGCCAGGAAGCTTTTCGGGATTCAGGGGCAACACTCCTTGCAGCAGCAAAAGAGCGAACAGCCCAACCAAGCAGACGGCGGAAAACACCAGCGCGCTGGCAAGATAGCGCTTCCAGCCCATGTCTTCGGCCTTGTCGATGCCGATGCAGCAGCATATCGCGTTCTCGACAGGCACGAGCACGCGCGACAGCACGGTGCGCTCGCCCGCCATGACTTTGTTGATGTATAGGCTCAGGGGAATGGCAAGGGCAACCAGCAACGCCAGGTAGATGCCGTATTCAAAGAGATTTCCCGTCATCGTCCGTCGCCGCCCTTCAGCAGCTTGCAGAACAAGTAGAACGCAAGCAGCACGCTCAGCCCGCCAACAAAGCCCGTTACGAATTCCATCGTGGTCCTTCCTTCTTCTTTACGTTGCGCAGGTTCCGCACGGGTGCTGCACCCAAGAGGAGCGACCCGTGCCGCGCGAAACCCTCGTGTGGCGATACGGCAGAAACCGGCAGGTCAACCCCCGTTCGCTCGGGGCTAGCAGTGCGCGCCGGGACACCGCCACATACTCAGCATAGAAGGGGGCGCGCAAGCATGGCGTAAAGATGCCGGCGCGAACGTTAAGATGGGATAAAGACGATCGAGAAAGTTGAAGCGAGCTGCGGTTGGTTCGCTGTTGCGGCGCGGGCGGGCGGGGAGGCGCGCGGGGGCGCAGGGGCGCGGGGGGGCGCGGGGCGCGGGCCGGAGGACTGGCGAGCTGGTTGCGCGGAGCGAGGCGACGCACGGGGAACGCGCCCTCGATGCAGCGCGGGTGCGGCGGGCGCGGGGCGCAGCATGGCACACCGAGACGGAACGCGGGGCGCGGGGGCGATCGTGCGGCGCGGCCGGCCAACCGGTTCGCCGCCATCGCGGCGCGATGCCGCCAGCCGCGGCCCTCCGCCCCCTCGCCACCCGGTTGCGCACGAAAAACCGCCTTCGCTGGCAGGTTTTGACGGTTTGAGGTCGTCGAGATTGGCGCCGCCCCCGTTGCCGTTCGTTATGCCTTTCGTTATGCCTGGTCACAGCGCTGGGCTGCTGTGCTGCGCTTTCGCGGGCGCTTACCCGGTCGGCTCAAACGACCTCAAACCGTCAAAACCTGCCAGCGGGAGCGTTTTTTCGTGCGCAAGGCGCCGATCCCGGGCAAGCGAGGGCGATTTTCCGCGCGTACGCTGCCGTTTCGAGCAAACGAAGCGTGGTTCTCGGGCCGCCGACGGCGTCGACGGCGAGCGCCGACAACAAGCGCGAAGCGAAATCCCTCGACCCCGCGGCGCGCGCCGGGCGCGGCGCGGCAGACGTCTCGCCATCACGCAATTGTTGCTCCGACCGTTCCGCGCCGCGCGCCGCGCGCCCGCAGCAGGCCCGCAAGCCCCGAGCGACGCGCAACCTCAAAGGAGAAACCTGGAGGACAGGCTTCCTAGTACGGCTCGTCCAAGTTGGCGTGGGCCTGGGCATCGGCGTCCAAGCCGAAGAACTTGCCCTGCCGATAGCGATCGAGCGCCACCAGCGCGATCATGCCGGCGTTGTCGCCGCACGCGCTCAAGGGCGGCATGACCAGGCGTACGCGCAAGCGCTCGCACAAGCTTTCGTACGCAGCGCGCAGCACCGGATTCGCCGCCACGCCGCCGCCCAGGCAGAACGTGCGCGCGCCCGTTTGCCGCAAAGCCATTTCGGCCTTCTTCACCTGCACGTCCACAACCGCCTGCTGAAAGCTGGCGCACACGTCGGGCACGTTGACGTCGCGGCCCGCCGCGCGTTCGTTGTTGATGTACGTGACCACGGCGGTTTTGAGCCCCGAAAGCGAGAAGCGCAAATCCCCCGAATGCATCATGGCGCGCGGAAACGCGATAGCGCGCGGGTCGCCCTTGGCCGCCTCGCGCGAGATCACAGGGCCGCCCGGATACCCCAGGCCAAGCGCCTTCGCTACCTTGTCGAACGCCTCTCCCACCGCGTCGTCGATCGTGGCTCCCAAAGTTTCATAATCGCCCCAATCCTTCATGTGCACAAGCAGCGTATTGCCGCCCGACACAAGCGACACCACAGCCGGCGGCGCGAAATCGGGCGCGCCGATCTTGTTCGCATACAGATGGCCTTCCAGGTGATGCACGCCGATGAACGGCTTTTCGACAGCCCAGGCAGCGCCCTTCGCGAATGCGACGCCCACCACCAGCGCGCCGACCAGCCCCGGTGCGTACGTCACGGAAACAGCGTCGAGGTCGCTCCACTTCAACCGAGAAACGCCCAGATGATCAGCGGCAACGTCGAAGCACTCGTCGCACACGCCGCAAATGGCTTCGATATGCTTTCGGCTGGCGATCTCGGGAACCACGCCGCCGAACCGCGCGTGGAAGTCTATCTGGGAAGCCACCACGTCGGACACCAACGTGCCCGCGCCGTCCACGATGGCCGCTGCCGTCTCGTCGCACGACGACTCGATGGCCAAAATGAGCGGGCGCACGAAATCGGAAGCCTCCGCGCAAGAGGACGCGCCCGCAGGCGACGAAGCGCGCGCTTCGTCGATGTGCAGCGCCATGCCCGCAACGTCGTGCTGGGCCAGCGGCAAGGGGCCCTCCAGGATGAGCGCGTCTTCGCCGTCGGAATAGTACCGAGGACGCGTGCCGATCGACCGGAAGCCAAGCGCCTCGTAGAACGCATGCGCGCCCTTGTTGCCCGCGCGAACCTCAAGCGAGCACGTCGAAGCGCCCAAATCGCGCGCATCGGACGCCACGCGCGCAAGCAGTTCGCGAGCGATGCCGCACCGACGCCACGACGGATCCACCCCCACTTTGAGGATCTGCACCTGCCCGTCGACCACCCATCCGCCGGCATAGCCGATCAAATGATCCTGGCTGTACGCCGCCCACCAGGTGCGATCGCCTCGCGGCAGCTCGTCTGCAACCAGCGCTGCGCTCCAAGCATCCGAACCCATGACCGTCGATTCCAAAGCCGCAACATCGGCTGCATGGGCAGCGTCAAGCGGCTTGTAGGTAATGCCGCTCGCATCGGGACGCGCGTTCAAAATCGCCGTATCGTGCATGCTGGCGCGCTGGTCTCGCCGAGGCGCCACGTCCTGCACACCAGCCGTCAAATTGCGCGGATCGTTCTTGGACAGGCGAATGCGCTCGTTCTCTTCCGCGTCCGACAAGCGCGTGTACACCGGCAACGCGAACGCCGGATCGTGCGCAACCGCGTCGAACGGATCCGCATCGCCCGCACGCCATGCAGCTTGCAGCGCCAGCAAAAGGCCCCGCCCCGTAGGCGTCCAGAGCGCTTCGGCAAGCGCCGATCCGCATGGATCGAACAGGTCCGCGTACTTGCGCAGCGCATCTCCGGCAATCAGCAGATTCGACAGGCCCGCTGCCGTCAGCTCTTCCGCAGCTGCTTCGACTTTCACCACGCGATCGGCTTCCAAGCGCTCGATGCCCTGGTCGTTCAAGGTGTAGCGCACCGGATACACCTCTTTGCGCATGGCGTCCGCCACCACCGCCAAGGCGCCGCGCGCGCCGTCGGCCTGCGCGTTCCATGCCACCGCGTCAAGCGACGACACGCCAATCAGGGGAACCTCAAGCGCCGAAGCGACGCCTTTCGCCGTTGCCATGGCAATGCGAACGCCCGTGAACGACCCCGGCCCGCGCCCGACGACCACGCAGGCGATCTGCTTGCGCGAGACGCCGGCTTCGGCCAAAGCCGCGTCGATGCGCGGCAGCAGCTGGGTATTCGACGCGCGGCGGGCCTCCGCCTCGACCGACGCGACCAATTCGACGGTACGGCTTTCGGAATGCAGCGCGCCCAGCCCGATGGCGATCACTTCATTAGCCGTGTCGAATGCAAGCACGTACGTTGCACGCGCAGACGCGCCCTGCGGACGCGGAGCAGCTTCACCCACCTGGTTACCTCGCAGACTTCATAAGGCGCGACTTGGAGTCCTTCGCCCAAAGAAACAAGAGCTGGCGCGACCGATCGCCGTACGCATGCGCCTCCACGGAGCGGTTCCCTTCGGAATCCACCGAAATGCACACCTCCAGATACCCGTACGGAAGCGACTCGGGAAACTTCTCGCCCCATTCGATGAACGACGCGCCGTCGGCATCTATGGTTTCGTAATAGCCGGTGTCCTCCAGTTGGTCGGCGGAGTCCAGTCTATACAGATCGAAATGATAGAGCGGCAGCGTGCCGCCGGGATACGTGAGCAAGATATTGAAGGTTGGGCTGGTCACCTGGTCGCGAACGCCCAGGCCAGCCGCCACGCCTTGCACGAACTGCGTCTTGCCCGCGCCCAGATCGCCCGTAAGCACGATGACGTCGCCAGCGTGCAGATACGGCGCCAGCGTGACCGCAAGCTGCTTCGTCGCCTCGGACGACGTGGTCTTGCGCGTGTATGTTAACCCGTTAGCCATACCCCGTATGATACGACAACCCGGCAAGACGCGGGAGCCGTTTCGGAATATCCCCATGCAAGGCGCGCGTACCTGCCCCGAAAGTCCCGAACGCGCGCAGAAGCGCTACTTCACCACGAAGTCGCCGGGCAGGCGCGGAGCGGTGCGACGGTACGTCACCGCCGGATATCCCAGCAGCATGCACGTTTGAAGCGGGCGATCCTGCACCTCCAGCCACGACTTCACCGCCGGAAGCCCCTCGGCCGCACGGCACAAGTACCCGTTGAAAAGCATGCCCAGGCCAAGCGATGCGGCCATAAGCTCCATGTTCTGCGAAGCAAGACCGGCGTCGTCCGCGCGATCAGCCGCCACGAACACCACCGCGGGGGCGTTACGGAACAGAAAGTCGCGCGAGGGTTCCGCCTTCACGCCCTCCAGGAACAGAGCGCATTGCGCAGCCCATCGGGGCCGATCGGATCCAGGCGAAGCGAGCACGTCCTCGATGCCGCCCCACACCAGCCGCTTGAGCTCGTCCAGGCCGTCCTGCACCACCACGAACCGACACCCTTGCGCGTTCTTAGCCGTGGCGGTGTAGCGTCCGGCCTGCAAGATCAGGTCGATCTTCTGGCGCTCCACCGCACAAGGCCGATACCTCCGAATGCTGCGCCGCGACTTGATCGCCTGCAGCAGATCGTGCGCGTCGACGAAGCGAGAAAGCGGCTCGGCGGGCTCCACGTCGGCCATATCGTAGCCGGAAATGGACACGGCACCCGTCGGGCACACGGCCACGCAATGCCCGCACAGGATGCACCGACCCAAAACCTGGGCGATTCCGTTCTGAATGCGCAGGTCATCGGCTACGCAATCGTCTGCGCACCTGCTGCACCCGATGCAGCGAGCCTCGTCGATCTCAACCCGCATCGCGCTACCTCAGCAATGCTTCCGCGGCAGCCACGGTATGAGCCATCGTCACCGAGGTGGTCACGGTTCCGATGCCGCCCGGCACCGGCGTGATGGCGCCCACGATGGGCTCCACCTCGTCGAAGTTCACGTCGCCGCACAGCTTGCCGTGCGTATCGAAGTTGATGCCCACGTCGAGCACCGTCTGACCAGGACTGAAGAACTCGGCCCCGTACGCCCGCGCGCGCCCCGTCGCGCAGATAACGATGTCGGCCTCGCGGCAAATGGCCGGCAGGTTCTCGGTCCGGGAATGGCAGATAGTCACGCTGGCGTTGCGCCGCAGCAGCATCATGGACACCGGCTTGCCCACCACCAGGCTGCGGCCGACCACCACCACGTGCTTGCCCACCAGGGGCACGTCGTAATGGTCGAGCATTTCAACGCAGGCCGCAGCGGTGCACGGCGGAAACCCGTCGCTCGCATCGGTGAACACGGAGGCCAGCGAGGCAAGCGATATGCCGTCGACGTCCTTCGCCGGAGCAAGCGCGTTGCACATGGCCTTCTCGTCGATGAAGCTGGGCAAGGGGCGAAACATGAGGCACCCGTGCACGGTCTTGTCGTAATTGATGGACTGGAGCGTTGCCTGCAAGGCAGCCTGCGGAGCGAATTCGTCCAGCACGTACGGCTTGACCGCGATGCCCAGGCTTTCCGCGCGCTTGACGGCCGTGCGCTCGTAGGACAGGTCGTCGGGACGCGCGCCCACGCGCACAAGAGCGAGCGTGGGAACGATTCCCTCCCGCCGCAGAACCTCGATGCGCACGCTCATATCCTGCGCCATGCGATCGACGACGGGCTTCCCTCTCAGCTGAATGGCCATACGATCAGGCTCCTTTACGAAACAGCTTGCTTGACGTGCGCGAACAGATCGTCGCACTGAGCACGAACGGAATCGGCAACGGCGTTGGCCTGGTCGCGATAGCGCGCGGCCCGGTCGCGATCATCCATCGAAGCGGCGTTGATGAATATGTTGAGGCTCGCCCCGTCCACGGCGGCGCGCGCGAACGCCGCAGCTACGCCGGCGTCGGAGAGGGCCATCCGGCTGCCGTGGTACGCCAGGAAGTCGGTCAGCTCGACCACCTCCGCAATGCGCTGCATAATTTCCAGGGGGACGTCGCATGCGCCCACAAGCGCGGTTTGCAGCGCTTCGTTTTTCGCCGCCTGCTCCTCGGGCGTCGCCTTGGGCATGCGATACGCAGCGGCCAGCGGCGCGAACGCGCGCGCATCCTCGTCCACCAGCTCGATCAAACGCTCCCGCACGGCGGCAAGCTTTTCCAGCGTCACGTACGCGTCGGCCTCCACATCGGCGTACGTTTTCTTGCCCACGGTCAGGTTCCCCACCATGGAAGCAAGGGCCGAAGCCAGCGCGCCCACGTACGCGGAAGCCCCTCCCCCGCCCGGCGTTGGAGCGGAGCTAGCCAATTCCTCGATGAACTTCGTATCCATTCGGGCCTCCTCGCAGGCAAGTCCAAAGCGCATTCCAGCTGACCGGAAACCGGGTGCGCGACGGCAACACGTTCCGAACGCGCTCTACGCGCCTTTTCTTGAAACGGTCATTGTGCCAGAAAGCCCGCATCCGAACAGCGCCTGCCGCCCAAAAACAGGCCGGTTTGGCAGGAATTCCACGGCGGAGGGAGCGCGAGGGAGCGGAGAGGGCCGCCCGATGACGGAGAGCGAGCGCCCCGCCGAAGCTTTGGTCGCCCAGGTTGGCGTAGTAAATCAGCGAGGGCTTCCACGGTGCCCCAGATCGGCCCGTTTCGCGGCCGAGCGTGCTTCGCACGTGAGGGCAAGCGAAAAAGGGTCGAGATGGAGTGCCGTGGAAGCCCGCAGCGTCGGCGTGTTCCGCCGTTCGGAGAACGGCGGAACACGATTAGAACAGTCCGGAAATCTTGCCGGTTTCGTCCACGTCGATCTTGAACGCAGCCGGGCTCTTCCCCAGGCCGGGCATGGTCATGATGGATCCCGTCAGGGCCACCACGAAACCAGCGCCTGCAGACACCTTCGCCTGGCGAACGGTCACCGTGAAGTCGCGCGGCGCGCCCAGCTTGGTCTGGTCGTCGCTGAACGAGTACTGGGTCTTGGCCATGCACACGGGCATGTTGCCGAACCCGAGCGCCTCAAGCTGCGCCAGCTCCTTCTTCGCAGCCGGCTCGAACGTCACGCCGTCGGCGTGGTAGATGCGCTTCGCGATGGCCTCGATCTTCTGAGCCAGCGTCAGGTCGTCGTCGTAAGAGAACTCGAACGTCTCGGCGCTGCGGCCCTCGGCGTCGCCCTCTTCGCACAGGCGCACCACCTCGTCGGCCAGCGCCTGGCCGCCCTTGCCGCCCTTCGCCCACACCTCGGACAGCGCGACGTTCACGCCCAGTTCGCGGCACTTGGCTTCCACCAGGTCCAGCTCGGCCTTGGTGTCGGTCGGGAACGCGTTGATGGCAACGACGCACGGCAGGTTGTACACCTTCGTGATGTTCTCCACGTGCTGCAGCAGGTTGGGCAGGCCGGCCTCCAGGGCCTCCAGGTTTTCCTCATTGAGGTCAGCCTTCGCCACGCCGCCGTGATTCTTGAGCGCGCGCACCGTGGCAACCACGACCACGGCGTCGGGCTTGAGGCCCGCCAAGCGGCACTTGATGTCCAGGAACTTCTCCGCACCCAGGTCGGCACCGAAGCCGGCTTCGGTCACGCAGTAATCGCCCAGCGCCATGGCCATGCGCGTGGCCATGATGGAGTTGCAGCCGTGCGCGATGTTGGCGAAGGGACCGCCGTGCACGAACGCCGGCGTGCCTTCGAGCGTCTGCACCAGGTTCGGCTTCAAGGCGTCCTTCAGCAGCGCCGTCATAGCGCCCTCGGCATGCAGGTCGTGCGCCGTAACCGGCTTGTCGTCGTAGGTGTAGCCCACCACGATGCGGCCCAGGCGCTCCTTGAGATCGGTAATGGAAGTGGCCAGGCAGAAAATGGCCATGACCTCGGAGGCCACCGTAATGTCGAAGCCGTCCTCGCGCGGCACGCCATGCGCCTTGCCGCCCAAACCGTCCACGATGTTGCGCAGCTGGCGGTCGTTCATGTCCACCACGCGCTTCCACGTGATCTTGCGCACGTCGATGCCCAGCTCGTTGCCGTTGTGGATGTGCGCATCCAGCAGAGCCGCCAGCAGGTTGTTGGCCGCGCCGATGGCATGGAAGTCGCCCGTGAAGTGCAGGTTGATGTCCTCCATGGGAATGACCTGGGCGTATCCGCCGCCCGCCGCGCCGCCCTTGATGCCGAACACGGGACCGAGCGAAGGCTCGCGCAGAGCCACGACCACGTTCTTGTCCTGAAGGGCCAGCGCATCGGCCAAACCTACCGTCGTGGTGGTCTTGCCTTCGCCGGCCGGCGTGGGGTTGATGGCCGTGACCAGGATGAGCTTGCCCGGCGTGTGCTCCACGTCCGCGAGCAAGTTGTAGTCGACTTTCGCCTTGTTGGTGCCGTACATCTCCAGGTACGACTCCGGCACGCCCGCCTTCTTGGCGATCGCGCTGATGTGCTCGGGGGTGGTCGCTTGGGCAATTTCAATGTCACTCAACACGTCGGGCCCTCACTTTCTTGGTTTGGTCTGGACTTTTCGGAATCATGAAGTATAGCGCGCGCAGCGGCATAAAACGGCGGGCATGCGGTCGAAGGTCTTAGGATAGGGCAATGCGGTCGCACAATCCGCATTCCGCCTGATCCGCCGACGCCTCGTATACCAAGCGCAATCCTTCCAACGTCAGATCGGGATTGGTCGTCGTAATGGTCTGCGACTGGGCGGCCACGCGAGAAGCAAGCCCGCCCGTAGCAACCACGGTGGTCTGGTAGCCCAGCTGATCGAAGATACGGCGCACCAGCCCGTCCACACGATCGGCCTCGCCGTAAACGATGCCCGCCTGAATGGCCTGCTCGGTGTTGTGCCCGATGGCAGTATGGGGATCAACCAGGTCGATGGCACCCAGCTTGGTCGCGTGATCGAACAACGCCGACGACGACGTTTCGATGCCCGGAGCGATCACGCCGCCCACAAACCGACCTTGATCGTCCACTACCTCCATGTTGGTGGCCGTGCCGAAATCGACCACGATCACCGGCGCGCCGTACAACGCCTTCGCCGCCACTGCGTCGGCCACGCGGTCCGCGCCGATCTCGTGCGGGTTGGGATAGTCGGCCTCGAACAAATTCCCTGCGGTTTCAGCCGAGCACACCAGCGCGTGCTTGCCGATCATGCGCTTCGTCGCATCGCACCACGCCGCCGTCAGCTGCGGAACCACCGAAGCAAGCGCCACGCCGTCCAGGTCGTCGAACGCGATGCCCTCGGAGCTCAGCAAAGGCACCAGCTTGACGCGAAGCTCGTCCGACGTATGGCGCTTGTTGGTGGCCACGCGCCACCGAAACCGAAGAGCCCCCTCCTGGTAGACGCCGAATACCGTTTGCGTGTTCCCCACGTCGATAGCAAGTAACATGTTTCTGACAGTCTCCTTATACGACGCTTGAAATGTTTATAGTTGCTCTCGTCATTATGTCATTATAGCAACCCGCCCACGCTCATCTGTCAGGCAGCGGCCACGGGACCTATCTGATAGAAAGGCACCACATGAACGACACCCCGCATCGCATCCTCGTTGTAGACGACGAGCCGTCGATTACCGAATTCGTCAGCTACGCCCTGAAGAAAGAGGGCTTCTACACCGACGTCGTGGACAACGGCGAAGACGCCCTGGCGCTGGCCACGAAAAACTCTTACGACCTGTTCGTTCTTGATATCATGCTGCCGGGCATGGACGGCTACGAGCTGTGCCGTCGCCTGCGCTCGAAGACCACCGTTCCCGTCCTGTTCCTTTCGGCGCGCGACACCGAGCTGGACAAAGTGGTCGGTCTGGAAATCGGCGGCGACGACTACCTGGCCAAGCCCTTCGGCGTGCGCGAGCTGATCGCACGCGTGCGCGCGCTGCTGCGCCGCGGGTCGGGCGGAGATTTCCCCGGGGCCAACCATGCGGTCACCGCAAGCGGCATCACCCTGGACGAAGACGCCCACACAGCAGCGGGCGAGCATGGCGAAATCGAGCTTACGCCGCGCGAATTCGAACTGCTGGCCAGCCTGATGAAGAATGCCGGAAAAGTGGTTTCGCGCGAAGATCTGCTCCGCGACGCCTGGGGTTGGGAGTACTTGACCGAAACCAAGACCGTCGACACGCACATCAAGCGTCTGCGTGATAAGATTGAGTCCGCCGGTTACGATCCCGGCCTGGTGGAAACGGTACGCGGATACGGATACAGGTTCAAGCAATAAAAAGACTGCAGACATATTTTTCATTGCTGGCAACCTTGCTTTCGCTGCTTGCCAGCGCAGTTGTTCTCCTGGTTTGCCTTCTCGCCTTCGGCACTCCGCCGAGGGCGTTTTTGCTGCTGATTCCCGTCCTGCTGGTCACGTTCCCTTTAAGCCTGGTCATCGGCCATTTTCTGTCAGAGCCGCTGCGCATGTTGGCCAAGAAGACCGCCGCGTACCGATCGGGCATGGACGTGTCCATCGAGGCGGATGGCAGAATGCTGGAGGCCGATCATCTGGCAAACGATTTCCGCGCGCTTGTTCAAACGGCAAAGACGCAGCAGCACGATCTGGCGCTGAAAGAGCGTCGCCAAGCTGCCTTCATCAGCGACGTTGCCCACGAGTTGCGGACCCCCCTGACCGCCATCCGCGGCAACGCCGAAATGCTGGAAGACCCCGACCTTCCTGCGGAGCTGCACGATAAGTTCTGTTCCATCATCATCAACGAGAGCGAGCGCCTCAGCCGCCTGACGCACGATCTGCTCACCCTTCAGCGTATAGAAGACGACAGCATGCCCTTCGAGCTTTCGCGCGTGAACCTTCGGGAGCTTGCCTCGGGCGTGGTCGATGCACTGGAGCCCATCCTACGCGACCGGCAGGCGCACACCGAGATCATGGGGGAAGCGCCCGACGTGCTGGGAAATCCCGACAGACTCAAGCAGGCCGTCACGAACCTGGTGGAGAACGCAAGCCGATTCATCGAGCTGGGCGGCCATATCACCATCGAGCTGTTCGGGTTGAGGGGCAACTCCATCATCGCCGTGAGAGACGACGGCACCGGCTTCGGCGACGTAGATCCGAAACTCCTGTTCGACCGCTTCTACCGCACCGACGCCTCGCGAAGCCGCGGAACGGGCGGCACGGGGCTGGGTCTGGCCATCGTGAAATCCGTGGTCGAAGCGCATGACGGCACCGTCGAGGCCATCAACCTGCCCGACGGCGGCGCCTGCTTCATCATCGCCTTGCCATCCATCCCAGCCGACATCCGCACCGACCAGCCGGGACGGTAAGCTGCGCGAAAACGCTAGCGTGCCGGGTGATGGGCATGGCGGCGCGTCGAACGGAAAAGCACGAACGCAAGAACGGCAACGATCACGACGCTCGTTCCGATAGCGCACACGGCCTGCAAGTGAATGGCGGGGATGCCCACCAGCATGCCGATAATGTACGGAACCAACCAAGCAAGCCATACCACCGTGCTGAACGTGTGGAATCGCAGCATCGAACGCTCGTTTTGACGAACGTAGGTGACGGTTGCCCAAGTGGCGTGAATCAACATGAGCGCGATGGCTAGCATGCCGGTAATCGCATGCACGCCGAAGCCCGATGCGCCCGATTGCTGCGCGATGTTGCTCATGAGCATGGTCCCCGTCGTGTCGCAAGTCAGACCCGCCCAGAACAGAACCACATGACGGAGCGACAGCGTCCCCGACCGACGCTCGCCGAACACGCCGATGGTGTACAGGATCAGCGCAAACGTGATAGCGGTGCTCGCTGCAATCAAATCCCAGCTCATTGTATGCTCCTTTCGCTATCGGGCAATCGCCCGTCTATATATATGAACCTTGTTCATTAATGAACAAGGTTCATATTAGAAAGAGGGCTCGTTCGTGGCAAGCAGTCTGGAAGATCGCCACGGTTTCTTCACGCCCGCGTTCGCATCCTTCCTCTACAATGAGGATCGTTCGCGCACCGACTACCCTTCGTACGGGAGGCTTCCATGGGTAATAAGCCCGTCATCACCAAGCAACAGGTACTGGATGCAGCATTCGAGCTGGCCAGCACAAAAGGCCTTTCGGGATTGAGCATCCGGGAGGTCGCACGATCCTGCGACGTTGCCGTTGGCACGGTTTATAACTCCTATCCCACAAAGTCCGACCTGGTCAACGATGTGGTAGGAAAATTCTGGAACGAATCGCTTTCCTGTTTCATGCCGTTGGCTGCTGCAAACGGCGACTTCGTGGATCTCTGCCGAGACCTTGCCGCCAAGCTTTCGGTTGCCCTCGAGAAGTTTCGCAACGACTGGCTGGCGGAGGTATCTACGCTCAACACGCACGATCTTGCCGCCGCACACCTGCGCGAGGAAGCGTGCTTTGCGCACATCCGAAAAGGCCTGATCTACGCAATCGAGCGCGATCCCCGCATCGTCAAAGAACGGCTCGAGGGTCCCCTTGCGCCGGAACCCCTGTGCGTTTTCGTATGGGCCAGCATGCTCACCTCCGTCAAACGGGGAGATTTTTCCTGCGAAACGCTGTTCGAGCTGCTCAGACGAACGCTGTACTAAGAACGCAAACAGGGTGCAACCCGCGCCGGAAGGGGAACGAGCGCATGATCATCGGCATAACGACCACCTTCGTGGTGGAAGAGCAAAAGGACGAGCGCGTCCCCGTCGAACGCGTTACGGCAGAGTACGTGCGACGCGTTGCCGCCACGGGAGCGGTGCCTGTTCTGCTGCCGCCGATAGACGGCACGGACGAAGACAACGAACGCATCGCACGCGAGCTTATCGAACGCATCGACGGGCTGGTGCTTGCCGGCGGAGGCGACATCGCGCCGACCCGATACGGCGACCACGAACAGCTTCCCGAAACAACTTACGTGTTCGACACGCGCGACGCGCTGGAGCTGGAGCTTGCCCGACTCGCGCACAAACTCGACGTTCCCACGCTGGGCATCTGCCGCGGCATGCAGGTCATGAACGTAGCCCTTGGCGGTACGCTGCACCAAGACGTGCACGCCTGCGGCCTGACTACGGCAAAGCATCAGCAAAAGCCGCCTTACGACGTGACGCAGCAAAGCGTTCGCCTTGTTGTCGACAGCGCGCTAGGACGCGCGCTTCAGGCAGATCCGCAGGTCGAGGGCCCGCAACGCACGATCGCCGTGAATTCCATGCACCACCAGGCGGTATCCGAGGTCGCACCGTCGCTTCGCGTGTCGGCCGTCAGCGACGACGGGCTGATCGAAGGCTTGGAAGATCCCACGCGCACGTTTTTCCTGGGCGTTCAGTGGCACCCCGAGTACTTGGACGACAACGCTCCCCTGTTCCAGGCGCTCGCCGACGCCGCGCGCTAGGGCGCATCAGCGCGCGGAACGAAACGCGGGCGCGCCGAGTCCGTGCAGAGCGCGGGATGCGGGATGCGGGATGCACGGGCATCGGGGCCGTGCGGCGCGCAAGGCGCGGGATGCGGGATGCACGGGCATCGGAGCCGTGCAGAGCGCAAGGCGCCAACATGCCGAAGCCGCACGTTGCGGCCGCCTCGGCGTGCAGCATGCGGTGCTCGGCAATGCCCCCAGACCGCGCCGAGCAACCCAGCAGCGAAAGCCCGATCGCTTCCTGTCAAAACGAGCGAGTTTTGCGGCGATTTTCCGCCCCTGAGTGAGCAGCTTCTGGAGCGCGTTTTGCATCGCCCCAGGTCATGCAGCCGTCAGTAGCTTTTATCCTGGTTCGAGGACCAGCAAAACTCGCTCGTTTTGACAGGATGCGCGAAGCCGAAGCAGAACCGCGCGCAGGGAGCCCGCGCGGAGCGCAGCCGAAAGCGTATCCCCCCTTCGAACCGCGCGCCGCCGACCCCTCCTCAAGGCGCGCCTCAAAGCGCACCTTGCCCGAATCCCATTGTGAAGGTAGCCTGATGTTTCCGTAAAGCAAGCCGCACCGCCTGATGCAACCTCAGCACCGATGCTATACTGCTTTTAGTTTGATTATCAAAGTATTTGCTCGCCAGGCACGGCTGCCTGGCGGCCGGGAACGGAGCACTATGGGCTGCACGATCATCGGATGCGGGAAAGCGCTTCCCGCGCTAGACGTCGACAACAACGCATTGGCAACGCTGGTGGACACAAGCGACGAATGGATCGCGTCGCGCACCGGCATCGAAAGCCGACGCATCGCCTCTGACGAAACAAGCACCGACCTGAGCGAAAGCGCCGCGCGTCAGGCACTCGGCTGGAGCGAAGGCGGCTACGCGGAGCGCGTCGTGGACGCCAGCGAAATCGACCTTGTCATCTTCGCCACCATCTCGCCCGACGTGATGGTCCCCTCGTGCGCGGGGCTGCTGCGCAAACGCCTGGGGCTCTCGAACGCCGCGGCATTTGATTTGAACGCCGCATGCTCAGGATTCGTGTACGGCCTCTCGGTCGCAGAATCGATGATGGCGGCATGCGCGCCCAACGTCGCAGGCGCAAAGGGGCGCAACCCCATTCGCCGGGCGCTCATCGTGGGCTCGGAGCGCTTGTCGCGCATCACCAACTGGGACGACCGCAACACGTGCGTGCTGTTCGGCGACGGTGCCGGAGCGGCCGTGGTGGAATGGAACCAGGACCGTGCCGGCATTTTGAGCAGCTTCATTGCAAACGAGGACGATCCTTCCAATGCGCTCACATGCCCTGCCGCCTACGACTCCCCGGTTCCCTTCGATGCGGACGGCGTGAACAACGATGCGAGATCGAACGATCGATCGCTGACGTCCATCGATGAAGAACTGGGCATAGCACAGCTGATTGCAGCCGGCGAACCGCGCCAGGTGCTGCGCATGGACGGGCCGAAGGTGTTCAAGTTCGCGGCAGACGCCATGGCCACCGCCGTGTTCTCCGCTTTGGAACGCGCGGACCTGACGCTTGATGACGTGGCGCTTGTCGTCCCCCACCAGGCTAACGAGCGCATCATCAAATACGCTGCGAAGAAAATGGGGCGTCCGCTTGACTTCTTCCAGGTTTCCATTGCCCATCGCGGCAATTCATCGGCCGCATGCGTGCCGATGACTTTGGCGGACACATACGAAAACGGGCGCATCAAACCGGGCGACATCGTGGTGCTTGTGGCTTTCGGCGGCGGCTTCACCTCGGGCGCCGTCGTCTACCAAGCGTAGGAAATTGCGCTTCTAGCGTGAGATAGACGGGGAGGGGGGGGGGGCACCACCACGCCCCACCCCCGTGCCAGCGGGCCAACCCCAACCGGCTAACCGCGCTCTGTCGTCGCGCGTATAGCTGCGGCCCCGCGGT
>NZ_JBQKFQ010000011.1:0-67763 GCF_052119225.1 Paraeggerthella sp. LCP19S3_G8
GCGGCGGTCGAGCCGGTCACGCCGGAGGTGCCGAGCACCTGGATGCCCCGGTTGTCGGCGGGGTCGGCCGTGCCGTTGCCGTCGGTGGCGTAGCTCACCGCGTAGGTCTGGGTTTCATCGACGACGAAGCGGGCCCAATAGCTGCCCCCGGCATAAACGCCGTCTACCTTAGAAGGAACGAAACGCGCGTCACGGGAAATCGGATTTCCCGATGCCTCCGCGTTGTCATACCAGCCGTCAAATCTATACCCAGAATCTGGCGAAGCCGTCGAGCCAGAAGCGATGCCCGTTACAGGAGCGATCGTTTCGGAAGCACTGCTTACCGACCTGCCCTGTCAAACATACTGTCAGGCAGCGTTACATAATCGTTCTTTTCAGCCGTCCATGTTTCCGTAGCAGGGTTGCTCCCGTAGTTAGCATTGAAGACAAGGCTCACCGCCAAACTAGGATTCACGTAACGAGCAACGAGCTTTGTATCGCCGTTCATCTTGATAGTGTTCCCCGGATAGTACGTGCGACCAGATCCGTCAACCTGCCAACCGACGAATGTCTTGCCGGACGCAGAAAGCAAAGCGTCTTTTACAGGAGCCTTTACGCCAAGCGCGTAGCTGTTAGTATCGACAGGCACGCTTCCGAAACCGATCCCCTTGTCGTACGTCAAAGAAAACCCATCGGTTTTCCAGCGCCCGTACAAGGTCACATCACCGGATACAGGCGTCTCCCAGCTATAGGCAACCAGGCGATCGGTTCCCGGAAGATACCAGTACCATCCAAGAAACTCGCCCAGACCCTCATAGCCCTGACCCACAATGTACACCCCAGGATCTTTGATGTACTCGCCCTGAGCAATACCCTGCGTCTTTACCGGGGTCCCATCTCCCTCGTGCGTGTAGAACTTGGCGGAGTATTGGGAGGACTCCCATTTCGCATATAATTGGACGTTGCTGCCCGGCATAGTGGCTGTACCGAAATCGTAGGGCAGCATATAGTCGCTATCCAGATACCATCCCTTGAATACGTAATGTTCGCGAGTGGGGTCGTCAGGTTCGTGCTGAGCCATAGGAGCTTCGTACAAGACCGTTTTAGAGAGAACAAAGCTTCCGCCCATGGAGTTGAAGGACAAGGTGTATGCATTGCGATCATAATAGAAGTTGTAGGTAGACACCCACTGGCTCCCGTCCCATTCCCAGACAGGATCTGTATTGTAGTCCGATTTTTTGGAAAACCCGCCGATGGTCTTCGCGCTTAGGCTTCCGCTGTGAAGCAGCTCTTGCGTATATTCGTTAAGAGCGCTGTAGTATTTGCCGTTCGGCATTTGTTTCGCATCCGCAGGAAGATTAGAGGGATCCGCCACCTCAAGCCAGTAGTTTACCTGGCTTCGCGACACCGTGTTCCACGACGCTGTCGCCGTTATCACCTTATCGTTGTTGGCGCTCGCTATGATATCTTCGGTCATCGTAAAACGATGGCTCACGAACGTGCTGTAGCCGAAGCCGGTCCACCCGGCAAAGCCCTGATTCCGGTTGCTCCAAAACGTCGCATTCTTAGATGACACCCAAAGGCTTCCGATAGACTGCTCGTATTTTGCTGCAAACGAATACTTGCTGGAGTTCCAGCCTCCACTGTACAGAACACCGTCAAAGCTCATCCAACGAGAACTGCTACTGCCCAGATCGAATTGCACCGTATACAGCGTACGCTTGTAATACACGTTTATTACCGTGGAGCCCGTGCCGGAAATCTGGGTCGTATCGCCGAACGCGTAGTATCCGTACTTAGCCAGGTCGCTGTATTGATTGGGATTCAAAAGACCTGAAGCCCGCAAGCTATCGCCCGACACCGTGCTCCCCGCTTGAGCGCGCATGGTAACTTGCTGGCTAAACGAGTAATTGCTCGTATTCGTGCCGGCATCGCCGGCAATATTCGCATGCTCGAAGTTGTACACAAGCGTGTAATCGACGGTCGCGCCCTTCCATACGCCGTACAAGACCGTATCGGCCTTGATCTGCGTATCGAAGTTGAACGCCCCCGAGCTTCCATCCTCGCTCGTCGACCAATACTGGAAGTCGTACCCCTCGCGAGTCGGATCGTTGGGCTTGGGGACGGTGCCGCCATCGCGCACGATCGCAGAAGGCACAGCCGACCCCTTGGAAACGAAGTGCACATAGTGCGTATCGGCGAAGTGCGGAACGAGCGTAATATTGCCCGTCACCGGGGTATTGAAGTTGTAAGGCTTCCCGTCAAGATACCAGGCATCGAACTCCTGCCCAGAAGGGGCAACGGGAGTATGCTCGGGCTGCTTTGCCTTTTGATTGTTCGAGACCTCTTGCGTCTCGACAACCTTGCCCGCAGCATCCTGGAACAGAACGACCCATTTGTCGCTGAATTTGGCAACAAGCTCGATATCGGCCACAACGGGCGAGGCGAAATCAAAGCGATTGGAAGACAGCGAACCGTCCTCCATCTTTTGATACCAACCGAGAAACGCAACGTAACCTGCAGGAATGACAGGCGTCGCAGGCTCGGGGCACATTTCGCCCTCTACCACGTTTTTCGAAATGGGATCGTTTCCTTCAGCAGTGAACGTGACCGTATGCAACGCAGCGCTCACCGCATCGACGGCAAGAACGGGCGACAAATGGCTCAACGTCGCCCGAGTTCCATCGGAAACCTTCTCAACGTCTGCTATATTGCCCTCGGAGTGATACAAAGACGTGGACCCGGCCTTCAAATCAGCGTTCGCCAACGTCAGGGAAACGTCGCCTTTAGGCTGGATCTGATTCCCCGCGGCGTCGAACAGCGTCACATCCACGGCGACAAAGCCGACCAGCTTCTTTCCTTCGGCCGAAGCTTTCTCCTCGGCAACTTGGCGAACGTCCTCGCCCCCAAGCGGAACGACCTTCATGGCAACGCCCGCAGGGAGCACGCCAGCGGGCGCCTCCAAAGAGACCGTGGTCGCACCGACCGTTTGGGAGAGAGAAACAGCCGGAGCATTGGAATTCCCAGTCGTATCAACCTTCGAGTCGCCGGTAATAGGCGTGGTCTCGGGCGCCGGCGCAGGCTGCTCGGCCTCCACGGCCTCGGCGTTCACGGTAACCACCAGCGTGCTGTCCACGTGCTCGGCGGCAATGGCGTAGCCGCCGTCAATCTCTTGAACCGGTACGTTCTCGCTCGCGGAGTTGCGTGCAACAACCTGGGAAACCCTGTAGCCCGTATCGGCCGAAGCGGCGAACTTCAGCTCTTTGTGCAGCTCGGTTGTAAGCGTCTTGGCATAAAGAATCTGGTCCTTCACGGACACGTAGGCATGCTCGGCCTCAAACGTGACCACCGCTTCGTCAACCTCGGGCGCAACGATAGGCCCGGCCTGCGATGCGGACGAGTCAGATCCAGCGGCATCGGCACCGTGCTGCACGGCGTCTTGAACCGCCTGCTGATCCTGAGAGGCCTCAATGGTCTCCGCCGATTTCTGCGCAGAAGAACCAGCCGACGCTCCGTCGGCGCCGCCTTCGGCAAAAGCCGCGAAATTCGTCATGGTCAAAACCATGACAACCGCCATGAACACGGCCAGGCATTTGCCTTCAAACGTGTTTTTGAGATCGAGCATCTTCTCTAGCATACGTATCACCCACACTTCTACCGGATCGCCATTCCGGATTGACGCTTGCGCCGGGCAACTAGCCCGCACGATGCGAAGCGCGACGAGCGCTTCCCCTGTCAGTGTGCCGTTACGTTATCGAGCATGCTCGTGTTCGTGACTCCCGTGGTAGGCTTGCCCGAGCTTCCGTTCATGCGAAAACCGTACAAACCCTTAATTAGTTTACCATGCAAGCGTTCAAATGTCTCTTTGTCGGGTGCATTTTTCGGCTGTTTACCCAACTGTTGAATAAGCGGTAAAACCTGATGAACGTACATAAACAAGCAAATCGAGCCCTGGGGCGCCCTTCGAAACAACACATCCTCCATGCCTTTCCCGCAGCTTGGCGTACCCTGCGATCCACGCTGCAGCATAGCGGTATAATGCCCAATACGGCTCAACCCCAGAAAGGCGTGCATGCAGGAAGACGCTGCGATAGTCGTCCCTTGTCGACAGTCTGCGAAATCGGCGGCTTCCATGCCCCGGAGAATTCGCGCGCACCGCATCTTCCGCTGCCTGCGCGCGGCCGCGTTCGCCTGCGCGCTCCTGGTTCTTTTGACAAGCTGCAGCGAAAGCGGCCGAGGAACCGACTCTCCGTCAAGCGGCAACCAGGAGCAAACCTCCGGGCCAGCCTTCACGCAGACCGAACCCGCCCTCTCCCCCTTCGACGCATCGGCCGCGACCAACCTCGACGGAGCGCTCATAGACGCTTCCCATCTTTCGGAGGGTTACGTTTCGGTCAGCGCCACATCGCAATCTCGATTGAAGTTCCAAGTGAAAAGCGGGGGTCTGGAGTACAACTACGACCTCCCCAACGACGGTACGCCCATATCGTGCCCGCTCAGCGAGGGCAACGCAACCTACTCTTTCACCGTATGGGAGAACACGTCGGGAAACCGCTATGTCGAACTGGCCAGCCTGCCCGATCAAAACGTGGCCCTTTCCGACGAGTTCCAACCGTTCATCAGGCCCAGCGTCTATTGCAACTACGGACCGGACAGCGCCGCGGCAAAACTGGCGAACGAGCTATGCGCCAACGCGCAGAACCAAGGCGACGTGGTGCGCGCCGTTTACACTTGGATCGTGGACAATGTAGCGTACGACGAGGAGAAAGCCGCTGCACTTGCCGACGCAACCGGATACGTTCCCTCCCCCGACGCAACCATCAACGCCAAAACCGGCATCTGCTTCGACTACGCATCCCTCGCAGCGGCTATGCTTCGTAGCCAAGGCGTTCCCTGCAAGATAATCACCGGAAACGTCTCGCCTGATAATATATACCATGCATGGAACATGATATATATTGATGGCACGTGGATCGGCGCCGGTATCGACGTCAGGCAGAACACCTGGACGCGCATCGATACCACGTTTGCCGCAGGGGGCGCGTCAAGCTACGTCGGAGACGGAACCGGCTACACCGATCGTTACACGTACTGACATGCTAGTTTGCGCATGAGGGCAAGATAAGGAGCGAGTAGGGACATGGCCACGAAGATGCTCGAAAGCAGTGCGATCGCCGCATTTTGCGAAAGCGCCGCCGTCATGCACTCAGCCGGCATTCAGATGGACGAAGCCGTCTACCTGCTAGGCGAAAACATGCAGGACGCCGCGTTCAAGAACGCCTGCGACAGCGTATATGCAGGGCTGATCTCAGGGAAATCACTGGCTGAGGCTTTGGAAAAGTCAGAGAGCTTCCCCCATCACGTGGTGGACATGGTTGCCGCCGGCGAACACTCGGGACGCTTGGAGAACGTGCTGTGGAGCCTGGCGAAGTACTACGACGAAGAAGACCGCCTGTACGCTAAAACCAAAAGCGCCGTTGCCTACCCCGCCGCGCTCCTGTCCGTGATGACGGTGATCCTGCTGTTCACCGTAGCCGTCATCCTGCCCGTGTTCGTTGACGTTTACACCGGCTTGACTGGCAACCTGACCAGCGGATCTTTCGCTTACGTGAACGCGTCCATCATCATCGGATGGACCGCTTTGGGCATTACGCTGCTTTGCACGGTGCTGGTGCTTGTTGGCATCGTCGCCAGCCGCTCGCCCCAAGGCCGCAGCAAGCTTGTCCGGCTGCTCGAACGCATGCCGCTCACGCGCGAACCGCTGCGTCAAATGGCCGTCGGGCGGTTCACGGCCGCACTCGCCACGTTCGTCGCAGCCGGCGTAAACACCGACACCGCTATGGAGCGCGCCGTTGCCATGGTCGACCATCCCGCCTTGAAATCCCAGCTTGAGAACGTGCGCGGCCAAATGACCGACCCGTCGCTCGGCAAAAGCCTGGCGCAAGCAGTATTCGACAACAACGTGTTCGAGCCCGTCTATGCGCGCATGCTCGTGGTAGGCACACGCTCGGGAAGCCTGGAAACCGTGCTGGCCAGCTTGTCGGACACGTTCTTCGACGACTCCTCCATCCGCCTCGATCGCCTCATCGACAGCGTGGAGCCCACCTTGGCGGCCTTTTTGACCGTCAGCGTGGGAGCAACGCTGATAGCCGTCATGCTGCCCCTTATCGGCATCATGGGATCGATCGGATAACGCCATGTACCGCGAGATGACAAAACAGGAGATCAGAAAGCGAACGCGCAAACGTATGTCGATATTTTTCGCCATCGTTGCCGCAGCGGCGCTCATTTGGGTCGCCTACGGTTTCGTCAGCGCAACCCTACGCGAGCAAGGCGAGCTTTCGGTGCGAAACGCCATACTGAACAGCGCGAAGCAATGCTGCGCGATCGAGGGCACCTATCCGCCGTCCTTGGCGTATCTCGAGAAAAACTACGGGCTTGTCGTAAACCGGAGCGACTACGCAATCACCTACGAGGTGTTCGCCGACAACGTCATGCCCAACGTCGTGGTGCTGGCAAAATGAACGGCAACCACAACATAGCACAGGCGCTTGTCCAGGCAACGCACCCGGGTCAAGCCGCAAGCCGCCCGAGCCAAAGTCGCGACCGCGTGTTCATCACGATCTTGTTCGCGGTGCTTTCGCTGTTTCTCCTGATCTCGCTGCTTGTAGGAACGAACGCGTACAAGTCCATCAACGCCGTGCGCACCGCCTCCGACGAAACACGTCTGGGATTGTCGCTCATAGGAAACTCCATTCGCGCAAACGATGCGACCGACGCTGTAGGAGTGGCCGAAGGACCGGAGGGGTCGGCGCTCGTGCTGACCGAGCGCCTGGAAAGCGGCGTGTACGAAACAAGACTGTACGCCTACCAAGGATCGATCGTCGAAGAATACGCTCGCGCCGACGCCGCCTTCACGCCGGAAAAAGCGCGTGAAATCGTGAAATCGAAGCGATTCGACTTCGCATACGAGAACGGCCTGCTAACCGTGTACACCGACCAGGGCTCGACCTCCGTCGCCTTGCGCAGCGTCCGAGGGGGTTCATGATGGTCGTGCAGATTCCGCGCCACAGGCGCGCACGCGAAGAGAACCGCCGTTCATGGCATGGCGGCGCGTTCATCGTTGAATCGCTTGTGCTTCTTGCATTTCTGATGGCCGCGCTTGCCGTGGTGGTTCAGCTTACGGGAATCGCGCACGAGCGCGGAACGGAAGCCGACCACCTTTCAAACGCCGTCACGATTGCTGCGAACAACGCCGAAGCGTTCGCAGCCGACCCAGCATCGGGGAACATGACCGCATCGTTCACCATTGCAAACGGTAGCCTGGTGGAAGTCGACGGTACGCCGGATGCAGGAAACGAAAGCACGACATACCAGGTCAACCGCACGGTAGAGCAACATGACAAGGGCGGCGGAACCCTGTATACCGCCCATATCGCAGTAACGCAAGGTGCCGAAACCGTATACACGTTGGACACGTCCCGCTACTCGACCAGCGCAGAGGAGGCTTGATGAGCAGATCGAAAGGATCGGTACGCATCGGACCCATCAGCCTGTTTACCCTGATGACCGTCTTGTGTTTGGCCGTACTGGGAGTTTTGTCCATCAGCACGGCTCAGGCAACGTACGCGGCAGCGGAGAAGCAGGCGGCGTTCACCGCAGACACCTACGTCAACGAAAGCGCGGCACAGAATCTGCTCGCAAACGTCGACGAAACGCTGGCAAGCGTACGGAAAGCAGGCGGCAGCCTCGACGCCGCCCTCGTTGCGGTGGACGGCATGCTGCCGAGCAACGCCAAGCGCGAAGGAACGACCGTTTCGGCGAAGTTCAGCACCGAAAGCGGCCGAGCGTTGGACATCGAACTAACCGTGCGCGCCAACGCAACGTACGAGATAACGGCATGGAAAGCAACGACGCAGTGGACGAACGCGAGCTCGGGCGAAACGCTCTGGTCGGGCGCCGCTCAAACACGATAGGAGACACCATGAAACTGGAACAGCTTTTGCAGGAGATGGTTGACGCGAAGGCGTCCGACGTCTTCATCATAGCAGGGCTTCCCCTGGCCTACGAAGCGAGCGGTCAGCAAGTTCGGCTGGACACGCCCCCGTTCAAGCCCGCCGACACCGAAGCGTTCGTACGCGCGATCTACGAAGTATCCGGGCGCAACATGGATCGATTCCTCGACAACGGCAATCACGACGAGGATTTCTCATTCGCCATTTCCGGAATCGGGCGTTTCCGCGCGAATATCTTCCGTCAACGCGGGTCGCTCGGCGCCGTGATCCGCGTCATCCCCTTTGGGCTGCCCGACCCCGCAGCGATGGGAATACCGGAGGAAGTCCTGCGCCTTTCGCAGCTGCAAAAGGGACTGGTGCTGGTCACCGGCCCTGCCGGCGTAGGCAAATCAACCACGCTTGCCTGCATCGTCGATCGGCTGAACCACGAGCGCAGCGGCCATATCATCACCATGGAAGACCCCATCGAATACGTGCACAAGCACGGCAGCTGCATCGTGACGCAGCGCGAGGTGCCCACCGACGTGGCCAGCTATTCCGAAGCGCTGCGGTCGGCTATGCGCGAGGCGCCCGACGTGATCCTGCTTGGCGAGATGCGCGACCACGACACGATCGGCACCGCCGTGACCGCTGCCGAAATGGCGCAGCTTCTGCTGTCGACGCTGCACACCACGGGCGCAGCCAGCACGGTCGATCGCATCATCGACGCCTTCCCCGCTTCGCAGCAGCGCCAGATCCGCATCCAGCTGTCCATGGTGCTGCAAGCTATCGTCAGCCAGCAGCTGGTTCCCGCAATCGACGGCGGCGCGGTGCCTGCATTCGAGATCATGTTCGCGAACACCGCCATTCGCAACCTTATCCGCGAAGAGAAAACGCACCAGATCGACAGCGTGATAGCTGCCAGCGGCGCGGAAGGCATGCGCACCATGGATCAAAGTTTGTTCGACCTGGTAAAAGAAGGCCGCGTGACAAAGGATATGGCCCTGCAGTACAGCATCCACCAGGAAGCTCTCAAGCGCCGCTTCGAAGCAGCGAGCCTGTAACAGCTCCCAACCGCATGGCAGAACGAAGGCGAGGTCGATGACCCCGCCTTCGTTTTATTGGGGGGACTGGCGGGGTGTTGCCGGGTAGCGGCGGGCGGCGGGCGCTGCCCGGCATCCCGTTGGCTCCGATCGACAGCGTCCCGCTACCAATCGGAGCGCCGTTGGCAGCTTGTCGGCAGCGCGCCGTTGGCAGCTTGTCGGGAGCGCGTCGTTGGCCGGCTTGTCGGGAGCGCGTCGTTGTCGACAAGCGCCCCCTTACCTGGCGGGGCCCCGCCAGCCGGCAGCGCGCCCCCCTCGTCGCCGCCCCAATCAAGAGGTTGCGCGCGAAAAACCGCTCCCGCTGGCAGGTTTTGACGGCTTGAGGTCGTTTGGTCCGGCGGGACGAGCGCCCTTGGGAACCTCATCCGACATCACAACGCTCTGATCAGGTAAAATAAAAAGTGAGCAAAGGGGTGAGACAAGCGGAGTTCATCTCGACGACCTCAAACCGTCAAAACCTGCCAGCGGGAGCGGTTTTTCGCGCGCAAGTCGTATGCAAGCCTCATTCCGGGGGACGGAGAACATGGGCGCCCCGTCCCGACCGCCGCATCGCATCGAGCGCCAAGCCTGAAGCACCCACCAACGACAAAAAGGGGCGCAGTTCAGTTCGCCTTGAACTGCGCCCCTTGCTCTAATACACGTTGTGGATGACCTCGGCCGACCCTAACAGGTTCGCCACTTCGAACACGGTGCCGTCGTCGAGCGTCACCGTACCGTCGAACCTTCCGAATACCTGGTGCTGGTCGGTGCGAATCACCTTGAAGTCCATCCAGTCAACGCGATCGAGCATCGGCGTGAACACCATATCCAAACGACCCTCGTCGTCGGTTACGTGCCAAGGCTGGTCAAGCTGGTAGCGATCCTCGGTCTTCTTCGCAACCGCAGCCCCCGCTTTCTCGGGAATGCCGAAGTCGACGCGATGCAGCTTGTGGGCAACGCCGTCCACGAACACCATGTTCTCGGACGCAGCGGACGTGTCGCCGAAACCGTACCCCAGGTTGAGTCCGAACCGATGAGCACCGGGCTGCGCCCCTCCGTGCCCATCCTGCCAACCTTGCGCGACGGCCCAGTACCACGTGTTGTCGCGCGTCCACACGCCGCGGCCCCAATCGAGCAAGCCAAACGAACGCTCCGGCGAAAAGCCATGTACGAGCAGGCCCTTCTTGAAGCTGCCCTGCGCTCGCATGGCAACGATCTTCTGGTTGTAGTAGAACGCGAGCGGGTCTTCGGCCCACGGCGTGGCAATCACCATCGTGTCGCGCGGCTCTTCGTCAAGCACCGCCTCAAACGTCAGATCGTCGCGCCCGTCGAATCGAGCGAACTGGGCCTTTATGCGACGGCACCCGTCCTTCACCTCGAAGTCGAACGACACGCGCCCGTTCTGGAACCGCGACACGCCGGAAGACGACGAGGACGGCAGCCGGAACCGGCCCAGGGTCAAGGGAACCATGGTGCTGGCCGTATGCGAAACGCCCTCGGCAAAGTCCATGACAGACGCCGAAATGAGTCCGCCGTACCCCAAATCGCCCAAGGTGAGCGCCACGGCGTACTCATCGTCGTTCACCAGGTAGTAGTCCCATTCCTTGATGCGCAGAGCCGGCGCCTTCACACGCGCGCGGTCGTAGGAACGAACGAGCGCGGTAGCCCAACCGCATTGGGCCAGAGATCCATCGTCGTTATGCAAAGGACCTTCGGTCAATCGCGTTTCAGCCATTCGTCCTCCCTCCCTCGTTTGCGGAATCCTCGGCCACTTGCTGCTTCCCCGCCAAAACACCGTCGATCAGATTAATGCCGCCTTCCCTGGTCAATGGAGCAATGGCACGCAGTACGGCATCGCCTGCCCGAGCACCCGTGCGGCTATCCGCCACGCGAAACACAATGGATCCCTTGAACCCCGCATCTTCGACAGCCGAAAAGGAAAGGGCCGGCTGCTTCGTCAGCTTCGCCACTTCGGATGCGGCCTCGGCGGCAACCCGCTCGATGGCCTCCGCCAAGTCGTCAAGACGGGATCCGTCGGTTGCCACGACAACGGGAATCGATACCTGGTTGGTGGGAGGAAGGTGCACGAGCGCCGTCTTGTTGATGATGGAGTTGGGAATGATGACCTCTGCGCCAGCGCTGTTCCTGATGGTGGTATGGCGCCATGTCACGTCCTTGACCACGCCCGAAGACGAGCCCACTTCTATGTTGTCGCCCGGCTTGACGATGCGCATGAGGCTCACCTGCAAGCCCCCGATCAGGTTGGATATCGTGTCCTGAAAGCCAAGCGAGATGGCGATACCGCCAATGCCCATGGCCGTTATAGCGGCGCTCACATCTACGTTGAAGCAGGTGGACAGCATGATGCAGATGCCCAAGACCCACACTGAAGCACGCGCGATGTTGACGAAGATGGAACTTGAGGGGAGGTTCTTCTCTTCGTTGAAATGCAGCAGCTTGCGCATGAACCGCATCACCAACCGCGCGCACACCGCCGTCAAGGAAAGAATCACCACAACCGTTATCGCCGTGATAACCCAATCGCTTCGCACGAAGCCTTCGATGGCTTGTTCGAGTTGTCCCATGCCGCCGTCCTACCCTCTTGCAATCCTCATCGCCCTGAAAGGCGAACGCCTCACCATGACGGAGGCTTTTGAAACACGTCTTCCTGAGTTTCCCACAAAACGATACGCCCCTGGCTCCTTGTTGCGGGAACGTCAATCAACCGTTGGTTGGAAGAACCGCGCCACGGCAGATCGAAGGAGTGAAACGCCTGCACGAACGGACCGTCCACCAGCACGTCGGTCTGGTCGAGCAAATCGCGTGCAGCGGCATCGGGAAAGCCGTCCTCCAGCTGCTCGTAGCGATAGCCGGAATACGTCCATACGTTCAAGCCTCGTTTTCGCAGCTGACGAGCAAGTTCGGCGCATGCGGCGGCCTGCTCGAACGGCTCGCCGCCCGAAATGGTCACGCCCCGCGCCAGCTTGTTGGCCGCAATCTCGGCCACCAACTCGTCGATGCGGCGAACCTCGCCGCCCGCGCACGGCTGGCTGTCGGGGTTGTGGCAACCCGGACAAGCGTGCGTGCATCCCTGCACGAACACGGCGAAGCGCAGCCCCGGACCATCGACGATGGAGTCCGGGGCCGTACCGTACAAACGAATGGTGGCGGGAGTAGTCACGAGAGGGTCTCCTTATGCGCCCGAAGGGCGCATATTGCACTCACAGGTTGGCGTAGTAAGTCAGCGAGGGCAGCCACGGTGCCCTGAATTCGCGGGATCGCGGAGGCGAAGCGTACTGTGTACGCGAGCTTCCGGGATCGCACGAAGGCAGGGTGCCGTGGCTGGCCGCAGCGGCGGCGCGTTCCGGCGGCCGGCAAAAGCCGCCGGAGCCGCCCGCGTCTGGCTACATCTGATGCTTGACGCGATCGTTCTCCTCGGCGCGCTTGGCGTCGTTGAAGCGATCGAGCGTGCCCACCAGGTAGCCCGTGATGCGGCGAATGCGCTCGAACGACGTGCCGTGCTCGGCCTCGGTGCGACCGCACTTGGGGCACACGTCGCCGATGATGCCGTTGTAGCCGCACACCGGGTCGCGATCCACCGGATGGTTCACGGAGCCGTAGCCGATACCGCTGTCCTTCATGTGACGAATGACCGCCTCGAACGCCTCCAGGTTGTCGGACGGGTCGCCGTCAAGCTCCACATAGGAAATGTGGCCCGCGTTCGTGAGCGCATGATAGGGCGCCTCGATCTCGATCTTGTCGAACGCGCTGATGGGATAGTACACCGGCACGTGGAATCCGTTCGTATAGTAATCGCGATCGGTCACGCCCTCGATGGAGCCGTAGCGCGCACGGTCCATGCGCACGAACCGACCCGACAAGCCCTCGGCCGGCGTAGCGATCAAGCCGTAGTTCATCCCGCGCTCCTGCGACAGCTTGTCCAGGTATCCGCGCATGTGCCCGATGATCTCCAGGCCCAGGTTCTGCGACGACTTCGACTGGCCGTGATGCTGGCCGGTCAACGCCACCAGCGCTTCAGCCAGGCCGATGAAGCCCAGCGACAGCGTGCCGTGCTTGAGCACCTCGCGCTGCTCGTCGTCGGGCGAAAGCTTCTCGGAATCGATCCACACGCCCTGGCCCATCAAGAACGGCGCGTTGTACACGCGCTTGCGCGCCTGGATTTCGAAGCGCTCGTCCAGCTGCCCCACCACCAGCGCAAGCTTCGCGTCCAGAAGGTCGAAGAACAGATCCAGATCGCCCTTGGCGCGAATGGCCAAGCGCGGCAGGTTGATGGACGTGAAGCTGAGATTGCCGCGACCGGGCGTCACTTCGCGATCGGGATCGAACACGTTGCCCATAACGCGCGTGCGGCAGCCCATGTACGCCACCTCGGTCTCGGGCGTGCCCTTGTAGTACTGAATGTTGAACGGCGCGTCCAGGAAGCTGAAGTTGGGGAACAGGCGCTTCGCAGAGCAATGCATGGCAAGCTTGAACAGGTCGTAGTTCGGATCTTCAGGGTTGTAGTTCACGCCTTCCTTCACGCGGAAGATTTGCACGGGGAAGATGGGAGTCTCGCCCGAACCCAAGCCTCCTTCGGTTGCCAACAGCATGTTCTTGACCACCATGCGCCCCTCGGGGGACGTATCCATGCCGTAGTTGACCGAGCTGAACGGCGTCTGCGCACCGGCGCGGCTGTGCATGGTGTTCAGATTGTGCACAAGCGCCTCCATAGCCTGGAACGTCGTGCGATCGGTATCGGCCGTGGCGTTCTTCGCGGCATACGCAAGCGCGCGATCAGCCGTAGCGTCGTCGGCGCCCGCCTGTGCAAGGGCGGCGCGCACGGCGGCCTCGAACTGCTCGTCCATGTGCAGGCTGGCGATCGTGCCCGTCTGGGCTTCCACCGCGTCAAGCGTGTCCTGCGCGAACGCGCGGGCGTCCTCTGCGTTCATCAGCAGATCGACGGCCTCGGCCAAGTGCTTTTTGTACAGGCGACGATACGTCTTGCGCACGCCGTCCGCCAAACCGTAGTCGAAGTCGCAGATAGCCTGGCCACCATGCTGGTCGTTTTGGTTCGACTGAATGGCAATGCAGGCAAGCGCCGCGTAGCTGGCGATGTCGTTCGGCTCGCGCAGCACGCCGTGACCCGTGGAAAAGCCACCCTTGAACAGCTTCTTCAACTCGATCTGGCAGCACGTGGTGGTCAGCGTGTAGAAGTCCATGTCGTGAATATGGATGTCGCCGTCCCGGTGAGCACGCGCAAATTTCGGATCGATGACGCACATTTCGTAGAACTGCTTGGCCGATTCTGACCCGTATTTGAGCATGGTGCCCATAGCCGTGTCGGCGTCGATGTTGGCGTTTTCGCGCTTCATGTCGGAATCGGATGCCTTGGAAAACGTGATGTCCTTGAGCGTTTGGATAAGGCGGCTGTTCACGTCGCGAGCACGGTTGCGCTCGGCACGATAGAGAATGTAGGATTTGGCGGTCTGAACGAATCCGTCCTCGATGAGCGTTTCCTCCACCAGGTCCTGCACGCCTTCCACCGTGGGAACGCCCTCGATGGCGCCGGCTTCAAGCTTGTCCACGACAGCCTGTGCGATGCCGTCGGCAACCGAACGATCCTGCATGGCGCCGCATGCCTGGAACGCCCGCTCCACCGCCTCGGCAATCTTGTCCGCCTTGAACTCCGCCGTGCGGCCGTCGCGCTTTACTATGGTCGTGACCATGCGCCTGATCCTCTCTTCGCCAGTCTTATTCAATCGCTTCCAAATGCGTGCTTTTAAGGGCGCGATCTGTGGTTTCGCTTGGTTTATGCGCAATCTTTCCACAGGATCTACCCAAGATTTTCCACAACATATAGTGGGTGAATGCGTTTCAAATGTTCAGATATAGTACCGGCCCGCCTACGGACGCGCAAGGCGTACACAGTTATTACACGCAGCAAACAGGCCCGGTCGCCGCTATTCGACGGTTCCGTACACCTGCCCCCACGCGTGCCCGCCGATAGCCGAGTTCAGCTGATCGCACAGACGCTGGCGAGTGTACGTGCCCGGAGGCAGCAGCGCGATGATCTCGGCCAGATCTTCGGGAAGATCCGCCGATTCCGCCGCGACAACCACATCGAGCCGTCGCACGGACTTCACGTCCCGATCCGCGAACAAAGACTCGACCACGCTCTGCAATGCGCCGTAGTGGGGACTGCGCACCGTGTTCGTCCGAAAAGAGTCAGCCATGGACTACGCCTCCACGTCCGGACGAACGACGTCGAACCCCTCGCTTGCAGCAACAAGGGCGCCCGTGTACGCCGGCGTGGCAGCGCCGCCAGCCCGCAGGAACTGAGCGCCCGCACCGCGCAGCTGCGTACCGGCCGCCACCAGAACATCCGGGCAGAAATACGGATTGGACTCCGTGGCGCCGCCCTGCTTCGGGTCGTGCGCCCCCACGATCAGCTGAGCCAGAACCGGCAGGGAGCCGGCTGCGCATGCCTGTCGCGCCAAACTCGTTGCGGCCTCAAGGGGAGCGCGCGTCGCAAAGCCCGCCACCGACGCCTCGAAGTCCACCATAACCTCCAACGCCTCCGCGAACGTATGGCGGCCGCCGGAAAGCACGCCGTCAGCATCCACGTCGACCGAAGCGAACACCAGCGCATCGCTCACCTGGCGAACGCCCATGAGTGCGCACTTGAGATCCGACGGGTTCGCGAAACCGTTCAGGAAGAACGCGTCGAACGTCGCCCCTGCGCATGCGCGCGCGGCGTCGGCATACTGGCTGCGATTCTCGTTCAGCGACGCTTTGCTGGAGGGATCGAGCGGCAGCCCGCACGGGCCCACCTCCACCAGCACGTGCTGGGGCTTCAGCTGGCAAGCGATATCCAGTCCGGCCTTCACGACCTCTTGCGCGCGCTCCTCCAGACCGTGGTGCGCCAGACGAGCAGCCGTGATGCCCGCCGTGCTAGTCACCAGGCACTGAGCGCCGGCAACCTTGTTGAGCCGCAGCGCTTCGCGCACAGCCTCGGGCTCCACCAGCGTGGCGTACTCCAGATCTCGGTCGATGTCGAAGCCCTGGCGCTGCAGCACGGCAGCAACCGGAGCGGACAGAACCAGCATATCCCGGTGGAAGCGAAGATCGATATCAGGCATGGAAGATTCCTTTCGTCGAGTGCTTATGATAGCAAAAGAACGGTGCCGCATGGGGCGAGTTGACGTTCACCGATCGTCCGCACCCGTTACACAAGACGAACACGCGCCGGTCACATGTTTTTCAAGGCTGACTTTTATACTGGGTATCGCAAACGAAAGACTCCCCTCCTTTCCGTTTGCACTGCGTAGAAGCAGTAGCGACGCCATCGAGCGTCGCATCATCCCCCTCCTTGTGGGCCGCGAAGTTCCCCTCTTCGCGGCCCGATCTTTTTTCGCGACAACCCCGAATTCCGCTGCTGAACCGCCGTCGACGCGCGTCGCGCTTTCGCCGCTGCGCCGAGCGCTTGCGACGATTTGCCAAGAAATTTGCTTATTTGTTACTTATAAGACCACCAATTCACAAAACGCGCACGTGCGTCACATATCATCTGCAACCTCGGCACGTATACTAGGCTCCAGCAAATGAAAGGCTCCCCTCCTTTTCAGTTTGCTTCTGCTTACCCCTTAAAGCAGAGTCGGTGCCCAAGAGGCACCGTACATCCCCTCCTTGTGGCCCGGCGGAGCTCCCCTCTCCCCGGGCCGATCTTTTTCCAGGGAAGGAATGCGTCCGCAAACCGCGATGAAGGACTCCTCATGAAGTACCTCAAAGACAAGGTTTCACGGCTCCCGCTTCCCGTAGTGCCCGCCACCTTGGGCCTGCTTGTACTGGGAGGGTTTTACGAAACGATCGGATACCCGTTCGTCCATGCGATAACCGCCGTAATCTCGACCGTCGTAGCGCTGGCGTACTGCCTGAAGATCGCCTTCCATCTCAAAAGCGTGATAGCCGCGGAATACGCGAACCCCATGCTTGCCGCGCTATACCCCACCCTCCCCATGCTGATCATGGTGCTGTGCGTATACTACGCAGGTCTCGCGCCCGTCCTGCACGACGGCGCTCAGGCGGTGTTCTTCGCGATGCTCGGGTTGCTGATCGTGCACGTTGCGGTGTTCTTCGTCCGCTTTTTCCTACGGCGATTCGAATGGAAGACGTTCATGCCCAGCTGGTACGTCACCACTAACGGCGTCATGGTGGCCACGGTCGTCGGCATGCCGTTCATGCCCGAGCCGCTGGCACTAGGCATAGTGGTTTGGGGCATCGCGGCGTACGTTGCGCTTACGCCCTTCATGCTTTGGCGCATGAAGCGCTGCGAAGTCGCCGAAGCCACCATGCATTCGCAAGCGATCATGCTCGGTCCGTGCAGCATGTGCCTGGTGTCGTACGTCAACGTTGCAAGCGAGCCGAACCTCATCGTGCTCGCGGCGCTGTTCGCCTGCGTGGCGGTATCGCTTGCGTACGTGGTGGCAAAGCTGCCGAAGTTTTTCAGCGTGCAGTTTCACCCCGGATTTGCCGGCATGACGTTTCCCATGGCCGTAGGGCTGCTGGCAACCCACGGGTTCGCTTCGACGCTCGCCGCCGCCGGATTCGCCAGCGCCGCGTCCATGATTCAGCAAGTGGAGGGCATCCAGCTGCTGCTGGCCACATCCATCGTGGCCATAGTGTACGCACGCTTCCTCGGCATGTTTGCGGCAGGCTTGAAGAACGATCGCGTCAACGGAAAGCTGGCTCCCGAGCAAACCGCAGCGCTGCGCGCGCTCAGAGCGTACCTCAAGCGCGGATCGGACGCGCTTGAGCACCCCGCGAAAGCCGAAGCCTTCGTCCCCGTAGCTGCGGGAATCGATTGCAACGCAGCGTGCGAAGAACCGGGCAAAGCCGAAGAGCGCTAGCATTTGCCGCGTTTTCCTCTCATGGTTACCTTCTTGTTACTTTCAGAAGCATCGATTCACAAAACGCGCACGGTCGACACATACGTTTTTCAAGGTCAACTTTTATACTGGGTATCAGCAAATGAAAGGCTCCCCTCCTTTTCAATTTGCTTCTGCTTACCCCTTAAAGCAGAGTCGGTGCCCAAGAGGCACCGTACACCCCCTCCTTGCGCCCGGCGGAGCTCCCCTCTCCCCGGGCCGATCCTTTTCCGGGCAAAAAGCAAGCAAGGCAAGACGGGGCATCAGCCTCGTTTCCCGCCTTGCTAGTCCTGCTCCCTTGCCCAGCCCGCCAACGCCTACTTTCCCGCGTTCTTTCGCTCGAACAGAATGTTGTTCGTTTCTAGCCAGCTTTCCACGGTACCGGTGTCGAACCCGTCGGCCGGGTCGATGACCAGCGCGTACATCTCCTCTTCGCGCAGCACGGCGTCGAGCGCGTCGGTCAGCTGGATCTCGCCGCCCACGCCCGGCTCCACGTCGGCCAAAAGCTCCATCACCCGCGCGGACAGCAAGTAGCGGCCGAACACCGCCAAGTTCGACGGCGCGTCTTCAAGCGCCGGCTTCTCCACCAGCGCGTCGATCTTCCACACGTCGTCGGTCACGGGAGCTCCCGCAATCACGCCGAAGCGGCTCACCTGGTCATCGGGCACCGGCATGACCGCGATCACGCTGGCTCCGCCGTGAGCGTCGGACACCTCCTGCATGCACGGCAGCATCTTGTTGTCCGGCACCAGCACATCGCCCAGCAGCACGTAGAACGGCTCGTTGCCGGTCTTCTCGTGGGCGCAGCGCACCGCATGCCCCAGGCCCAGCGCCTCGTCCTGGTACACGTAGCTCACGTTGTAGTTGCCCACCTGCTCCACCACGTCGGCGTACGCATCCTTGCCGCGGGCGCGCAGCGTGGCAACCAGCTCCGGGTTCGGGCTGAAGTGATCTTCGATAGCCTGCTTCTCGCGGCTGTTGATGATGACCACCTCGTCGGCGGCGGATGCAAGGCCCTCTTCGACAACGTACTGGATGGCCGGACGATCAACAACCAGCAGCATTTCCTTCGGCTGCGCCTTCGTGGCAGGAAGGAAGCGCGTGCCCAAACCGGCGGCGGGAATCAGAGCTTTCATGGCTTCGGGACCTTTCTTGAGTCGCATTTCATACGCGAAGCGCCGCAAGAGCGGCGCTTCGTCTCATTCGTTTCGCTATTGTAGCACGGACGCAAGATGCGTCGAACGTCCCGCTATTTCGCCGCGGTCTTCTCGGCCAGAGCCTCCTCGAGCACGGCCATGTGCGCTTCGGTCTTCTTCAGACCGCGCACGATAATGAACACGTATACCAGAATTGCAGCCCACATCAGGGCATACGCCGCGATGATATACGGGGCCGACGGAATGATGGTGCTGTAGATTTCAACAAGAACCGGATTCATGGATGCTCCTTCTCAACGACTCGTTCGTCATGTTCGCGCAATTCCCCGCTGCCGCATCGCCTATCGTGCAGACGCGGCAGCCGAGCGCGTTAGTCTTCCAGCTGCTCCTTGACGGCCTCCACGCGCTGCGCCAAGCGAACCTGACGAAAGCGCAAGCGGTACAAGGCGAATCCCACCATGATCATGCCCAGCATGACCACGCCCACCGTCATGCCCATATCCGGCGACATGCCGCCCTCGCGAAGCACCACGGGATGGATGCTCGAGGGAATAAGGCGCGTCACCATGTAGCAGATGGGCACGTCCACGCATGCGATGATGCCCAGAACCGACGAGTACGTGGCACGTCGCTCCGGCTCGTCGATGGCGTTGCGCAGCACGAAGTACGCAATGATGATCAGCATCAGGATAAGGTACGTGGTCAAGCGCGGATCCCACGTCCACCACACGCCCCACTCGAAGCGCGTCCACAAATCGCCCGTGATCATGGTGCACGTCACGAACAAAAGCGCAATTTCCATACACACCTTCGCGCACGTGTCGAAACGCTGGTTCTTCGTCATGAGGAACCGAACGCAGTAGTAGCCTGCAAACGCCAGCGCGCCGAACGAAACCAGGGCGACCGGCATGTGGAAATAGAAGATCTTCTGGGACAGCAGCAGCTTCGACGACACCATTTGGCCGCCGATCAGCTCCACGCCGTTCACGGCGGCGCCGTTCACCGGCCCCGCGTAAAGAAACGCCATAAGGAAGCCGACCGTGGTCAGCACGGCCCCTGCCAGCAACGCCCATGGCGCCACCCGGTCAGGCCACTGCCCCGCCTCCGGCAGCTTGAGCGGCTTTTTCTCGTCAGTCATAAACCCTCCTTTTGTCGAGCGCCCAACACCTTGCAGCGTTGAGCGGCTTCAGCGACCATCAGGCCGGCGAAGCGCCTACGCGCTGATAACGAAATCGTACAGCACCCAGCTCAGCAGCAGCATGATCACATCGTAGCCACCCGCCAGCATAAGCGACAGCGAAAACACGTCCATATACCCCTCGGCCCCCACGATCACGGCCGTCGTGGCCGACGCGCACGCGTACAGCAGCGGGAAGATGAGCGGCACGAACAGCACCGCCAGCATGACGTCCTTGCCGCGCGTGTTGATGGTGATGGTGGACAAAAGCGTGCCAATGCCCGCCATGCCCACGGTTCCCACCAGCAACGGCACTACGAGCAGCCAAAAATGCTCCGACGGCGAAACCGTTGTCAGGAAGAAGAAGTAGAACAGCGGCACGGCCAAAACCTCTACCACCAGCAAAAACAAAAGGTTCGACGTAGCCTTCGCCAGAAAGATGACCGATCGATCCAAGGGCACCAGCAAAATGCCCTCCATGCAGCCCTGCTCCTTCTCGTGCGAAAACGAACGGTTCAAACCCAGCAGCGACGTGAACACGATCAGCGCCCACAGAAGGCCGCCGCTGATCTGGAGCACGTCCAAAGCGCTCGTGGTCTGGCCGAGCGCCGCGCCGTACACGATAAGCACCAACAGTGCGTAGATGCCCATGGACGTGAGCATCTCCTTGGTGCGAAACTCCTGCTCCAAGTCCTTGCGCAAAAGCGTCTTGTACTGCTGGAACGTCGAGGGCTTCTTCAAAACCACGGACATGTTACGCCACCCCCATGCCGACGGTCTGGCGGTACAAGCCGGAAAACTCGTCGAAGTCCAGCGCGTCCTTCTGATCGAACGCGACCACCTTGCCCTTCGCCAGCACCAGCGCGTGCGTGCACATGGCGAAGCCCTTCTGCAGATCATGGCTGACCATGACGAAGGTGCGGCCCTCGCGCTGCTGCTCGATCAGCTCATCGAATATCTCCACGGCATGCGGGTCCAATCCCGAGTACGGCTCGTCCAGAAACACCACGTCAGGATCGTGAATCAGAGCGCGCGCAATGCTCAAGCGCTGCGTCATGCCGCGCGAGAACGTGCGCACGACGTCCAAGCGGCGATGTTTCAGCTCAACCGACTCCAGCAGTTCGAGGACGCGCGCCTCGGGGTTTTCCACCCCGTAGAGACGCGCGTAGATAAGCAGGTTCTGCTCGGCCGTCAAATCCGGGTACAACATGGAGTTGTGCGAAATGAGCCCGATGTGGTCGCGCGCTTTGTCGGGTTCCTCCTTGATGTCGATGCCCATGAGCGTAGCCGATCCCGACGACGCGCGGGCAAGCGTGGACAGCACGCGCAGAAACGTCGTCTTGCCCGCACCGTTCGGCCCGAAGATGGACAGGAACGCGCCTTGGGGAACTTCGATGGACACGTTGTCCACCGCGCGACGGTTGCCGAACACCTTGGAGAGCTTCTTGGTCTTGATAGCCGCTTGCGCATCGGTCATGACGATTACGCCTCCGCTTTCGCAGATGCAGGTTCGCAGCCCTCGCTCTTCGAATCTTCCATCGACGCAGCAGCATCCGCACCCGTCAGCTTGCGGCTGGCGCCGCGCTTGCCTGCCGTGGCAATCAACACGCCTGCCATCAGCAGGAAGAAGCCGATCCAAACCTGGGAGATCAGCGGGTTCACGCGCACGTCCATCGAGAAGTCGCCGTTTTCGTTCACGCCGCGATACACCACGAACAAGTCCTCGGTCGGGAACGAAATAACGCTGGCCACCAGCTTCTGCTGCTGAGTGGACTGCACGAACTGCACGGTCGGATCAACCGAGCCGACGAACTGGCCGTCCTTGTACGCATCGAAGTGCACCGTGTACAGGATGTCGTCCTTGTTGTCCTGCGGCACGATTTCGTTGCCGGTGTACTTGAGCGTGTAGTCCTTGACGACGAAGTCCTCGGAAGCGGTATCGGTGGCCTCGTCGTAGCCGACGTAGGCAACCTTCTCCGTCACGTACATGGACGAGCCGATCAAGCCCACCAGGATGACCGCCATGCCGAAGTGCGCGACGAAACCGCCGAACGTGGAAGCGCGATTCACCAGCATGCCGAAGGCAGCCGACACCGGATTGCCGCCATGCCCCTTTTGGTAGCCGCGAACCGCGCGGCCCAGCATGAACAGCGAGTTGAAGAACAGCAAGCTGGCCACCAGCAGACCCACGGCCGCCAAGCCGTTGTAGTACCACGCCGGACCTTCTTCCATCAGGCCCTCGGCATTGATGCCGCCTGCCGCGATCACCGCGTTGTAGCTGGGAACCAGATACGTCACGAAGTACACCATGAGCACGGCGAACAGCACGAGCGCGCACACGGCCGGCACGCGCGCGCGCTTCCAGAACTGCTTGCCGTCGGTCTTGCCCCACGAAAGCAGAGGGCAAATAGCCAAAATGGCAAGGTAGACAATGCCCAAAGGACGGGCGATGGCATTGTACGTGCCAGCGGAAATAGCCTGGCCGCCAAACGGCATCCAACCCGGCAGCGCAGAAGCGATGGTCAGGTACGCCAGCAACGTGGCGAACACCACCATGATCACGTTGTTGAAGTAGTAGGCCGCATCCTTCGAGAGCATGTTCTCAACATCGTCGGAACCCGAAGCGCCCGGACCGAAGCTCTTCCAACGGATGACCAGCCCAACGATACCGGCCACGACGGACAGCACGATCAGCGCCCCAAACAGCACAAGCGAAACCGGGTCGCCCTCGAACGCGTGAACCGACTGAACCAAGCCGGAGCGCGCGATGAACGTGCCCACGATTACGAACGCGAACGTCAGGCACGCGCACATCACGCTCCAGCGCTTGAACGCGCCGCGTTGACGATACACGGTGAAGCTGTGGATGAGGGCCACGCCCACAAGCCACGACAAAAGGCTTGCGTTCTCCACGGGGTCCCAGCCCCAGTAGCCGCCCCAACCCAGCACGACGTACGCCCAAACCGCTCCCAGGCCGATGCCCACGCCCAGGAAGAACCACGAGAACAGGGTGTAGCGCTGCGAACGGACCACCCACTCTTTAGAGGAGTCGTTCACGATGAGCGCGGCAATGGCGTACGCGAACGGGATGGTCAAACCTGCGTAGCCGATGAACAGCGTGGGCGGGTGAATGGCCATAGCCCAGTGCTCCAGCAGCGTGTTCATACCCAGCATGGAAGCCGAGCTGGTCAGCGTGCCGTCAGAATTGAAGTACTTGAGCGGCGTGGCCGTGAACGGCATGTTGCTTTCGGAAAGCAGCAGCACGCCCACGAACGCGGCCAACACCAGCTGGCTGACCAGCAAGGCCATGGAGTCCAGCTTGCGCGGGCTTTTCAAATTGCGCACGGCCACCACCGCATTGAACGCGGCGATGAGCCACGCCCAGAACAGAAGAGAGCCCTCGCGACCGGCCCACAAGCCGGACAGTTTGTACAGCCAGGCCAGCTCGCCCGAAGCGTCGCTGTGCTGGCGCAAAACGTATTCGATGCTCATGTCGCCCGTCATGAAGCAGAAGACCAGGATGCCGCAGCAGAACGTCAGCGCCACCGCCGACAGGATCACGCCAATATGGCCGCCCCAGGTCAGCGTCTCGCCTATACCGCCTGAGCGCTTACGCGCAAGCAGCGCGCCCGCAAGCAGGCACACGACGGACACCGCCACGCCCGCAAAAGCGACCAGAAGCCCGATCACACCAATAGTTGCCATGTAGTTTCCTTCCGAAGCGGCGGCCGAAGCCGCCGCCTATCGTCTTAAGATTCGCGTTTCCGCTAGCCCTGCAAAGCCACCTCGGTCGCGGCGAACTTGCCGCCAGCGTTGATGGAGCCCGTCAGCACCAGCTGGGTGCCGTCCTTGATCTCGTCGGAGATGGCGCCGTCGAACAGAACCGGCAGCTCTTCCCCGCTTTCCGCGTCGACAAGCACGAAGCGGTCGCCCGACCCGGCCGCGACCAGCGTGCCGGCCTTCACCGAGCCAGCCACCTTGACCGGCTTGTCAAGCACCTCGTCGCCGTAGCCCACCAACTGGGCGACCGTAAGCGCGTCGGCCGAGTTCTCGTACTTCGACGGGCACTTCGTAACCAGCTCGGACGCGTTCAGAACGCCTTCTTCGGTCATCTTGCCCGTGCAGATCGCCGTCACGTCATTGCCGAACGTAGCCGAAACGCCGCCCTCGAAGCGCACTTTGACCTGCTGGGACTTGTCGCCTTCAGGATCGTAAATGGCAAACGTCAGCACGTTGTCCTTCGTTTCGAAAGAATTCTCCACCACGTTGCCGCTCACCTGGATCTTCTGGTCAGCGTATCCCCCGGTTGCAGCTTCTGCAATCGAAACGCTCTTGGCAGAGCTCGATCCCCCGACCACGGCCAAGACCACGACCAGCACCATAACGATAATCCCCGTCACCACGACCATACGACGTTTCGTTTTCGCGTTCACGCTCGCCTCCTCATGCTGTTTCCCGTACTGTTTTCTGCAATGTCTCAAAGTTCCGAAGAGCGCCATGGCAAAATCCAAGAGCTTGCCATGCGAACCGTCCACGGCGTGTGCGCTCGCGATGCGAAGCGTACTTCGCACGTGCCGCGACCAGCCATTTCGTTCTTCGGACCTTTGACAAAAGGAGCCCGTCCAAGCGCATTGCGCTTAAGGCGGGCTCCCTCGTGCTATTCAATTGTTCGCTCGAAACGCGAGCGTACGAAGCAAAGCTTTACGCCGTCTGGAGCTTCTTCGCCTCAGCGACCGTCAGCCAGCCCTCGGGCACCTCGGCCTCGCTGTGGCACGACGTGCAGTACATCACCGACGCACGGTGTGCCTTATGGCACTCGGTGCACTCGATCTCGCCATGCTGCGGCACGTGCGGGTTGAACTCCATGCCGCTCGTAGCCTTCACCAGATCGTCGCGCGTCAGGTTGTGGCAGCTCTCGTTCAGGCAGAACTGGTCAGCCTCAAGACCGCGAGCCTCAACCAGATCGGCGCCCGTGCGCTCCTCAAGCGGATACACGTAGTTGCCGGTAACCCAGTTGATGCCTTCGGACATCTGCTCCGACATAGTCGGAATGTGGCAGCTCATGCACGTTGCGCCAGCGCCGCCCTGATCGGTCGGCATCTTGTGCGACACGCACAGCATAGAACTGGTGTTCTTCACTTCGTTGCCCCACTTGTCAACGCCTGCCGTGTTCGGCTCCTGGTCGTACGTAGCGTTGTACTGATCCATCGGCGTATGGCAAATGGCGTTGCAGAAGCTCGGCTGCTCATGCCAAACCCAGAAGCCGGCACCGGCTGCAATCAAAACAACCGCGACGACACCCACAACGATCGGCCACTTCTTTCCCTTTTTCTTAGGAGCGGCTTCCTTGGTCGTGGAGTTATCAGCCTCAGTTGCCTCGGTGGCGGCTTCCACTTTGGTTTCCTCTTCGCTCATACTCTTTAACCCCCTTTCAAACATACTCGTCTCTTGCATCCCGTCTGCGTCCGTTTAGGGAAGCATCGTTTCGATGCCAAACGGAAACACAAGAACTTTACCACATGCATACTACCGGTCAACCGGGAAAAAACCTATCACCCATTTGGGGGGAATTAGCCCGGATTGCCCCCATTTTTCGTGTGATTCGGCTTTTTTCGCTCAATTTTTTGCATAACCTCGCGTAACCCCGCACGACCGAAATCCGGCTCCCCTGGAACAGGGGAAGGAAGCATGCGCCCCCTTCCCCTGCCCTCAGAAACGTTGGAGAGAACGTCCCTGTCGCGTTATGCGAGTTTCGCAAGCCCCTCGTCGACAGCTTTCTCGGCCTTGTCAAGCGTTTCGAACGTCAGCGTGGGGTTATGGGCGCCCTCGCTGTTTTCGACCATCACGAAATCCCAGTAGAACTGAGCGTTGCGCTGAATCTTCTGCAAGGAGGCCAGTTCCTCGGAAGCGGCGGGAACCTCGGTGCCTGCTTCCTTGGCAGCCTTCATGGCGGCGATCTCGTCAGCGTACTTCTCGGCGATGCCCTTGGTCAGAGCCTCGATCTTCTCGCTGATAGCCGTCACGCGAGTTTCTTCTTCAGCCTGCCAATCGGCAACCTGCTTCTTGAGATCCTTGTGGCAGCTGTTGCAGTCGTTCTCGAGCAGCTGCTTGTTCTCGAGCGGGCTGGTCCAGTTGTGAGACGTGTACTCGCCGTTCTCGCCCTCGACGGTGCCCATGTGGCAATCGCCGCAGCTGTAGCCGTTCTTGGCCATCGTGGTCTGCTTGCCGCCGTAGATGGTCTCGAACTCAGGATGCTGCACCTTCAGCATGGGGGCCAGCGTGTCAGCATGCTCCCAATCTTTGAAGTTGCGTTCGTCGTAGTACGCCAGAATAGCGTCGGGGGTCATCTGCTCGAGGCCCGTGTACGGGTTCGTGGTGGCCTTGGTCTCGCCATCGAAGTAGTACTCGTTGTGGCACTGGCCGCACGCCTGGGCGCCCAGCGGGGCAGCCTTGTCGTCGTTGGCGGCGTTGCCCAGCGAGTCAACCCAGTACGAATGCGTCAACTTGATCTGAGACGGATCGTTCTCGTGGCAGTTGTAGCAGCTGATCGGCTCGGTGAACTGACCGATCATGTCGTTGAACTTCTCCTTGTAGACGCCCTCGCCCTTTTCGTTCACCATGGCGGTGAACTGCGGCGTCTTGCACGTGATACAGCCGGCAAGCTGCTCTTTCTTGATGGTACGAGGAGTCTCCTTCACGCTCTTCAGCGAATACACGTGGCTGGAAGCCTCGTCGTAGCCCAATGCGAACGCATAACCTTTGTACATGGTGTTCAGAGCCGGGTACAGCTCCAGATAGTTATGCTTGCCGGAATCCGGCGAATTGGCATCGTTTTCCTTGTACGTCTTGTACTGATCGGGATAGATGTCCTTCCACGAATCAGCAACGACAACGCCGAACTCGTCTGCAGCGGGCATTTCCACCTTCTGCGTCTTGCTCTCTTCTTTCTGGTCCGCTTTGCCGTCGGTAGCAGCCTGGGGCGCACATGCAACCAGCCCCATGACCATACCAAACGCGCATAGCGATGCGGTCCAGAGAGCGAGTTTGTTCTTCTTGACCTTAGTCATACAAATCTCCTCCCTTTGACTGACGATCTCTCCTCCACAAAATATACAAGCTTTCTCAACATAAAGCGAGCATACCAAGATCAACTGCGGGGATTTCACCCTGCGCATTAGGGGAAAACCCTTACATGCTGCGTCAGCCTCATGCCGATGCGGTTTCGATCCTCAATGTCGCAACCCGTTTATGCGGTATCATGGACTTATGAGTGACGCGCATATCTTTCTCATGTCTAAGGAGTTTGCGCCCGAGCGGGCCTTGCTTCAACTATAGGAGCCCCATGCGTGCAGGAATCAGAAACTCGACAGCTTCGCTGGTTGCCATGCTGGCCATCGACATCTTGGTCGTGCTTATCTTGTCCCTCGGATTTCTAAACAGGGACCAGGGCGACCTGGGAACGTTCCTGCAATTTGGCAGCGGCCGCATAGAGAGTACCCTTGGCCAAGCCTACCTGGGGATCGAGCTTGCGGAAGCCGTAGTGGAATCCGGCTACGATACGCTTTCCGACGACGAACTGGAAATCCTGCTCGACCCCATAGCCCGTCAGCCAGAAGTGCGCAATATCTCGTTTCTCCCCCATGGCATCGTCGAGCACGTATTCCCTCGCGAAAGGAACGAAAGCGCTATCGGAGACAACATTTTCGAAATGCCCGAGCGCAAAAAAGAAGCGGAGATCGCTCTGGAAACCCGCGAGCCCGTGCTATCCGGACCCTACGAGCTTACCCAAGGGGGGTCGGGGTTGATTTTGAGAAAGGCAGTGTTTCTGCCGGACGAAAACGGAACGGAAGAGTTCTGGGGCATGGTGTCTCTTGTGATGGACACTCGGAGCGTGCTTGAAACCATCGACCTGGAAACGGTCGACATGCTGGGATGCGAGTACGAGTTGAGCGCCACGGTCAATGGAGGAGAAAAGACGCTCATGGAGGCCAGCAGCAACTATACGGGGCGCGGCGCCGTGTCCGTCAAGATTCCCCTGGCGAACGGATTTTGGCAGCTTGACATCGAAAAGCGTCCGGACAGCTTGGAAGGCGCCATCGTTTTGACCGTGTTCCTATCGGGCCTGATCATGTCCATCATGCGATTCAGGTACTTGAGGAAAAAGGAAGACGAGCTTGAGCGCGTGCGCAACGAGGCATGCGTCGACAACCTGACCGGGCTGGGAAACAGGAGCATGCTCAAGCAATTCGAGGCTTCGGCGACCAAGGGTTCCGATTCGTACACGATTTTCTACTTGGACCTCGACAACTTCAAGGATATCAACGACACCTACGGCCACGATGCCGGCGACAGGTTGCTGATCAGCGTTGCCGACAGGATACAGTCGATGATACGCAGCGACGATCTGGCTATCCGACTGGGCGGAGACGAGCTTGCGATCGTGCTTCGAGGCGTGTCCGGTGAAAACGGGATTCGCGCGTTCTGCTCCAAGCTGGAAAGCCTGAACAGCGAACGCGTCGACATCGGGCAGACTGAATTGCCGATTGCCTTGAGTTTCGGCTACGCCACCTTCCCGACCGAAGGATCGAGCTTCGAAGAAGTCCTTCAACTGGCTGATTCCAGGATGTACGAGCAGAAGAGAAGCTAAGGCGACGGGCGTCGTATCGGTCGAGCCGCATGCGACGTGGTTATGCTGCGGGTGAGTATGCACTCGCACTTGATTTGCTGCTAAAGCAGCGCCGAGTCCTTAGCTTGTTTATTTTGGGCGACATTCCAGCAACTGGGCCTTTCGGACAAAAGGTGCTCCGTACGAAAATCGGGGCGAAGCCGTTGGCCTCGCCCCGATCAAGTTTCCGTGGTGGAGATGATGGGATTCGAACCCGCGACCCCCGCGTTGCGAACGTGATGCTCTCCCAAAAGGTACGTATACCATCACAATTCAGTAACTTAATTGGTAATTCGTTCTTTGACTTGAAAACGACCCACCATATCCCTCGAACAAGAAGGGGCTCGAGGCACTCTTGATTGCGCTGTTGTTTTTAGGCATACTCGTTTTACCGGCTTCTGAAAGGAACGGCCTTGGAAAACGACGGCGTTGAGATGAGCAGCGGAACTAAAGCGACCAACGATATCGCTTTGACTTCATTCGACCCCATCGATGTCAAGAGCCTCATCTACGTTATGCGAAACCAGCAGGTCATGCTAGATAGTGATCTGGCAATGCTGTATGACGTGGAAACCAAGGTTTTCAATCAAGCAGTGAGGCGTAACGAAAACCGCTTTCCCGAGAGATTCCGATTCCGACTTACCTCAGAAGAGCACGAACGTTTGAGGTCACAAACTGTGACCTCAAACGGAAGAGGAGGAAGACGCTATCTTCCATATGTGTTCACCGAACAAGGGATCGCGATGCTTTCTGCAGTTCTCCGTAGCGACATCGCAGTCGAGACGAGCATTCGCATCATGGACGCCTTTGTGGAGACCCGTCGATTCCTCGCAAACAATGCGGCTCTTTTCGAACGTATCGGACAAGTAGAACTGAGGCAGCTTGAATATCAGAAAGAGACCGACAAAAAGCTCGACCAGGTTTTTGCCTGTATAGATAGCGCGCCTGAGACAACCCAGAAAGCTTTCTTCGATGGTCAGTTATTCGATGCTTTCAGTCTTCTGGTCGAACTCATTCAGAAAGCCCAGTACAAGATCGTGCTCATAGACAGCTATGTCGACGTTTCGACGCTCAACATCTTGGCTAAGAAAGCGACGGGGGCGACTGTGACCATCCATACGTTGCCCAATACAAGGTTGACGCAAACCGACATCGACACGTTCAACTTTCAGTATCCCGCATTGAAAGTGCACCACACTCGGGCCTTCCACGACCGATTCTTGATTATCGACGATTCAATCGGATATCACATCGGGGCATCGCTCAAGGACGCCGGCAGGAAGTGCTTCGCTATAACGAAAATCCAAGATGCCAAAATGGTGGAAGACATCCTGGACCGACTGAAAAAAGCTTAAAAGCGGGAATCCTTAATTAAGCCGAAAGCCGACAATTCCCCACTATGCGGAAAGAGAAAAAATCGGGGCGAAGCCATTGGGCTCGCCCCGATCAAAATTCCGTGGTGGAGATGATGGGATTCGAACCCACGACCCCCACGTTGCGAACGTGATGCTCTCCCAGCTGAGCTACATCCCCACGGCATGTGCGCTTATCGCGCGAGGCAACATTTTGCCCGTATCGGGCCCATTTGTCAAATGGCATTTTGCGGCACTCTGCAAAATGTACACGAACGGGGCCCAGGACCGAATCCGTCAAGGCTCAGCGTACCCATCATCGGAGGGATCGACGCCGAACTCGACCCGATACTCTTCGTCCGACATATACGAAAGGATATCGCCAGGTTGGCACTGCAGCACCTCGCACAACATCCCCAACGTCGAAAACCGCATGGCCTTCACCTTGCCCGTCTTGATGCGAGACAAGTTCACGTTAGTAATGCCGACCTTATCCGCCAGATCGTTCAGCGAAATGCCCCGGTCCGCCATAACGCTATTAAGTGTAAGGACAACTGGCATGTATCCACCTATATGGTTTCGTCCGAGAATTCCTGAAGAAGTACGCCGTATTTGAACACAAACGAAAAAGCGAAGATGACCGCCGAAGCAACAAAGGGAAAAAGGTTCAACGTGGGAACAAAGCCTTCGTCAACGCCGCCCGCCATGAATGGGACAACGCTGGTAAGCACAACCTCAAGCACAGCGTATACCAGGAAGAACGCCGACACAACCCTCAGACGGCGAACCTGAAGCATGGTAAAAGGAGACCGACCTTTCGATGCGTCCGAAAACACCTTGATAAGCGTCACGCAAACCGTGGCCATCGCCGCCGAAGAGGCAATGTACACCAGAAAAAACGGGAAGGTGACCGCGTAATCGTAAAAGCCCGGAACGATCAGTGAGAAAGCCATCACGCTCGCAGAAGCCAGCCACCACGCGCAAAGCAACACGAAAACAACCTTCATGAGCAAGCTGATCGTCTTGCACACCCTGCCCGTCCTGGCCAAAGAATCTTCCACCGATAGAGGCTCACCGCCGAACATGCCCACATCCCCTTCCGAAAACAAATCACGACGGTGCAAGCTCTGCGCCGATCGCACATCTCGATCGCGGCAACTTAAGAAGGCGGGGAGAACCCTCCCCGCCAACCGATCTAAATGCCTATTGCAAAGCAAGAACCGTTAATGCCAATAGGATAGCAGATCGCTTTCGGATCGACATCGCTATAAAACAGCATGGGCCTACCTCCTTCCCTGAATGGACTCGGACATGGCTCGACCCAAGGCATCGTAAAACGCCTGGGTCATCAGGCAATAGGAATCCTTCGATTCCAAATCGCCCGATTCGAACAGCGAGCGGGCCCGACAGCCACCCCCGCAGATTCGCACATAGCGGCACGCTCCGCAGTCCTCGAACTCCGCCGCGTCGAGCATGCGGAACATCCGCGACACGTTTGACCTGAGCGCCTCGGCCACCGATCCGGAAAACGCATTGCCCATCGCATATTCGCCACGATGCAGCATGTGGCAAGGGTATATCGTCCCATCGGCGGCAATGCTCAGCGTATTGTATCCAGCCCCACAGTTTCGACGAACCGACAGGCTCATCCCCACCGGCGCGTCCATGGCGGGAATCGGCTTGCCTTCTCCGAGCGTCAGCAAAGAGCGACCCAGCATGCGCAGCTCTTCATCCCCCGGCAGCAAGCCTCCCAAAACCTCGTCGGATGGCTCACAGGTAAGCAGGCTGAAGTTGAGCGTTGCTCCCAAATCCTTGGACAGCCTCACGTAATCGGCAAGATCGTTCACGTTGCGCGCATGAACCGTCGGGATAATATGCGCGGCGATGCCCGCTTCGCGCACCATGCGCACCGCTTCGACCAGCTCGGAAAAACGCTGCTTTCCACGAATGTACGCCCGCGAGCCCTCAGAACATCCATCGAACGATACGGACACGCAGTCGACAAAAGGCGCCATGCGCTCCAAAGCGGCACGGGACATGCACGTTCCGTTGGAAAGCACCGTCACCGACGCCAAGCCGCACGCTCGCTTCGCATGCTCGACAATAGCGGGAAGATCGTCGCGCAAAAACGGTTCGCCACCCGAAACAACCAACCTCGATGCGCCGGCGACAGCCAGCTCGTCCACGCCGCGCAAAACATCGGCAAGAGGAGCATCGTCAAGCGCATTGCGCTGATCATCCAAGGAATAGCACCCAGCGCACGTCAAATTGCAGCGTTGCGTAACGTGAAGATAGGCGGAAAGCACGCGCTCGGACGCAACGGCCTCCTGGAAGAACCCTCCCTTGACCAAGTGCTCAAGCAGCAGAGGATCGACAGCGGAAACGTCTTCCACCGGCACGTTTTCCTTGAACATGCGCGCGCAAACGCCCGCGCCCGCCTCGTCCAGGCCAATCACATACCCCGTCGAAAGACACCCCACAAGCGTCACTCCCGCAAACTCGAACGAAACAACACCCTCGGCGAATTTCATACACGCTCCTCGTCGCAGTCGAATCGCTTACGTCAAGCATTATGGTGGCGGCCCCCTTGCCCCAAAAGAACAAAACGTACCAACGATCAATCAAATGTTGCAAGCAATACAATTGATATATGATAATTAGCTTCAATATGTAATCCGGGGGTTACGTATTGAAATTACGGCTATCATCTGGGGCTTTATTCAATCCATTTACTCGCAAAACTACACAGCAATTTAATGTTTTATGATAAATTTGTACCTGAGCGAACCAGAGAGGCCAACCCTTCGAAAGAACGACGTCCATGAACATCAGTCAGCTGGAATACTTCGTAACCACCGTGCGATACGGCAGTTTCTCCATGGCTGCAAAGAAGCTTTTCGTGACGCCGCAAGCAATCTCCAAAGCCGTTGGCGACCTAGAGCGCGAACTCCACGTATGTCTTTGCGAAAAGACGGGACGTGCCGTCGAGCCCACCGAGTTCGGCCGCCTGTTCTGCATACGCGCATCGGAAGTGCTCTGCTGCTTGGCGGACCTGGAATCGCTCGCGAAAGACCACGCAGCCGGGCAATCGAAAGAAGGCCGGGCAGCGGTGTCCGTGGCGTGCTCGCCCTGCCGAGGGAACGTGCTGCACGTCCAAGACTTTTCGGCGTTCAACGCGTCGTACCCCCAGATAAAGCTGTCTTTGTCGTTCAACGCGGGCAGCACGGGATTGTCCGCCGTCGAAGAAGGACTCATCGACGGCGCCGTCATCCTCGGCCGCGTGACCAAGCCGAACATCACTTGCATAAAGCTGCATTCCGTTCAGCCGTCCCTGATGGTGTCGCAAAACCATCCGCTTGCATCAAGAAGCGCGATTCACCTTGAGGACCTTCGGAAAACCCCTTTAGCGGCCCCGGAAGACATCAGGTACTGCCAAGGCGTCATAGCCGACCACCTTCGCGCGAAGAACGTCGAGCCAAGCTACACTATGCTCGAACCGTTCGTTGAGGCCCATCGGCGCTTTCTCGACAAAGAGCACGGTGCGGTGTTCGTCATCGACGATCCAGCCTTGCAAGAACTCTATCCGAACGCCGTTGCGCTGCCCCTTGCACCCGAAGATCTTATCTCCATCCCACTTTGCTTCGTGCACGCAAGCGGCAATGCCAACAAAGCGATGCTCCAAGCAGAGCGCTACCTGCTTGGCATCGTCACGCGCCTAAGAAGAAAACCGCAAGCCATGCCCGAGCATCATTGACGACAAGCCAAGCGAAAGAAGGAAGGAAACGATTATGGGAACATCTTCAGATCGCGAGCTGAACCTCCGCATCATCGAACTCTCGCAAGCCATCGCGTCGCTTTTCGACACCGCGGACTCGACCGACGACGTGCCCTCGCTGAGAGACGACGTGGTGCGCGCCATCAGCGAGCAATCCAGCATTGCCCGCCAGAACGTTTCCACCTCAGAGCCGCAAGACTAGCTCCAAGGCGAGTCGCAGTCGCAACCGCACAAGAAAGTTCCGCTTGCTGTTCCTATCAGGCAGCAGTCTGCAAAAAGTCCGGGAAGCTCCTTGCCGCAGGAAGCGAACGTCCCGGTGAAGGGCTTTGCCGTATACTGTGCGCATGGATACTTTCGAAACAGGCGCGCCCAAGCGCGACGCGATACCGCTCGAGCACGAGCACGAAACGCACGGCCCCAGCGACACCGGAATGATGACGCATCGGTTCTATGCGTTCAACACCGTCGTCACGTTGCAAGCCTACGCCGACCCCGATCGATGCCGCACCGCGTTCGAAGACGCGCGCGCTGCCTGCCGCTCGTTCGAGCGATCGCTGTCGCGCACGCTTCCCCATTCGGACATAGCGCGCCTCAACGCTGCCGAGGGGGCGTCGACGCCCATTGGAGCCGATACTGCCCAGCTTCTGAACGAAGCTTTGCGCTACTGCGCGGACAGCGAAGGGCGGTTCGACATCACCATGGGGGCTGCAGTGCGCCTCTGGAACTTCCACAAGGGCGTCATACCTGATCAAATAGCCTTGGAGGAAGCCCTTTCCCATGTGAATTGGCGCGGCGTGCACGTGGAGCAAACGGACGGCGGCTGGGAAGCACGGCTCGACGACCCGCAAGCGGCAGTGGACGTAGGCGGAATAGCCAAGGGATGGATAGCCGATCGCCTGGCGGAACTCCTAGCATCGCACGGCCTTGAATCGTTCATCGTGAATTTAGGCGGCAACGTGGTTGCGCACGGGCAAAAGCCGGACGGAAGCCCTTGGCGCATCGGGTTGCAAGACCCACGCGACAAGCATGCACTGGTAGGAGCTGTTGCGATCAGGGAAGCTTCCGCAGTAACAAGCGGCGTGTACGAGCGGTGCTTCACCCGGAACGGCGCGCTGTACCATCATATCCTGAACCCGGAAACAGGGTACCCCGTCCAAACCGACGCAGCGGGCGCAACCGTGCTCGCGCGCCGATCGATTGACGCCGAAGGATACTCGACCACGCTGCTGGCGCTGGGCATAGAGCGCGGATGCGCTTTCGCTCGCAAGCATCCCGCCATCCTTGCCGCGTACTTCGTCAACGCCGAAGGCAACGTGATCGAAGCGTAGGCCAAGCGTCAAGCGACTCGAAACGAAAGGCGGGCCCGTTCGCACGGTGCCCGCCTTCTCTATAAGTATGCCAAAAGGCTAGGAAAGTACTTTCTCTCCCTCAGCGGGGCTAACCTCGGAAACGGCGCCTTCGGCCTCGGGCACGAAGGGCTCGAACAGCGGCTCGCCGTTCTGGGAAAGCTCAACCATGCCGGTTAGAACGTCAACGTACTGGTAGGACTGACGAGCGGTGCGCCCGCGCTTGCGATCGACCTCCAGGATGAACAACTGAGGGTGCACCTGCATGAGCACGCCTTCGCTCTCAACAATCTTGGAGCGGCCCATGTTGGCGCGCACTTTTAGGCGTTGACCGACGAAGTCATGTAACGTATCATGAATGGAGTCGACGATTTTGGCTTGTTTCGCTAAATCCATGCTCACTCTTTCTCGCTTATGCTATATACAGAGATAACAAATTAAAATTATACCATTACAGTCAATACAGAGGGAAATCTGCACGAATCCCCCTTAATTCGCATGTTTTCAGCCCCTTACAACCTTTTTCATGCAGAATCGCTCGCGTGCTCTACGCAATGTTTTCTTAGGTAAACTATGTCGCTTTCGTTTTGCTCGTTCACAAGCTTCGTCCTTATATGCTACTTTATTGGCATCATATAAGGACGAGGACGAGCAGGAAGCACCATGGGAAAGAAACGCGATCAGGAGAAGAAAGCCGCCAAGAAGAAAAAGTCCGCGAAGGCCGTCGAGAAAAGCAAGAAGGCTTCCGCGAAAAAAAGCGGAAGTCCGATTGAGGGGCGGACATGCCCTTGTTGCAAAAAGTCATGTCCGCTCGCAAACCCCAAATGCGGAAAAGGCAAGGCGCTCAGGAAAAAGCTGCTGCAAGCTTTCAAGAACGCAGCCTAAGACGCGAGAAATGGGCGGGTCGTTGGCCCGCCCGCAACAAGGCAAGAGCGCTGCGCCGGCGAGGCGTCTCCCCTGGCTCACGGGCTCCGCCTCCCCGCTTCGCCCCTAAACGATTTGCTGCAAAGCAGCTCCCAGCTTAATGAACTCGGGCAGGTCAAGGGTTTCTCCACGACGCTTGGGGTCGATGCCGGCATGATCAAGCAGTTCGGGCAGGCGCTCGATCACGCGCGCCCCCTCGGCACCGCGCCCGCCGAAATACGTCTTGCACGAATTCGCTATGGTCTTGCGGCGCGTCGCGAACGATGCGTCCGCCATCACGGCAGCAGCCTTGAGGGCGGCGGCGTCAAGCGGATCGCCGGCCTCGTCGAACACGGGACGACGATCGAGCCGCAGGACCGCGCTTTCCACGCGCGGAGGCGGGAAGAAGTTGCCCGGCCCCACCGCAAAACGACCCGCCGGCTCCGCGTACAGGCGCAGCTTGACGGTGTACGCGCCGTACGTTTTGGTGCCGGGCTGCGCCGCCATGCGGTCGGCGACTTCCTTCTGCACCATAACGGTGGCGCTTTCCAGCGACGCAAAGCCCTCGAAGTAATCGAGCACCACGGTGGCGGCAACCGCATACGGAAGATTCGCTACCAGCTTGGTCGGGGAAAACGGCAAGTCCTCGGTGCGCAAATCAAGCGCATCCTTGCTGATCAGCGTAAAGCGGTCCGCCCAGGGCGCAAGCGTTTCCGCCAGCACGGCAGGCAGATCCGCATCGCGCTCGACCGACGCGACGCGCCCCGCATGCTTCAGCAAAGCGATGGTAAGCGTCCCGATTCCGGGGCCCACCTCCAACACGTCGTCGCTTTCGGACACCTGGGACAGCGCGACGATCTTTTGCAGGATAGCGTCGTTGATGAGGAAGTTCTGGCCAAGCGAGTACTTGGTCGTCAAGCCGTGCGCTTCCAGAACCGCACGCGTTTCAGCCACGCTCGCCAAAGGCGAAAGCTTGGTCATAGCGAATCTCCTGTCGCAGTTTCGGCGCGCGGCTCGACCGCACGCGGATGGACGCCATCGGGGCCCGAGCACGTGTAAGCCGAAGCGGGGTGCACGCGCCCGCCCGTCAAAACGTCAGTACCTTCGGGCACGCTGCCATCAGGCGGAATAAGGCCCACCCAATCATGCACCGTATCCAGCCGAAGCCCCGCCACGGCCAAAGCCGATCGCACGGTGCCCACAAGCGGGCCGAATCCGTGCGGATCGCCGCCCTCCCCCATCACGTGCAGGTCAGCGGGGCGCTTCCGCTCTTGACGGCGATTCGTCCAAAAGTAAGGTTGCAGCCGATCGAGAAACGCCTTGAACTGCGCGGGGACCCCGGCAAAGTACACCGGCGTCACCACGACAAGCTGATCGCACTCGTTGAGCAGCCGGCGAACGCGCACCATGTCGTCGGCGATGATGCAGTACAGCTCGTCGCGCCCGGGCACGTTTCGCCTGCACACATCGCACCCCGTGCACGGCGCGATATGCACGTCGGACAGCATGACCACGTCGACGCGATCGTCGGGGCACGCATCCTCGTACGCCCACCGAATCGCCTCGCACAAGGCCGCGCTACGACCTCGCGCGCGCGGAGACCCGCATATAATCAGGCGATTCACGTGCATCACAACCCTTCGCGCGACAAGGCAGCACCTGCGGAACCGGCTGCTCGAGCTTCGGACGCCGCCTTCTGCCACGCCGTTGCAGGGCGATCCAACAGATCGCGCGCGTTTTCCATCATGCGCTCAAGAAGCGTCGCGCGGTCTTGCCCCGGCTCGCACCCGCGCACCTGCGCCATGCGCTCTGCGGTGAAGATGACGTGCTCGGGACCGCAGGTCATGCCGCGCATGGGCTCAGGCGTCATGTACGGAGCGTCCGTTTCGGTGACCAGGCGATTCTCCGGAACGCGAGAGGCGGCATCGCGCACGTCGTCGGCGTTCTTGAACGTGAGCGGCCCGCCAAAGGCCACATAGCACCCCTCTTCGACCCACGGCTCCAGCACGTCCCACCCCAAATTGAAGCAGTGGAGCAGCGTCCCCGCCGCAGGGAAGCCCTCTTCGCGCATGAGGGCAAGCGCCTCGTCGTGAGCCTCGCGCACGTGCAGCACAACGGGAAGCCCCGCCTCTTTCGCCAGGCGAACCTGACGGCGAAACGCACGGCGCTGATCTTCGCGCGGCGAGAAATCGTAATGGAAGTCCAGCCCTATCTCGCCGACGGCGCACACGCGAGGATCGGCCAGTCGCGCGCGCAGATCGGCTTCCAACCCGTCGTCGTAGTACCGCGCGTTATGGGGATGGCATCCCGTTGCAATGCGAATCCGCGGCACGCGCGGAAACGGATCGCTTCAAGTCCATCCCGTGAAACGCTTCGCAGCGGCAGCCGCTTCGAAGCGCCACGAATTCAGACGATCGAACGTGGTCGACCCGTCCTCGAACACATCGACGATCGTGCAAAGGAAGCCCACCTTGTGCGCGGCGCAGCGCGCGATCGCAAGCGACGGGTCGGGCAACAGCTGCAAATGCACGTGCGTATCGGCCACCTCGGCCTCCAGCTGCGGCGCTTCTACCACGCGGTACGTTCCATGCTTGCGCTTCTGACGAAACAGCGGGTCGTCGAAAACGGGTTCTTGTCGTTCGTCGGTCATGGGCAGGCCCTTTCTTTCTTGCAGGTTCTCCCCAGGTCAGCGAGGTACGCTCCCGCGCGTGATCTTCGTGCGAGAACGTACCGCAGCGTCGGGTGGTTCCGCCGACCCGGCGGCCGGCGAAACGCGCTTATTCCATATTCAGATCGATAGAGTCCATATCCAAGCGCGGGAACAGCGGATCGCCGATCTCCACCTGGTTGCCGGCGGGAAGCTGGCCCCATGCCGTAGCGGCTTCGATGTCGGTCACGGCCGTGATGTCGCCCAAACTCAAGCGACGGAACACCTCGGCCGACGTGTTCGGCATGAACGGAGCCATGTACAGCGCGATGATGCGAATGGCCTCGAGCGCATTGTAGATAACGGCTTTCAGCTGGTCAGCCGTCTCTTCGGACTTCGCCAGGTTCCACGGCGCGGACTCCTCCACGTACAGGTTCACGCGACCGGCAAGCTTCTGCACCGCAGCCGCCGCACCGGTGAAGTCAACCTGGGACATGCACGCGTCGTATTCGGCATACAGCTCGTCGGAGATCTCGCGCAGCGGGTTTTCCGCAGCGAACGCCGGTGCCTCCGGAACCTTCGAGTCGAAGTACTTCTTCGTCATGTTGAACACGCGGCTGCACAGGTTGCCCCACGTGTTCGCCAGATCGGCGTTGTACACCTGCACCATGCGCTCCATGGAAATGGAGCCGTCGCTGCCGAACTGGACGTCGCTCATGAAATAGTAGCGGTACGCGTCCACACCGAACACCTTTACCAGATCGGCCGGCTTGAGGGCGTTGCCGCGAGACTTCGACATCTTCTCGCCCTTGGTCAGCAGGAAGCCGTGCCCGAACACGGTATGCGTGATGGGCAGTCCTGCGGCCATGAGCATGGCGGGCCAGATCACGCAGTGGAATCGCGTGATGTCCTTCCCCACGAAATGGTACTGCATGGGCCAGCGCTGCTCGAACTCGTCGGAGCGTTCGTCGTCGGCGTACCCGATGCCCGTGAGGTACGCGATCAGCGCGTCGGCCCACACGTACGCCACGTGGCTTTCGTCAAACGGCAGCGGCACGCCCCAATCGAACGTGGAACGGCTGATGGACAGGTCTTTCAGGCCGCCGGCCACGAACGACACGATCTCGTTCCTGCGCGTTTCGGGGCGGATGAAATCCGGATGCTCCTCGTAGAACTTGAGCAGCGGCTCCTGGAATTCGGACAGCTTGAAGAACCAGTTCTCCTCGCCGCCCGCCTTCTGCACGGGGCGCTTGCAATCGGGGCAGACGAACGCGCCTTCCTCGTTCTTCTCAAGGTCGCTCTCGGCGTAGTACGTTTCCTCGTGCACGCAGTACCAGCCCTCGTAGCTGCCCTTGTAGCACCAGCCCTTGTCGAAAAGCTCCTGCCAGAACTTCTTGACGGAACGCGCATGGCGCGGCTCGGTGGTGCGCACGAAATCGGTGTACGTGATATCCAGCATATCCCATGCATCGCGAAACGCCGGCTCCATGGAGTCGCACCAATCCTGCGGGGTCATGCCCTTGGCCGCCGCCGTATCGGCCACCTTCTGGCCATGCTCGTCCATGCCCGTCACGAACGCCACGTCGTAGCCGTTCATGCGCTGATAGCGCGCAACGGTGTCCGGCGCGATGGTAGCGTAGGCCGTGCCCAAATGCGGGGCTGCGTTTACGTAGTAGATCGGAGTGGTGAACGAGTAGGTTCCCTTTGACATGGTGCTTCCTTTGTTCTCGGGGCCGCGCGGCGCATGATGCCTCGTCGGCCGGATGGTCGGCGCGCTCCGCGGATGATGCGGGCGCCTGCATGTGCCGTCTGCGCGAGCAAGGCTGCGGCGCAACAGCAACTGGTTATTTTAACACGGCCGTTTGCCGCCGCCGCAAAGCACGTCGAAAACGCACGGCACGACGATCCCGCGCGTAAATGCGCGGGCGCGGGATGGGGGCACGCACGTTGGGCGGGCTGCGGCGCCCCGTGCGGAGGGGGGCGCTCGGCTGCAGCGCCCCATGCGGGGGGGGGTTCGGCTGCGTTGTTGCGTGCGTCCGCGCGCGGGGCGGGCTGCGGCGCCCCATGCGTCCGTGGGGCGGGCTGCGCTCGGCTGCGGCGCCCCATGTGTCCGCAGGGGGGGGTTGCGCTCGAAAACTTGCGATTCTTGGCAGGTTTTGACGGTTTGAGGTTGCTGCACGGACGCACAGCCTCGGCACTAATCGACACGCTTTTCGTTTCCCCAGTTCAAAGCGGTGCGTCAATACGCTTGGCACTTAGGTTGCTTCCGCAAGCCCGAAACAACAACCCCTAACCGTCAAAACCTGCCAGCAAACGCGATTTCGCGAGCGCAAGCTGGCAGCGACAGCGCGCAAGTCGCCGCAGGCATCACGCAAACCGCTGCAGTCGTATCGCAAACCGCTACAGACGCCAACCGCGCAAGCCGAAAACGCATGGGGCGGCGCTTTTTGCGGAAACCCCTTCAAACCCAATCGCCGAAAGCGTACGCTGGAAGTGTCGCTTCGCGCCGTTTTCCGCGAAGCGCGCCAACCCGCTCTCGAAGGAGGCATCTCATGGCAAAGCAGGCGTACGAAGGCCGTTTCGACGGAAAAGTCATGATCATAACCGGAGCCGCGCGTGGCATCGGACGTGCCACCGCTCTGCGCGCAGCCGCAGAAGGCGCGAAGCTCTTGCTGGTCGACCGCCTTGAAGACGAGGGCGAGAGAACGCTTGCCGAGGTTCGCGCCGTAGCTCCCGACGCGCTGTTCCTACCCCTCGACCTCTCCATAGAAGAGAACGCCCAGGCTATGGTAGCCCGAACGGTCGAAGCGTTCGGACGTCTGGACATTGCCGTGAACAACGCCGGCGTGATGGGCCAGCCCGACAACGTGCACGAGCTGACCAAGGAGCAGATGGACTACACCATGGCGAACAACCTCTACACGGTGTTTTTCTGCGCAAAGCACGAGCTTCGGCAGTTCATCGCGCAGGGCGGCGGCGGGTCCATCGTCAACGTAGCGTCCATCGCCGGCATGACCGGCTTGCCGGGCAACCCCGCCTACGTTGCATCGAAGCACGCCGTCAACGGTCTGACCAAGAACCTCGCGCTGGATTACGCACGCTACGGCGTGCGCGTCAACTCGGTCAATCCCGCCGGAACCGCCACGCCCATGGTCGAAGAGGCGTACGCATACGTGATGGAGAAGCAGCAGGCGGCCGTAGCCGCCGGGGCGGATCCGGCCGACGCCGCATCGATGGCCGGGCAAAAGACCGAGTCCATGCTGAAACGAGATGCCGAAGCCGAAGAGCAAGCCGCCTCGATCCTGTTTTTGGCCTCGGACGATGCCTCGCACATGACCGGCGAAATCGTCGCAACCGACGGCGGTTGGACGTCGTTCTAGCTTCACCCGCACGTGAGGCGCGCGAAACCTTAAGGAAAGTTAACAACGTGCGCCGGAAAGGTCTTCTTTGCGTGAAGACGCGCGGCTGCCTGCAAGGCTGCCCCTATACTGAAGCCTCTCGCAAGCAGCCGCGCCGTTCGCATTGACAGGAGGCCCATGCGCACCACGCCCGCACGCCGCGTCGCGTCCACCGCCGCGGCCATCTTCGTCAGTCTTATGTTCTTGGGAATGTTCCTGATCCCCCTTCGCTATCTGGGCGCCACGATGGGCATTGTGCCCACGGCACGCGTGACCGCCGAAGCGTCTGCGCCTGCACCGACCCCCTCGGCAACAGGCAAGACCATCACGGCCGAATACTGCAGCGAGGCCGTAACGGCAAGCAATCCATCGAACCTTGCGGGACGGACGTCAACGAACTTGGTCTTCAACGACTCCTGGTTGCTTCAAGATGCCGATTCCTACCACCACGATCTAGCCACGGCTTGCGCAGTGCTCGCAGCGGTGTGCAATTCGGAATCGCAATACTACAGCAATGTCGAAGGAGCGGCCCCCTACGCCGAGCAATCGCTTTGGGCCCTGGGCTTCGCCGACGTGCGCACGGAATCCTACGCGCTGCGCAGCAACATCCTTGACGAGCTGGGAGCGCTTTTCATAGGATCCCACGACGTTGCCGCCTACACCTTCGCCAGCAAAACCATTCCCGACCCGCAAGGAGGAACGCCCCTCACGCTGGTGTTCGTGGGCGTGCGCGGAAGCTACGGCATCGAATGGATCAGCAACTTCAACCTGCACGATGCACAGGGAGACAGCGACGACCACCACGGGTTCGGAAAAGCCGAAACCGAAGTGGAACGCGCGCTCGCCCGCTACGCGCATGAAATAGGAGCAAGCCCGGAACGCACCCGCATTCTGATCACCGGCCACAGTCGCGGAGGGGCCATCGCGAACCTGCTGGCCGCAAGGCTGAACAACCTTGGCGAAACATCGAACAAGATTGCTCCCGCTTCGGGCATCTACGCCTACACGTTCGCAGCTCCCGGGTGCACGCGCGAATCCGACCGGCAAAGCCCTGCGTACGACAACATCTTCAACATCGTGAACGAATCCGACATCGTGCCGAAGCTTCCGCTCTCAACCTGGGGATACGGGCGATACGGAACCACCGTTGCGCTGCCAAGCGTTTCCAGCGACCAGTTCTCGACGCTGTTCGACCGCATGCGAGAGGCATTCCAGCGCAATACGGGAATCATGCCGACCTACGACAAGGCGGGGCTGGCGTCGATCGATACGTTCGAGAACAACATGGACGAAGTGCTGACCTCGATCGGAAGCCCGGTCAATCCCGCACGCATCGTCGCGGCAGCCGGATCGCTGCTGGGAGTGGACTTCGGCGCGGCTCTGGCCTCGCACTTCCCCGATACGTACATCGCTTGGATGCAAAGCACCGACGACAACAGCCTCTCGTTCGACGCGCCCGCCAAGCGCACGGCGATCGCCTTGTAAGCAGGCGGGTCGTCAACGTCCACCAAGACGCGAAACGCGTTTCGCTCAAACGCATCGTCGCCGGCAAAGCAGCAGCGAAAGCGTCACTCGAAATAGAACAAGTCTTCGAACTTCTTATCCAGCGCAATGCAGAGCACGAGCGCAAGCTTCGCCGTTGGGTTGAACAAACCCGTCTCGATAGATGAAATGGTCTGACGCGACACGCCCACCAATCGAGCAAGCTCCAACTGAGAAAGCCCCGCTTCGGCTCGCGCCGCTTTCAGGCGGTTCTTCAGTTCCAACTCGCCATCGTTTCGATGAACGTCGTCAAAGCCGAACGAGGGCATCTTAATCACGAACGATCCCCTTACATCGTGATCAACACATGCTGGACAGCCCAGATCACGGCGGCAACAGCAGCGAAAGCGCCCAGGAAGAGCGCCCCTTTCATGCGCAGTTTGGAGTACTGCGCAAACCCCATGCTGGCAACCCCCGCCATGAAAACCGCGTTGATCCCGTTCGTTTCAAGACCGTGCGACCGATCCCACACCTGCAAGATTGCCAACCCCAGCATCAGCGTACTTCCCACGATCACGAGCATACGCTGCTCCATAGACCGGAAGCGCTCGTCGACCAGCCCATTGTCCTCACGGCTTTTCTCAAGAATCTCATGCTTGTCCATACCGAATCCTTTCCGGCAGTCCCGAAGGAGAACCCGCGCACAACCCATAATCCCAGCCCAACCGTGTTCCGATCCAACGGTAATGTCAAGTACACTTGACATTACGATAAGTTTACTTGACATCATGCAAGAATACAAGCTGCGTGCCCCAAATCAGAAACCCTGCATCGCTTTCTTTTGCTACCATAACGATCATGAAAGCTAACGACGAAACACCCCAAGCCAAGAAGGCGCACAAGCCGCGCGCGAAGTGGCCGCGCCGCCTTGCAATCGCCCTAGCGATTGCGCTGGTCGCAGCGTGCTTGGCAGCAAGCGCCTTTCTCGTGTACGCCAGCTCGTACTACCACGACGCAGACGCGCATCACGAAAACCTCGCGTCCACCGCGCAGCTTCCCGTTGAGCAGGGCGACGGATACCTGGCATTCGGAGACCCGAACGCCAGCGTCGGCTTGGTGTTCTACCCGGGAGCGAAGGTCGAGTACAGCGCCTACGCCCCGCTCATGCGCGACCTAGCCGAACGCGGCGTTTTCTCCGTGGTGGTGCAGATGCCGTTCAACTTCGCGTTCTTCGACATCAACGCAGCCGACCGCGTTCGCGCCGCATACCCCGCGATCACCTCATGGTGGGTGGGCGGTCACTCCCTCGGCGGATCCATGGCCGCACAATACACTGCTGATCACGCAGACGACCCCAGCATGAAGGGCATCGTTTTGGCGGCCTCCTACTCCGCGAGCGATCTTTCGCACGCCAACCTGGGAGCCGTTTCCGTATACGGCTCGAACGACCAGGTGCTCAACCGCTCGAAACTCGAAGAAAACGCGGGGCTTCTGCCTTCCGAGTCATCCACCGTGGAGATAGCGGGTGGAAACCACGCAGGTTTCGGCGACTACGGCCCGCAAGACGGCGACGGCTCCGCGTCGATCTCCCCCGAACAGCAGCGTGGCCAGGCGGCGGACATCATTGCAGCCTACCTGCTCGATCGCGAGCAGGCGGCAACGCCCCAAAGCGCAAGCCTGCCCCAAGCAGCTTAAAACGAACGAGCCGCTTTTCCGCACCAGCAAGCAAGCCGCCGCACGTTACGCCGCCTTCCGAGCTTTTCCACGCGGAAGCAAGAGCATCCCTGCCACGAACCCGGCCACGATGACGCCCGCCTGCACCTCGAAGCTCACGCCGAAGCCGAACGCATCGATGCCCAGGTCGTTCGAAGATGCCTGCGCCATGATGGCGATGAGTACCGAGGAGGCAAGCGCCCCGAAGATCTGCCGAAACGACGTGATGATGGCCGTTCCTTGAGCCAGGTCCTCGGCAGGAAGCGCCGCGCACGCGTACGCCGTCATGGGCATCATCAGGCACGCCACGCCCACGGTGCGCACGCCGAACAGCGCGGTCACCGCCCACTCAGGCGTACTGGCATCGCACGCCGCGAAGGCAAGCGTCCCAACAGCCAGCACCGCGGATCCAACAACGATCAAAGGGCGCGGACCGCATCGGTCCAGCAACCGGCCCGTCACGGGGTTCAGCACCCCCAGCAGCAACGCCCCGGGAAGAATGGCCAGGCCGGACGACGTGGCGCTCAGCCCCTGCACATCCTGCACGAACAGCGGGACCATGATCGACCCCGCCATGAACGCAATCTGCGCGATCATGACCAAGCCGGTAGCCACGGCGAAGGTTCGGTTGCGAAAGCACGCAAGCTTGAGAAGAGGTTGATCGATGCGCGCCTGCCTTCGAGCGAACACCGCCAAAGCCGCCACGCCGCTCACAAGCGCAAGGACGGGCAGCGCGCTCAAGCTCCCGTCCGCCTCCATGAACGTAGTCCCTGCCATGATGGCGCAGAACCCAAGCGCATAGAGCAAACCCGAGGGGACATCGAAACGCTCGCGCTTCCCTTCGCGCTTCATCACATCGGTCAGCAGGGGAAGCGCCAGCGCTATCACAACAATGGTCACGGCGCCCAACACGATGAACACCGAGCGCCAACCCCAAAAGTCTATGAGGAAGCCCGATACGGTGGGGCCGATAGCCGGCGCGAACCCGATGATCAAGCCCACCAGGCCCATAGCGCGTCCGTACTCGTTGCGCGGATACACCGAAAGCGCCACCACCTGAATGAGCGGCAACGCGATGCCGGCACCGCCCGCCTGCAGCAAGCGCGACGCCAGCAGCAGCGGGTAGTTCGGTGCGAACAGGGCGGCAGCGCACCCCGCCACGAAGCACAGCATGGCGGCAACGAACAGCTTCTTCGCATCAACGCGATTCACCAGGTAAGCCGTCATGGCCGAAATAAGGCCCAGCATGAAAATATAGGACGTGGTAAGCAGCTGACCAAGAGCGGCGTTCACCGCGAACTCGTGCATGATGGTGGGCAGCGCCGCTATCATCATGCTTTGGGAAATGCACGCGGCAGTGGTGCCGGCCATCATGATGGACAGCACGACGGTTCGCTGCCTGCGCGGCAGTCCGTCGTGCGCGGCAAGCGCATCGTCGCCCGCAGCCTGGTGTTTCGCTCTGTCCGTTTGCTGTCCCATAAGGCCATGGTAGCACCGGCACTTTGGGAGCCCCCACCCTTCGGCAAACGTGCACATTACAGTTCGGCAACGTATCGCATGCAAACTAATTTGCCTTCTAACCAGGCTTTATCGCAGCTTATCGCGCCGTTCGCACCAATCGGGCATGAAGGTATCCATAAGCTCTTTGAAGCGCGGGCCGTGGCCCCGTTCCAAAAGATGGCACAGTTCGTGAACCACCACGTACTCCAGGCATTCCGGGGGATACAGCGCCAGGCGCACGTTCAGGCAGATGCGGCCCGTCGAAGGCTGGCAGCTGCCCCAGCGACTGGTCATGTTCCGGTACGCCAGCTTGCCCGCCTTCACGCCCATGATGGGCTCCCAAGCTTCCACCAGCACCGGAGCGCACGCCTCCACCACGGCGCGCCATGCGGCAACCTGCTCCGGCGAAGCCTGAGCCGCCCGAGCCGCAGGCGACGACGCAGCCTGCGCGCGCTTCTGGTCGATCCACGTCCGCTTCTCCCGAACGAAGCGCTCCACATCCTGGTCGCGCACATGCAGCGGAGCGGAAACTTCCACGCAGCCGCCCGTGCGCGCGATGCGCAGGTTGAGGTTCTTCACGCGCTTGCGCGTCAAGCGTACGGGCAGACCGTCCACAAGAAGCTCTACCGCAGCATCGCCCGCACGACGCCCGCGCGCCGAACGACCTGCGGGTGCAAGAGCGCCGCTCCCGCGCTGCGCATCGCGAAAACCCTGGGACATGCGGCTCCCTACGCCTCGAGCGCGATGTCGTAGGCCGCGTTGCGCGCAATGCCGAACTCGTCGGCTATGGTGCGAGCTACGTCCTTGTTGCGCGCGCCGGCAGCCTTCAGCTCTGCCGCTCGAGTCCGAGCGGCAGACTCGGCGTCTTCCTCGGCCGCAGCACCCTCCGCCACGCTGGGACCATCGATCACCAGCACGATCTCGCCCTTGATGCCGCCGCCTTCCGCACGAGCGGCAAACATGTCGCGCAGGCGCGGCAGGGAGTCGCGCGCCACTTCCTCGTGCAGCTTCGTCAACTCGCGGCATACGGCACCCTCGCGGTAAGGGTACGCCTCGGCAAGCGATTCAAGTGCGCTGACCAGGCGATTAGGACTTTCGTAGAAGATGAGCGCGGCGTCGAGGGCACGCAACGACTCCAGCGTGGCGCGGCGCTCCGCATCCTTGCGCGGGAAGAAGCCGCCGAAATAGAACCGCGGGTTCGTGCTGCCGCTGGCCACGTACGCCGTAGCCGCAGCAGTCGGACCGGGCAGCACCTCCACGGGCACGCCGGCCTCATGCGCGGCGCGCACCAAACGCAAGCCGGGATCCGACACGCCGGGCATGCCGGCATCGGAGCAGTACGCGATCACCTCTCCGGCCGCCACGCGATCGACGATGGCCGACGCGCGCTCGCCCATGAGCGCTTCGTCAAGGCGCTCGATGCGCTTCTCGATGCGATACGCCGCCAAAAGCCTGCCCGTGACGCGCGTGTCTTCGGCGCATACCGCATCGGCGGACTGCAAGGCCGCAAGCGCACGCTGCGGCATGTCCCCCAAGTTGCCGATAGGCGTCGGGCATATAACCAGCTTTCCAGCTGCGCGAGTTCCGGCTGCACAAGATTCCACTGGCTACCCCGCTACTTTCGACGCATAAAAACGAACGCCACCACCAGCACGACAAGCGCGAGCGCCACCACGCCGCCCACGATGAACGGTAGCGGATTGTCTCCCGTACAGGCCAGGCAGCCATACGCAAGCTCCATGCAACTCCCCTTTCGTCGTGCCGGCGCCTCGGTGCGCAACGGCGTTTCAACCGGTCTCCATTGTCGGGCATGACGAGCCCAATGGCAAACGCAACCCGCCAACCATCGCTCACAAAACGCAAGTCGGCGGGTTGCGCGCGAACGCTAGCGCGGCCGACAGGCTGCGCGCGAGGCTAGCGCATCTTCTGAGCTCGGGCAACCCACGCGTCGCCCAAAAACTGTATCGCCTGTACAAGCACGATCAGCACCGCAATGCACGACACCATGACATCGGCCTGATAGCGCTGGTAGCCGTACCGGTACGCCAGATCGCCCAGGCCCCCGCCGCCCACGATGCCGGCCATCGCGGAAAAGCCCAGGATGGAAATGGCCGTGATGGTAATGCCCTTGATCAGCGGAACACGCGCCTCTGGCAGCAGCACGAACAGCACGACCGCGGTTTTGCTGGCGCCGGCGGCGAACGCGGCCTCCAGCATACCCCGGTCAACCTCCGCGAACGAGGTTTCCGACAACCGCGCGAAAAACGCGATCGCGGCAATGGACAGGGGAACCACCACGGCCTCGCTGCCGATCTTCGTGCCCACGATCAAAGACGACAGCGGAAGCAAGAAGATGAGCAGGATGAGAAACGGAATGGAGCGCACCACGTTCAGCACGGCCCCCACCAGCCTGTTGACCCAGACGTTCTTCACGAACAAGCGCGTGCCGGTGACGTACAGAAGAATTCCCAGAGCGCCCCCGACCACCACGGCGGCCGCCAGCGCAACCGAGCACATGAACGCGGTCTGACCCAACGCAACGCCAAGCTCCGGCGCAATTCGCACGATGTTATCCAGCATGGCGCACCACCTCCAAACGCTCCACGCGCGCCCTCAAGTGCGCCGCGACTTTCTCTATTTCCGCAGGCTCGCCGTTCACCAGCACGTACAGAATCCCGTAAGGCTGTTGGGCAAGGTACTCTATCCGCCCGTGCACGATCGATATCGTCACGTCGAACGAAGACCCCGCTTCGAACAGAACCGGCTCGGTTGCGGCAGGGCCCGCGTACGTTAATTTGAACAGCGCTCCGCTTTGCTGCAGCACCTCTTCAGGCAGGTCGAAGCGCTGCGTTTGCTCGACAAGGCCCTTCGCCACCTCCGACTGGGGATTCGAAAGCACGTCGAACGTGTTGCCATGCTCCACGATGCGGCCCTTGCCCATAACCGCCACCCGATGGCAGATGCGCTTCACCACGTCCAGCTCGTGCGTGATGACCACCATAGTGACGCCCAGCTCCTCGTTCGCGCGCCTAAGCACGTCTAGGACCGATGCGGTGGTCTCCAGGTCGAGCGCGCTCGTAGGCTCGTCGCACAGCAGGATGCGCGAACTGGGGGCAAGCGCCCGCGCGATCGCCACGCGCTGCTTCTGCCCGCCACTGAGCGTGCGCGGGTAGACGTCCTTCTTGTCCAGCAGGTTCACGAACCTCAGCACCTCGTCAACGCGCTCGTCCGTCTGCCGCTTGCTCCACCCGGCCTGCTTGAGCGGAAACGCAACGTTTTGGCCGACGGTCTTCGCGTTCCACAGATTGAAGTGCTGGAAGATCATGCCGATGCCCGCGCGGGTTTCGCGCAGCTGCCTGCCCCTTTGCCCCACGATGGAAACGCCATCGACGATCACCTCCCCGGCGGTGGGCGCTTGCAGCAGGTTGATCGTTCTGACAAGGGTGGACTTCCCAGCGCCGCTCGACCCGACGATGCCGAGCACCTCCCCTTCGCGCACGGCCAGGCTCACCCCGTCAACGGCCGGCGCCTTGGATTGCCCCGAGGGAAATTCGACGCGCACGTTTTTCAACTCGATCATGATGCTCCTCACGTGGACGAATCCTCTTAGTAACCGCTCGGCCTACTGAAGGCGGAGAAGGGGCGGCTGGGGTCCTCGATGGCGCGTCGGAAGGCGTCCGAGCCCACAATGGCAACGATGTCCTGGGCAAAAGGAGCGGCAGCATCCTCTCCGCGCACCGCGATCACGTTGTAATAGCCCTCGGAAAGCTGCTCCATGTAGGCCGCGTCGGCAAGGTCGAGGCCCGCGCCGATGGCGTAGTTGCCGTTGACCACGGCTGCGTCCACGCTATCGAGCACCGTGGGCAGAATCTCGGCGTTGACCTGCTTGATAACGATGTTCTTGGGGTTGGACGCGATATCGTCGACCGTCGCCTTGGCGGGGTCCACCGCCGAATCAAGAAAGACAAGACCAGCCTGTTGCAACACGCGCAACGAACGCGACAGGTTGGTGTCATCATTGGGAACGGCCACCGTCGCCCCTTCGCTCAACTGGTCGAGCGAACCCACCTTGTTGGAGAAAACGCCCATGGCCGCCGTAGGAATTTCGGCGAGAGCGGCCAGATCAAGGCCATGCTGCTGGGCAAAGCTGTTCAGATACGTGGAATGTTGGAACACGTTAAGCGAAATGTCTCCGTTGACAAGGGCGTTGTTGGGCTGGACGTAATCCGAGAACTCAACGTAGCTCACGGAATACCCCCGTTCCCTCAACGACGGCTCGACGGCTTCGCGAAACAGATCCTGATACGGACCGGCGACCACGCCCACTTTGAGCGACTTCGCGCCGGAATCATCCGTTCCAGGGGCCGAACAGCCCGAAAACAGGACCAGCGCGGCGCACAGGCTCGCAACGATCGAGAGCAGAGCAACAAGCTTGCATTTCATGACAAGTACCTTTCTTTTGCAGGAGGACGACCCGAGTTCGGGCATAAAAAAAGAAGCCTGAGGCTTCCGAGAATCGCGACACGGTATGTACGTTCACCCTAAGAAACAAGGATAGCGTTGCGACAATTCTCGAAGCACGACATGCGCATGCGCGGACGCATGCCCATCAGCACGGACAGAGCGCGGGGCATCATCATGTTCATGTACGAGAAAACAGCTATCATGGCCAACCTCCTTCCGGGTGCAAAAAGCCGATCCGAATACTACAGCAAATCACTAGGTGTTCAGTATAGGGAAGGAATCCGCGCCGTCAAGACCCCAATAAGAATCGATGCAACGGGCGACGGCGCGGGGCTCGCGAGGTCCGTGGGGTTCGCGGACGACGCGGGGTTCGCGGGGTTCGCGGACGACGACGCAGGACTTGCGAGGTCCGTGGGGTTCGCGGACGACAGCGTGGGACCCGCGGGGTTCGCAGGGCTCGCGGACGGCGCGGAACCCGCGAACGACAGCGCGGGGTCCGTGGGAGCAGGAAACGCACATGGAGCACGGGCGGTTGGGGATGGCGTGCATCGCGGGCCCGTGATGCGCCCGGAAGCCGGGTCGCGCGCGGCACGCAGGCGCGGATGCGCAATGCGCCCGTGTCTGCGCATCGAGCGTCGCCGCCGCGCAGCCGGCCCCGCTTCCCCCTGCGCAACGCGCTACAATGGAACCAACGTCGTACCCGATAGAGAGAAGGTCCCATGCACCAGGAACTCACGAAGAAGGCAGCAGAAGGATTCCTGCTGGTCGGACGCATCGACGCGCCCGAAAACCCGAAGGCGTGCGCGGTCATCGTCCATGGCCTGTGCGAGCACTACGGCCGCTACGATTACGTGGTGGAGCAGCTGCTGGCGGCCGGTTACGCCGTGGTGCGCTTCGACCATCGCGGGCATGGCCGGTCGATGGGCAAAGCGGTCTGGTACGACAACCGCCAGCAGATCGTGGCCGACACGGATCTGTTCGTGGAAGAGGCTCGCGCGCACTTCCCCGACCTGCCGCTGTTCATGATCGGGCATTCCATGGGCGGGTTCGGCGCAGCCAGCTACGCAACGACGTACCCCGGGAAGCTGGACGGCTACGTGCTGTCGGGAGCCTGGACCCGCGATCATGCCGGCTTGGCAGCGGGCGTGGTCGAGCAGGGGCTCGACCCGCAAACCTACCTCCCCAACGAGCTGGGCGACGGCGTATGCTCGGACCCCGCCGTGGGCGAAGCGTACCTGGCCGATCCGTTCGTCGTCAAAGAGTTCTCCGTTGCGCTGCTGCGCGCCGTGCACGACGGCCACGTATGGCTCCGCGAGCACGCTGCGAATTTCTCCGACCCGGTGCTTTTGCTGCACGGCGGCGATGACGGCCTAGTCAGCCCGCAAGACAGCATCGACATGTACAAGGAGGTGTCGGCCACGGACAAGTCTTTGCGCATCTACGCCGGCCTCTACCACGAGATATTCAACGAGTTCAAGCGCGACCGCGTTATCCGCGACGCCATCGAATGGCTGGACGACCGCGCACGGTAAGCGCTCCTCGCCGAAAAAACGCCGCCGAGCATTCCCCCTGAGAGATCGAACGGGTACAGTTCCACGAAACCGCTCGACAATCAGGGGGATTATCATGTCGCAAGGAGCCTTTGCTTCCTTTCTCGCGCGCAAGGACATCGAGATCTCGCCGCAGCGCTACGCTATCGACGCGCTGTCGGCCATGGCGCAAGGCTTGTTCGCCTCGCTTTTGATCGGAACCATCCTCGCCACCGTGGGAGACCTTACGGGAATCGCGTTCTTCAACGAGGTAGGCAGCTTCGCCAAAAGCGTTGCCGGGCCCGCCATGGCCATCGCCATCGGGTACGCCCTGAAAACGCCGCCGCTCGTTCTGTTCTCGCTTGCCGCCGTGGGTTACGCCGCGAACGCTGCGGGCGGCGCGGGCGGGCCGCTTGCCGTGCTGGTGGTTGCCATCGTGGCATCGGAGTGCGGCAAGGCCGTGTCGAAGGAGACGAAGGTCGACATCCTGGCAACGCCCGCCGTCACCATCCTGGCGGGCTGCGGGCTGTCGATCGCCGTCGCCCCGGCCATCGGCGCCCTGGCGTCGTCCGTGGGCGGGTTCATCATGTGGGCAACCGAGTTGCAGCCGTTCTTCATGGGCGTCATCGTGTCGGTGGTCATCGGCATCGCCTTGACGCTGCCCATCTCGTCGGCCGCCATCTGCGCCGCCCTCAGCTTGACGGGGCTGGCAGGCGGCGCGGCCGTAGCTGGATGCTGCGCCCAGATGGTGGGGTTCGCCGTCATGAGCTTCAAAGAGAACAGCTGGGGCGGATTGGTGTCGCAAGGCTTGGGTACGTCTATGCTGCAAATGGGCAACATCGTGCGCAAGCCGATCATCTGGCTGCCGCCCATTCTGGCATCGGCCATTACCGGCCCCATCGCCACCTGCGTCTTTCAACTCCAGCAAAACGGCAGCGCAATCGCATCGGGCATGGGAACGTGCGGGCTGGTAGGCCCCATCGGCGTGTACACGGGATGGGTTGCAGACGCCATGGCGGGCGCACCGGCAGCCGGGCCCCTCGACTGGCTGGGGCTAGCGCTGATCTGCTTCATCCTGCCCGCCCTTCTCAGCTGGGGAATATGCACCGGCATGAGAAAAGCGGGGCTCATCAAGGACGGCGACCTCAAACTGGAGGCGTAAAGGCGCGCAGGTGCAAAACGGGGTGCCCAAGCGTTGCTCGGCACCCCGGTCGGAAAGCAACTTGGCCCGCAACCGACTACAGCAGCTCTTCCACGGCGGGCGCGACCGCATCGGGAATGTTTGCCGTGGGCTCGAAGCGGCGAACGACGTTCCCGTCGCGATCGACCAGGAACTTGGTGAAGTTCCACTTGATGGAAGGCTTCTGGGCGTATCCGGGATCGGCCTTTGCCAGCAGGTCCTCCAGAACAGGCGTCAGCTCATGGCCCTGGTCGAACCCCTCGAAGCCCTTTTGCTCTTGCAGGTACGCGAACAGCGGATCGGCGCCTTCGCCGTTGACCTCGATCTTCGCGAACTGAGGAAACGTCACGCCGAAGCGGGAGGTGCAAAACGCCGCGATCTCCTCGTTCGTTCCCGGAGCCTGATGGCCGAACTGGTCGCACGGGAAGTCCAAAACGTCCAGCCCGCGCTCGCGCAGGGCGCGATACAGTTCTTCGAGCTGGGCATACGTCGGCGTAAAGCCGCATTCGGTGGCGGTGTTCACAATAAGCAGGACGCGTCCGCGGTAATCGGCAAGCGAAACGGCGTTGCCCTGCTGGTCTTTCACGGTGAAATCGTAGATGCTCATGAGCGCCTTCTTTCGAGAGGTTTCCAAGAGGGTCCGATGGACGACCTTAGTGTACGCCCAATTGATACTTTGTTGATTACAGTTTACGAAACCGTTGCCGTCGCCCTTGGCGTCCGCTCCTCCACTGCCGCAAACGGCTTGCTCGCGCGGGCGGCGATGCGCTTCGAAGCCTTTGCCCACACCCCGTCCGTCGCCCGCTCCCTCAAGGCGTCCCCGCAACCAACCTGGTATCATGAGTCCAACAAGGAGCTAAAGCGTACGGCGATCTCGCCGCTTTCCAAGGAGACTCATGAACTTCATTCGCAGCACCTGGAGGCTGTTCGCGTACAACCTGCGAACCGTTTTCCTGTTCGAAGCAGGATTCCAGATTGCATTCGCCATTTTGTTCGTGCCGCTTAGTTTAGGGCTCATAGACTTCGCGCTGTACGCCGCCGGCCTTTCCTACCTGTGCGACGCGAATCTGGCGACATTCCTTGGCAGCCCCGTAACCTGGCCGTGCGCCTTGTTCGCCATACTCTTGCTAAGCCTGGGGTCGCTGTTCGAAATGTGCGCGCTCGTGCTGCTGATGCAGGCCGGGAGGATGCGGCGAAAGATTGGGGTGCGCGAGCTGGCGAACCGCACGTTCGAGCAAGCCGTGCGCATCGTCCATCCACGCAACTGGCTGCTGATCCCCTTCGTGCTGCTGCTTGTTCCGCTCACGAACCTGGCCGTGACCTCGTCGGTCTTGACCGATTTCAGGCCTCCCGAATTCATCATGGACTTCATCTGGGAAAACAACGTGCTTTCCTGCGCGTTGATCGCGTTGTTCGTTGCCCTGTACATCCACGCTTTCTTCCTTGCGTTCGGCGTGCACTTCTTCACGCTGCGCAACGAGGACTGGATGCAGGCGCGCGCTTCGAGCAAGCGCCTGCTGCACGGCGCTCGCTGGATGCTGGCTCGCCGCATCTTGGCGCTTGTCGGCCTGTTCGCCGCAGAAGCGGCGGCGGTAGCGCTCATTGGGATATTCACGCTAACGGTGCTGATCGAGGGAGACGCCTCCCCGGTTGCCTCGATAGGGCTTGCCGTCATTTCGCTCGGGTTCTTGATAATCACGCAATGCCTGCTCACCCCGTTCAGCTACGCTGCGCTGAGCTGCACATTCTACGAACTCACCGACAAAAAGAACATCCCCGTCGACTACCGCTTCGAGCCATCGGGCCCAACCGGACGCACGCCGTTTGCCAAGAGGGCAACGGCAGCAGCGCTCGCCCTGATCGCGTTTGCATCCTCGACTTCGTACATAACTTCCCACGGCCTGTTCGAGCCTTCGCAGGAACCGCCCGCCCGCGTAGAGATCACCGCGCATCGTGGAGGAGCCCGCACCGCCCCGGAGAACACGCTTGCCGCCTTTCAGCAGGCTATCGACGAAGGCGCTGATTGGGTGGAGCTCGACGTGCAGCAAACCGCCGACGGCGTGCTCATGGTCATGCACGACGCCAACCTCAAGCGAACGACGGGGCTGGACAAGAACTTTTGGGAAGTCACGTACAACGAGATCAAAGATCTGGACAACGGATCCTGGTTCGATCCCGCCTTCGCCGATCAGCGCGTATGCACGCTCGAGGAAGCACTTGCCCTCTGCAAAGGCAAAATCAAGATGAACATCGAGGTCAAACCCGACGGTCACGGCACCGACCTGGAGCGGAAAACGGTCGACCTCATCAACGCTTACGGCATGCGCGACCACGTGGCGGTTGCCAGCATCTCCTACGACGCGCTCGTACGCGTAAAGCAAGCCGACCCGCTCATGCCCACCATGTACGATATGACGCTGGCGTACGGCTACCTTTCCCACATACCGTACGTCGACTACTTCAGCGTTGACGACTTCTTCGTTACGCGGCAGCTTGTCGACGACGCGCACCGCGAAGGGAAAATCGTCTACGCTTGGACCGTGAACGACCCCGCCAACATGGCGCGTTTGCTCAGCTACGGCATAGACGGCCTGGTCACAGACGATGTGACCGCCGCACGCGAAATGGCCGAGGACTTCCATCCCGCCGACTAGGCCCCGTGCGAACGGCGAGGGACGCTCCCGCATCCGCGCGGTCTTCGAGGGGAACGACCGGCCTACACCTGCAAGGGGACGCTACCCGTCCGCGAGCAGGATCGCGTCCCATCCCGAATCGTATCCCATCCCGCCACGCCCTCTTCGTCGAGGTTTTGTCAAAACGGACGAGTTTTGCTGGTCCTCAAACCAGGATAAACGCAACGAGCAAGTCTCTGACCAGTCATGATGGAAAATGCCCCTTGGCAACCTGTCGGCGAGAGGCGAAAAACCCCCGCAAAACTCGTCCGTTTTGACAGAGCCCGGAAACCGCGCGCGAGCGGGGGGCTTTTCAGCCCCCCCTCTTCGCCTTCTTCTCGCAGGGCGCCAGTCGGTCGGCCCTACGCCTTTTTCGTTTCGATCTCAAGCGCACCGGCTCGCTCGCACGAAGCGCACGGGCAGGTCGATCCCACGAACTCGTCGCGACTCGCGCGCGCTTGCTGCTCCTTCTCGACCAGGTTGGCTTTCGCCACGCTGATCATGAGCTTGATGCGGTTGAGCTGGTTCACCTCGGACGCGCCCGGATCGTAGTCCACGGCAACGATGTTGCTTTCGGGATAGCGGCGGCGCAGCTCCTTGATGACGGCGCGACCCACCACGTGGTTCGGCAGGCAGGCGAACGGCTGCGCGCACACCACGTTCGGCGCGCCCGTCTTGATAAGCTCCACCATCTCGGCGGTGAGCAGCCACCCCTCGCCCATCGAGTTGCACAGGCTGAGGATCTCGCTTGCGTACTCGGCCAGCTCGTAGATGTTCGCAGGCGGCTCGAAGCGGCTTGAATCGCGCAGCGCCTTCGTCACCGGAGCACGGAACTTGTCGATGAAGGCAAGGCCGATCCTGCCGCCGAGCGCGCTTTTCGCGCTGCGTCCCAGCGGGTCTTTCTGGAAGATCGACCCCGCTATGCCGAACAGGAAGAACTCGACCAAGCCGGGCACGACCGCTTCGCATCCCTCGCGCTCGATCACGTCGATGACCTGGTTGTTCGCCGTCGGATGGAACTTCACCAAAATCTCGCCCACCACACCGACGCGCGGCTTCGTTCCCTCGCCCTGCAAGGGAAGCGTGTCGAAATCCTCCACGATGCGCCGGGCCGCGCGCTTGAACTCGCTGCGCTTGAGGCCGCGCTTCAGCTGGCCCTTGCACTCGGCCATCCAGTGATCGAACAGGCGGTTCGCGCTGCCCGGCTCCACCTCGTACGGACGCGTGCGATACAGAGCCGTCATAAGCAGGTCGCCGTACAGCACGGCGTACGTGGCTTGAAGCAGCATCTTCGGCGTCACCTTGAAGCCGGGGTTGTCCTCGCCCAAATCCTTGAACGAAAGCGCGATCACGGGCACATGCGGCAAGCCCACGGATGCAAGCGCCTTGCGGATAAGCGAGATGTAGTTCGTGGCACGGCAGCCGCCGCCGGTTTGGGTGATGACGATGGCAAGTTTGTCCGTGTCGTAGCGCCCGGACATGACCGCCTCCATGATCTGGCCCGTAACCAGAATGGACGGATAGCAAATGTCGTTGTTCACGTACTTGAGGCCCGCGTCCACCGCGCCGTGGTCCACCGAGGGAAGCAGCTCGAAGTTGTAGCCCTCCTTGCGGAACACCTCCACCAGCAGGTCGAAGTGGATAGGAGCCATCTGAGGCGCCAGGATGGTGTAGCCCGCGTCCTTCATCTCCTGCGTGAACACGGCGCGGGGGAATTCGGTCGTCGCGCCTTCGCGCTGCTTGAAGCTGGCGATGACCTCGGGCGAGGCCTTCTCCGAAAAGCTCTCGGGCACGGTGATGCCCACCGGGCAGGGGCGCGGCTTGCGCAGGGCGTCGGCGCGCTCTTCGGCTTGGTCCTTGAGCGCGGCCAGCAAGCTGCGCACGCGGATGCGCGCGGCGCCCAGGTTCGACACCTCATCGATCTTGAGCACGGTGTACACCTTGCCCGCACGTTCCAGGATCTCCTGCACCTGATCGGTGGTGAGCGCGTCCAAACCGCAGCCGAAGCTATTCAGCTGGATAAGATCGAGGTCGGTTCGCTCGGTGGCAACCTTGGCGGCAGCGTACAGGCGCGTGTGGTACATCCACTGATCGACCAGGCGAATCGGGCGTTCGAGCTGCCCCAGATGGGCAATCGAATCTTCGGTCAGCACTGCCAAGCCGAAACTGGTCAACAGCTCGGGGATGGCGTGGTTGATCTCCGGGTCGTTATGGTACGGGCGTCCCGCCAGCACGATGCCGTGCGTGCCCGTCTGCTCCATCCACGCAAGCGTCTCCTCGCCCTTCGCGCGGATGTCGCGCTTGAACGCCTCGTCTTCGGCCCAAGCGGCCTCCACCGCCGCGTCCACCTCGGCCTGCGTGGGCGCAGCCGCCGTGCCCATGAGCTCGGGATGGGTTTCGACCAGTTCCACGAACAGGCGCTTCTTCAGATGCTCCTTCTGATCGTAGGGCAGCCACGGATTGAGGAACGGCACCCCGGACGTACGCAGATCGTCCACGTTGAGACGCAATGCCTCGGAATAGCTGGCAACGATCGGGCAATTGAAGTGGTTGCCCGCACCTTGGTCCTCCTGGCGCTCCCACTTCGAGCACGGGAACCAGATGAAGTCGGGACGCTTGTCCAGCAGGTTCATGATGTGACCGTGCGACATCTTGGCCGGGTAGCACACGCTCTCCGACGGCATGGACTCAATGCCCGATTCGTAGGTCTTCTTCGTGGAAGGATCGCTCAAGACCACCTGGAATCCCAGTTCGGTGAAGAACGTGAACCAGAAGGGATAGTTCTCGTACATGTTGAGCGCGCGCGGGATGCCCACCGAACCGCGCGTGGCCGTTTCGGCGGAAAGCGGCTCGTAGCCGAACAGGCGGTTCGACTTGTACTCGTACAGGTTCGGCACGTTTTTGCTTTCGTCGAACGTCCCGGCACCCTTCTCGCAGCGATTGCCCGTGATGAAGCGACGGCGCTTGCCCGTGCGCTCGTCTACGCCGAAGTCGTTGACGGTCAGCAGGCAGTGGTTCGAGCACGCCTTGCAGCGCACGGTTTTATGCGTGGGGGAAAGCGCAGAAAGCTGCTCGAGCGTGAGCATGGTCGATTCCAGCACAGCAGGCGCAAGCGCCTCATCGTCGGCCGAGCTCCACGCCGCAGCCGCCTGACCCCTGCGCTCGCGCTCGGCCATCGCCTCCTGGTACCGGTCGCGCGCAAGCAGAGCCGCGCCGAACGCGCCCATGTTGCCCGCGATGTCGGGGCGCACCGCGTTGACTTCGGACAACTGCTCGAACGCGCGCAGCACGGCATCGTTGAGGAACGTGCCGCCCTGCACGATGACCTTCGAACCCACGTCGTGCGGGTCGCGGATTTTAATGACCTTGAACAGCGCGTTCTTGATGACGGAAATTGCCAAGCCCGCCGCGATGTCGCCGACGGTGGCGCCTTCCTTCTGCGCCTGCTTCACGCGGCTGTTCATGAATACCGTACAGCGGCTTCCCAGGTCAACGGGTCGTTTCGCCTCCACGGCAGCCTGCGCGAACTCCGACACGCTCAAGTTCAAGCCCGTAGCGAAGCTTTCGATGAAGCTGCCGCAGCCCGAGCTGCACGCCTCGTTGAGCATGATGTGGTCGATGACGCCGTCCTTCACGCGCAGGCACTTCATGTCCTGCCCGCCGATGTCCAGGATGAACTCCACGCCCGGCAGCATCTCCTGAGCGCCCCTCAGGTGCGCCACCGTTTCGATCTCGCCCGAGTCGAGGCGCAGCGCCTCCAGCAGCAAGTGCTCGCCGTAGCCGGTCACCGTGGCGTGGCCGATGCGCACCAGCGGCTCGCCCGTTTCGGCGTCCACCGGCATGTCGTTGTACAGGTTGGAAAGCGCCGCGCGAGCGCACCCCAGCACGTCGCCCTTGTTGCTGGCGTAATGCGACCACAGAAGCGCGCCGTCTTCCCCGATCAGAACCGCCTTGAACGTGGTCGACCCTGCATCGATGCCCAGATAGGCCGTGCCGTCGTAGGCCATAAGCTGGCCGCGGCGCACCACCTCGGCATCGTGGCGGCGCTTGAACTCGCGGTATGCGAACTCGTCGGCGAACAGCGGGTCCAGGCGCACCACCTCGGACCCCTGCATGTCGCCAAGGTTCTTCAGGCGATCGAGCACGTCGGCCAGCAGCTCGGCCTTCACGGTGTCGCTTGCCGCGCCGGCAATGGCGCAGCCTCCCGCCACGAACAGGTGCGCGTTTTCGGGCACGATGATGTGCTGGTCGTCCAGGTCGAGCGTTTCGTAGAACCGCTTGCGCAGCTCGGGAAGGTACTGCAGGGGGCCGCCCAGAAACGCCACGTGCCCGCGAATGGGACGCCCGCACGCCAAGCCGCTGATGGTCTGCGTGACCACGGATTGGAAGATGGACGCGGCGATGTCCTCCTTGCGCGCGCCTTCGTTCAGCAAGGGCTGGACGTCGGTCTTCGCGAACACGCCGCAACGGCTTGCAATGGGATAGATGGTCGTGTGGTTGCGAGCCAGTTCGTTCAAGCCGCCGGCGTCGGTGTTGAGCAAGGCGGCCATCTGGTCGATGAACGCACCGGTACCGCCGGCGCACGTGCCGTTCATGCGCTGTTCGATGCCCTGATCGAAGTAGATGATCTTCGCATCCTCGCCGCCCAGCTCGATGGCCACGTCGGTTTCGGGAATGAAGGTTTCCACCGCGGTCTTGGACGCGATAACCTCCTGCACGAATTCGATTCCCAGCCATTGGGCCAGCAGCAAACCGCCCGACCCGGTGATGGCGATGGTCATGCGCTCGTTCCCGAAATCAGCTGCGGCCTCGCTCAAAACCTCGATGATCGTAGCCCGCACGTCGGCGTGGTGACGGCGGTAGACGGAGAATTTGACGTCGTTCGCCTCGTCCAGGATAGCCAGCTTCACCGTAGTCGAGCCCACGTCGATGCCGATGCGCAGTGCGCTGTTCAGCATGGTCTCGTTCACCATGACGTTCTCCTTCGAAGGGGTTGTTTCGTCGTTTCGGTTCATCGTTTCCACCTACAATACAATCGATTCGCCCGGCTTGATGAAGAACAGCCGAACGGCGATCAGCGCCATGTCCTCCGAGCTTTCCTGCATGCCCGTCTCGATCCAGCGCATGATGACGCCCATGTACGCCGACGCGAAAAACGCCACGTAGTACCGCACAAACGGCTCGGGATCGTTGCGGTAGCGTTCGTGCAGGATAGATTGGATCAGGTTCGTGCAAACCGAGTCCCGCAGGCGCGGCGCAAAGCGCACATCGCCGCCGGGACCCAGGACGGCGTGCAGGAAGTCACCCTGTTCGCGCAGGTAATCGTACAGTTCCACCAGCAGGGGCAGCGGCCGCTTCTTGGTCTTGTGCGTCCAAAGGTAAGGAACCGTAAGGTCTTGCATCTGCTCTTGGAAATGGTCCAGATCGGCTATGACCTCGTTTTCGAGGGTAGCCAGCAAATCGTCCTTATCCCGAAAATGGTTGTAGAACGTGCCGCGGTTCAGATCGGCTCGCTCGCACAGGTCGTTTACCGTGATGTCGTCGAAATCACGCTCTTCCATAAGCGCGACGATCGCGTCCCGCAGGGCCTTCTTCGACCGCGTAATGCGCCTGTCTTCGCAGGAGGACGCCGAGGCGTCGCCACGCGTTTCTGCCATGGAGACACTCCTTTTAAACAACTCGATCAATAATGAACAGTTTGTTCAATAACGATATTCTATGGCTTCGCGCACGGAAAGGCAACCGGCGCGGTAGGGAGCGTCGGGCGACGTCATCGAAAAACCAAGCGTGCGGCAAGCCCCGCGCGCCGCTCAAGCATGCGGTACAACCCCGCGCGCACCCGTGCCGCACAGGAAGCGTTCGCTTCGTCCCGGCCGCATTGTCACCCGCAAGCACCGGAATTCGTTGACACGACGACCGCGCCTCCCCTACCATGCGCATACCGAGCGAACAAACGGAGGGTCGATGGGAACCAAAGAGCAGCTGCTCTGCCTGCTGGAAAGCAATCGAGAACGGTACGTGTCGGGAGAGAAGCTTGCCGAGGCCATCGGCGTCAGCCGCAACGCCGTATGGAAGGCGGTCAACGCCCTGCGTGCGGAAGGCTACGAAATAGACGCCGTCACGAACAAGGGCTACGCCCTCTCGCAGGAAAACGACCTGCTCTCGCCCCAAGGCATAGAGCGATTCCTGCCCCGAGACCACCCGTTCAACCTGATCGTCCGCAAGCTTGTGGACTCGACGAACGACGAGGCGCGCCGCCGCGCAATCGAGGGCGCGCCCGAAGGAACCGTCGTGGTGGCCGAGGGGCAGACGGCGGGAAAAGGGCGGCGGGGCAAGGAGTTCTTCTCCCCCACCGCAACCGGTATCTACCTGAGCATCGTGCTGCGGCCCGCCCTGCAAGCCGATCGCGCCCAGTACCTGACCACGGCCGCGGCGGTTGCTTGCGCCCAGGCGATCGAGCACGTAGCGGGCAAGCAGGCTTCCATCAAATGGGTGAACGACATCTATTGCAACGGAAAGAAGGTGGCCGGCATCCTGACGGAAGGCGCCGTGGACATGGAGTCGGGCTGCTTCGACCATGCCGTGCTGGGCATCGGGGTGAACGTGAAGCCGCCCGCGGAAGGATTTCCCGCCCCCCTTGGCGACATTGCGGGATCCGTCTGCGACGCCGACGAAAAAGCCCTGCGCAACCGGCTGGTGGCGGAAGTGCTCGATCGGTTCTGGGACTTGTACCGGCATCTACCCGACCGTTCGTTCTACGACGAGTATCGCCGCCGCTGCTTTCTGCTGGGCGAGCCCATCGTGATCACGCGCGACGAGTCGCGCGTGCGCGCGCGGGCCGTCGACTTGACCGAGGATTTCAAACTGGTGGTAGAGCTTCCGGACAAAACGCGCCTGGAGCTCCCGTACGGGGAAGTGAGCACCGCCCATGCCTAAGCAAGCAGCCGAAGCATCAACCCGCCCGAGCCTGGCGAACAACACGAAAGCCCGCACGCGGTCGCTTGTGCTGTGCGCGCTGTTCTGCGCCTTCATCGCGGTAGGAGCCTTCGTGAAGGTGCCGGTTCCCGTGGTGCCGTTCACCTTGCAATTCCTGTTCACCACCATGGCCGGCCTGTTGCTCGGCCCGCGCTGGGGAACGCTGAGCGTGGCGGCTTACGTTGCGCTCGGACTGATCGGCCTGCCCATCTTCGCGTCCGGCGGAGGCATCGGGTATCTGGCACAGCCGAGCTTCGGCTACCTGATCGGCTTTTGCGCGGGCACGTACCTCACGGCGCGCATCGCGTGGGCGACGCCGCGGCCCTCCATGAAGCGCTTGCTTGCCGCATGCTTCGCCGGGCTGGGCGTGGTCTACCTGATCGGCATGGTCTACTTCTACCTGATCAGCAACTTCGTCATAGGAGCCCCCATCGCGCTCGGGCCCCTTGTGCTGTACTGCTTCGTGCTTGCCGTGCCGGGCGACATCGCGCTGTGCTTCGCCAGCGCCGCGCTTGCCAAGCGCCTGCTGCCCCTGATAAGCCAAAAGCAGGGCCGCGCATGAGCGCCTTCGACCGCAACCCCATCGCCCGATGCGAACGCATCGCCGTCGAAGGCGGCGACCTCAGCCGCGACGATTTGATGGCGCTTGCCGCCGAGCCGCTGACCGACCTTGCCGCGGCCGCGAACCGCATCCGCCAAGCGCGTTGCGGCGACGACTTCGACCTGTGCAGCATCGTCAACGCCAAAAGCGGACGCTGCCCGGAGAACTGCGCGTACTGCGCCCAATCGGCCCACTGGAACGTCTCCGTTCAGGAGTACCCCTTCCAAAGCGTGGACGCCATCGTGGACCAGGCGAAGCGCGACGTCGAAGCCGGCGTGCAAAGGTTCTCGCTCGTCTCATCCGGCCAAAAGCTGTCCCCGCGCGAAGTCGAGCAAGCTGCAAACGCCATATCCGCCGTCAAACGCGCGACAGGCGTTTCCGTGTGCGCCTCGCTCGGCCTGCTTTCGCAGGAGGATTTCGCCATGCTGGCGCAAGCCGGGCTTGAGCGCGTGCACAACAACCTGGAAACCTCGCGCGCGTTCTTTCCCCATATATGCACGTCGCACGGCTACGATGACAAGCTGCACGCGATACAAGCCGCGCGCGACGCCGGGCTGGAAGTGTGCAGCGGCGGCATCATCGGGCTGGGGGAAAGCCGGAGCGACCGCATCGACCTGGCGCTCGAACTGCGCGCGATCGGCCCCGACTCCGTGCCCATCAACGTGCTGAACCCCATTCCCGGCACGCCGCTGGCAAACATGCCGCCGCTCGGGCACGACGAGGTGCTGCGCACGGTGGCGTTGTTCCGGTTCGCCATGCCCGGCACGTCGCTGCGGCTTGCCGGCGGGCGCGCGCTCTTGCGCGAGGCGGGTCGCGACTGCCTGAGCGCGGGCGCAAACGCCCTCATATCGGGGGACATGCTGACCACGGGCGGGTTCACCGTCCTTTCCGATCGGGCGATGGCCGCTTCCGCCGGGTTCTTCGTGCCCGACCCCATCATCTGACGCACCCCGGAGCGCGCCGCCCCGCGCGCGTCGAGCAACCTTCAACCAGAGACGAGGAACTGCATGGATACGACATCGCGCGGCCTGTTCGTCACCGCGACCGGAACCGACGTCGGCAAAACCTACGTGAGCGCCCTCATTTTGAAGCAGCTGCGCGAAGCGGGATACGACGCCGGTTACTACAAAGCCGCCATCAGCGGCATCGAAACGGACGACCAGGGGGCTATCTCGAGCGATGCCTCGTACGTCGCCCGAGTTGCCGGGTTGGACGAGCCCCACGAGCGCTTGGTCTCCTACACGTACCGAACGGCGGTATCGCCCCATCTTGCTGCGCGGCTGGAGGGAAACCCCGTTGACCTGGACGTCGTTCAACGCGACTACGACCGCGCTCGCACCCGGCACGAGCTGGTGCTGGTGGAGGGAAGCGGCGGCATCGTCTGCCCGCTGCGCTGGGACGGCAAGCGCCGCCTCATGCTGGAGGACGTGGTGCTGAAGCTGGGCCTGGGAACCGTCGTGGTCGCCGACGCAGGACTGGGCACGCTGAACGCCCTTGCCACCACAACCCTCTACCTTGCCCAACGCGGCATCGCTTGCCACGGCATCCTGCTCAACAACTACGAAGCCGGTAACCCCCTGCACGAAGACAACCGGCTGATGGCGCGCGAGTTGACCGGGATTCCCACGATCGCTTGCATCCCGCCAGGCGCGCAGGATCTCGACTGCAGCGCTCACTATCTGGCAAGCCTGTTCAACTGACCCGCCGTCGCGCGCGGCAGATCGCGCGGCGCACCCCGCCCGCACCGACCCCGGAAAGGAATCCGCATGGCAACTTGGCAAGAGCGCGACCTCGCGCACATCTGGCACCCCTGCTCCCAAATGAAAGACTACGAGGACTTCCCTCCCATCATCATCGAGCGCGGAGAAGGCGTGCGCCTCTTCGACATCGAGGGGAAGGACTACATCGACATCATCAGCTCGTGGTGGTGCAACACGCTGGGGCATTGCAATCCCGCCATCGCCGAAGCCGTCGCCCGGCAGGCGAAGAAGCTCGACCACGTGCTGTTCGCCAACTTCTCCCACGAGGGCATCATTCAGCTTGCCGAAGAGCTGGCCGCCATCATGCCGGAAGGGCTGGACAAGTTCTGCTTCTCGGACAACGGTTCCACATCGGTGGAGTGCGCCCTCAAGATGAGCTTCCAGTACCACCTGCAAACGGGCCACCCGGAAAAGCAACGGTTCATGTGCTTCTCCGAGGGATACCACGGCGAAACCCTGGGCGCGCTGTCCGTATGCGCCGATGCCACGTACGCGGGCATGTACGCGCCGCTCATGCACCGGTCGCACGTCATCGAAGCGCCCGACTGCTACCGCTGCGCGTACGGCTGCACGCGCGACACGTGCAGCTGCGCCTGCTTCGAACATGCCGAGCAACAGTTCGAGCGGCACGGGCACGAAACGTGCGCCGTCATCGTCGAGCCGCTTCTGCAGGGAAGCGCCGGGATGCGCATGTACCCGCCGCTGTACTTGGAAAAGCTGCGAGCGCTGTGCGACCGGCACAACGTGCACCTCATCGCCGACGAAGTGGCCACCGGCTTCGGTCGCACCGGCACCATGTTCGCCTTCGACCAGGCAAGCGCCTCCCCCGACATGCTGTGCACCTCCAAGAACCTGACCGGGGGTTTTCTTCCCATGGCGGTAACGGCCGTGACCGACGACATCTACCGAGCCTTCTACGCCGACTACTCCGAAGGCAAGGCGTTCATGCACAGCCACACCTACGCCGGAAACCCCATCGCGGCAGCGGCGGCTTTGGCGGTGCAACGCATCATGCGCGAGGATCGCGTGCTCGAGCAGGCCGCTGTCAGGGCGGACCATCTGCAAAGGCGGCTGACCGAGGCGTTCGGCGAACACCCCCATGTGGGAGAGATCCGTCGCTTGGGGATGATCCACGCGCTTGAGCTGGTAGTTGATCGCGACACCAAGGAGGGTTTCGACCCGCGCGATCGCATGGGGTACCGGATCTACCGCCAAGCGCTCGATCGCGGCCTGATGCTGCGGCCCCTGGGCAACGTCGTGTACTTCAACCCAGCGCTGACCATCACCGAAGACGAGCTCGACTGCGCCGTGGAGCGCGCTCGCGGGGCCATCGGCGCCGTGCTGGGGTAAAGCCAGGGCGAAGCGCTCGCGCCATGTCGGGAAGCTCATTGTCGATCCCAAAAAAACTTTTTTGGCCCCAAAAACGCATTTTTTCTTGACAATCCACGCGCACCCCCCACCGGCTAGCAACGGCGGCAACCGCGCCCC
>NZ_JBQKFQ010000012.1:0-54489 GCF_052119225.1 Paraeggerthella sp. LCP19S3_G8
TGTTAGGCACGCCGCCAGCGTTCATCCTGAGCCAGGATCAAACTCTCCGTTTAAAAGAGTGCGGCATCGCTGCCGCGTTCGATCTTGGTTTCCCGCCGCCCGCTCCCCCGAGGGGTCCGCGGCCGGCCGGGGTCCGTCTCATGCGGATCCGTTCACTTGGCTTTTTTCTCGCTTGTTCTGCTTCTCAGTATCCGGTTTTCAAGGTTCTCCGCTTCAAGCCGAAGCCCGAAGCGCAAGGAGATATACTACCCGTGCCACCGCCCGGCGTCAAGAACTTTTTTCGAAAAAGTTCTTCGGCCCGTTCCCGTCGAGGCTTCGTCCGCCTTGCGAGGAACCGCGGGTTGCAGCCGCGCCCTCCCCTCGGGAAGCGCGGAGGGAGCATATTACGGGAAGCCGGGACGCGGCGCAAGGCCCTTTTCGGGAATCGCGCGAAATCGCATAGCTTCACCCGTCCGCAGTCTCGTCCTACCTATATACAGAAAAAGCCCGCCTCGAACGAGACGGGCTTTGCAAAGACTGCTGTTCGCAAATACGACTTAGCGCTTCGAGAACTGCGGGCGCTTGCGGGCCTTCTTGAGACCGTACTTCTTGCGCTCCACCATACGGGAGTCGCGCGTCAGGAAGCCAGCCTTCTTGAGCTCGGCGCGATAATCGCCAGCGGAAAGCAGCGCGCGGGAGATGCCGTGACGCAGAGCGCCGGCCTGACCCGAGATGCCGCCACCGTTCAGAATGGCGATAACGTCGAAGTGGTCCACCGTATCCGTAACCTTGAACGGCGTCTTGGCGTAATCGACCAAAGCCTCGCGACCGAAGTACTGCGCAGCTTCGCGGCCGTTGATGGTCATCTTGCCGGTGCCGGGAACGAGGCGCACGCGCGCAACAGCGTTCTTGCGACGGCCGGTGCCGTAGTACAAAGCTTCACCTGCCATGGGTTAACCCTCCATCTCGATCTTGCGGGGCTGCTGAGCCATGTGCGGATGCTCCGCACCCGTGTACACCTTGAGCTTCTTGCCCATGGCGCGACCAAGCGTGTTCTTCGGCAGCATGCCCTTGACAGCATGCTCGATAACGCGCTCGGGATGCTTTGCCATGGCCTCTTCAAAGGTCTCGGACTTCAGCCCGCCGGGGAAACCACTGTGACGGTAATAGCTCTTGGACTGAGCCTTCGTGCCCGTCACGCGGATCTTGTCCACGTTGATGATGACCACGAAGTCACCGGTGTCGACATGCGGCGTGTACTGCGGCTTGTGCTTGCCCTTGAGAATATGAGCAGCCTTTGCAGCGACGCGACCGAGAACCTGGTTCTCTGCGTCGATCAAGACCCACTCGCGCTCAACTTCGTTGGGCTTCGCGTAATACGTCTTCACTATCTTCCTCCAAAATCCTGTCCTACCCCGCCGTGCGGGGCGGGATTTCCGTCGCTCTTCAGCGGCTCGCCAAAGCGAACCAACCGCTTCGCGGCGAATGATCGGTTTCAAAAGTGCAGGTAGATCGGATGTCGGGTTCCTACGCCGACGCGCAACCTAAGGTCTGGACTCCCCGGTTCGCGCTCCCGCTTCTTACTGCATGCACGGGGCTTTCGAAAGCGAACCTTTGCATTGTAAACAGGGAATACCCCAGAAGTCAACGAATAATCATGACGCTGCGCGCTATTTGCATAAAGAAAGAACGGCCGAGCACCTGGGCAGGCAACGCGGGCAACGATCCGCTCTGCAGGGCGACGTCGGACACGCAAGCGGTCCCCCGCGCCGAAGCGCGAGGGACCGAGGGAGGGGCCGGGAAATCGGATTGGCGGAAAGGCCTATGCCTGAGCCAACTCGTGTCCCAAAACGTAACCGTACGTGATGCAGCGACCGTGGCTGTTGCCGGCAACGTTGATGGGATAGTCAACCGCGCAGATGTCGCCTTGCACATTGCCGAGCGCGTAAAGGCCTTCGATGGCCTTGCCTTCCGCATCGAGACACTGGAAGTCGACGTTCGTGCGCAGGCCGCCCGGGATGGCAAGCAATGCCGGGCCGACTTTGAGCGCGTAGAACGGGCCTTCCTTCACGGGGGTCAGGAACACGGGCTTCTTGTAGTAGTCGGTGTCCTCGCCCGCTTCGCACATGCCGTTGTAGCGATCGACCGTGGCCTTGAGCGCAGCGGCGTCGCAGCCGATCTTCTTGGCAAGGTCGTCCAGAGTGTCTGCCTGATAGGCAATGCCCTGCTCGATGTACTTGGGGATTTGCGTCTCGAAGTACTGCGGAGCCAGCTCCAGGTCGCTGCCGTAGGGGCGGAACGAATCCCAGAACATACCGCCGCCGTAGGGCAGACCGTTCACCAGGTCGGTCTTCCAGTTGGCGTCGAACACGGACCACGCTTCGCCGTTTGGCTGGCGATTGATGGCGAGCGACTTGCCTTGCACCCAGGTATCTTCGCACATGAAGCGCTCGCCGTTGTCGTTCACGAACAGGAACGGCCCGTGGAACCAGCAAAACGCCTGCGGATGCATCATCGTGGGAAGCGGCAGGTCCTGCAGCTGCGCACCGGCCCACATGCCCATCTTGTGGCCGTCGCCCGTGTTCACGCCCATCGGGGTGTACTGGCTGCGCGGCTGTCCGTACTCGGCGCAGATCGGCGCGTACGCCTTGACCATCTCCGCATCGCCGCCGATGTCGCCCGTGCACAGCACTACGCCCTTGCTTGCGTTGTACTGCACGTAGCCGTCCTTCGTCTCGCAGATGCAGCCCGTCACCCGAGAGCCGTCTTTTACCAGCTGCACGGCCGGCGCGTCGAAGACGAACTGGGCGCCATCGCGCACGGCGTCGTTGTAGCACAGCTCGGCGCCGGCGAACCCGGTGGACTTGAGGCCGGCTTCCTCGGGGATTCGGAGCATGTGGTAACCCGGCTGCTCGGCGTACACGTCGTCATGGCTGTAGAACGCGCCTACCATGGCCGAACCGCCCAACGCTTCAGCCTTGGCCAAAAGCCAGTTCGATGCTTCTTCGGAATGGTTGAAGAACTTGGAAATCAAATCTTCGTTCGCACGGCTTGCGCACTGCGCGATCCAGTGCTGCTTGGCGTTCACGCGATCGACCTTGATGCCCAGTTCGTCCATGTAGTGCGAGTTTATGGCGCCGAAGCCGCCACCGCGGCCGTTCCAACTGGACGTCTTCTCGACCACCGTGACCTTGCCGCCTTTTTCGGCAGCCGCCGCAGCGGTCGCGCATCCGGCCAGGCCCGCACCGATAACCAAGATGTCCGTGTCTACCGTGGACGCGATATCGGTAATGGGCTCCGGCGCAACTTCCCAAGCGTACGCAGACTTCCCTGCGGCGGAATCATCCGTCGTAGAAGCCTTCGAGTCTGACGCCCCGCCCGCCGCAGGCGCACAACCAGCAAGACCCGCTGCGCCCGCTGCAACGGCAGCCGTAGCACCCAGGCCTAGAAACGCACGGCGCGATAGGCCGCTTTTCACATGCTCGGACATACGAACCCCTTTCGATTCATTCGCAGATCCCTCCGTCTGCGCTTGAGGTCATCATGGGTCTTCCGGGATGCGCAGTCATCGAACAAAGCGGCCCATTTTCGCAGGAAAACGGCTTATGGGCCACATCGGACCATAGGATTTCCCGCACGCAACTTGCACCTGTCCCACGGTTTTGCTAGCTTTGAAGAGGGAGGCCAGGGGGAAGCGAAACGGAGTACGCATGGGCGAAGCACGGTTGAACCAAGAGGGCGAGCGATTCTCAGGATGGCGTTTGCTGGGCCTGGGATTCTGGCAGGCTTGGCAAATGATCAGCATGTGCACCGCCACGCTCATTCCCGATGCAGAACGATTCTCTTTCGCCGGCAATGCTTTGCTATGGATACTCGCTCTTACCGCGATGGGATACCTAGCCGTAATGCTCGCAGCTCGGTGGCACGCCCCGTTTCTCACCCGACGTAGCTGCTTTGCAGCCGCAGGAGGGCTGACCGCAACAGGATCGGTCGTCATCCCCCTCGCCCTGACGTTCGGGGTCGGTCCGATTGGCTTCTCTGCATTTTTAGCAGGGGCGCTCGCCGTAGCGTTCGGCAATGCGTTGCTGCTTGTCATGTGGGGAGAATTATGGAGCGCGCTTGCCACCGGCCGCGTAGGGCGTCATCTATACGTGTCGTACACGTTTGCCTTCGCGCTGTTTTTCGCAGCATACGCGCTTCCGCAGTGGGCAGCCGTAGCCTTCAACGCCGCAATGCCCCTGGTGTCGGCAGCCGTTTTGAAAGCCTGTAAAAAGGAACCGCGCAGAGAGCCTTCCGTGCTGCCGCTTGATATAAAAACAATACCGGTACCTCGGGTCCTCACATGCATCCTTATCATAAGCGTTGTGTACGGCATGTCGCAGGGAATGGCCAACACGTTTGCCGACGGAGACGCTTCGTTCATCGCGAAAGCGCTCATTTTGGCAGGAGGCGGCATAGGCGCCATCACGCTTTCCATGGTGGCGGCACCGTCGTTCGCCGAGCCCATCGCGTTGTACCGTCCCGTTATTCCCGCCATGGTAGCAGGCCTTGTCCTCTTGCTTCTTCTATCCGCCCCTTATCGCTTTATAGGAGCGGGGCTCATCATCATGGGTGTGTACTGCCTGGATATGTTCATGATGCTGGTATCTACCGACGTTGCTTTCCGCGCGCGCATTCCCGTGGCGCTTTCGTTCGGGCTGGTCATCTTCTGCGCGCGAACGGGCACGCTTGCGGGATCGTTCGCCGCTGACGTGCTGCAACAGCCATCGATATGGTCCGGCGCCTTGAGAACCGACGTGTTCCTTGTAGGCGTGCTCATTCTGACATTGGTGGGCATGCTGTTTTTCACGCAGACCGACGTGCAGAGACTGTATGCCACGCCGCGCACAGCGACCGACACGAGCCTTGAGCAAAAATGCGCGCGCATCGCGGCAATGTGCCGACTGACGAACCGCGAAGGAGAAGTGCTGGTCCTGCTGGCGCGCGGACGTACGGTCCGCTATATCTGCGACGAATTGTCCATCGCCCAGGGCACCGCGAAGCACCATGTAAGCAATATCTACCGCAAGGTGGGCGTATTCGATCGTCAAGGGTTGCTCGACACCATCGAGCAAGGAGGAGTTGGAAAGCCGGGCTGGGAATAGGACCGCAAGCCTGGGAGGGCGAACGATTTACGAGAAGAACTCCCACGTGTTGCCGCCGCTGCGCTTGGCTCGGTACATGGCCGCATCGGCGTTGCGGTACAGCTCTTCGTATGTGGCGCCGTCGCGCGGGAACCGAGCGATGCCCAAGCTCACGGTAGGATAGTCTCGGCGTCGCGGATCGTTGGCGGCCATCTCCGACACGGCCGCGCACATGCGCCGCGCAATGGCCTCGATGACCTCGCGCGACGAAATGCCGCGCAAGCACACCATGAACTCGTCGCCGCCTATGCGCCCAACCATATCGCCATGGCGAACGGCCTCGGAAAGCGCCTCTACCGACCACACCAGCACAAGGTCGCCCACCGCATGGCCGAGCGAATCGTTCGTCATCTTGAAGCCATCCAGATCGGCCATAATGAAAGCATGGTTGACCTGGTCTTCTGATTCCCGGATAAGCTGAGAGGACAGCGCCTCGAACGTAGCCCGGTTCAAAACGCCTGTCAAGGAATCCCGTTCCGCACGCGTCTTCTGCGCGTGCTCGAGCTCGCGCCGCTCGGTCACGTCCCAAAACGAGATAACCGCTGAAGCGGGATTGCCCTCATCATCGGTCACCAGCGTATAATCAACCTGATACCACCGAAAATCGCCGGAAACAGACCTGCGCATGCGGATGACCGCCGTTCCATGAGGAACGCCCCTATCGATATCGTGGTACAGCCCCAAAAATGCATCGACCCCTTCGGGGGCAACCAGCCCTCGCGTTACCAGACTATCGGGAACGTCCTCGTAGCGGATAGGCTCGATCAGCCTTCCGCCGGAAACATTCTGCAAAAGCAGCGCTCGCTCGACGGTGTCGAAAACCGCAATGATCTTGCCGCTCATTTCGACGGCGACCCGAAAGGCATCCTCGCTCATGCGCAAGCGTCTGCGCGTCTCCAGCCACGACGTCACGTCCAGTACGCTGCATGAGGCGATTCGTCGATCGGGGTCGTACTTGCAACGCGTTCGAACCCGGAGGACGGATCCGTCAAGGGTTTCTTGAGGAACTTCGATTTCGATTATGGTTTCGCCCGCTTCGATGCCAATCCGCAGGCGCTCGGAAAACTGATCCCAGCCAGACGTGGCAAGCAGGGCTTCGGGATAAAGCTCTCCGGGCGCGCGAACGCAACCCATCAAAGCGAAAAACTCATCGTTGGCAACAAGTGGCCTTATCCCCTCGTCAGTGCACTTCAACTGGGCAAACTCGACGGGGATATCAGACAGCGCGACCATATGCTCTTTGCGGTTTTCCATGAAAAACAGTATACCGAGCCTTGGCCGTCGACCGGAGGGGAATTCAGCAAGAAGCCGTCCGATTTCGAACTCTGCCTCGCCGAAAAAGAAACGCAGGCGCTCGTTTTTCGAGCGTCCTGCGTTTCGCGATGCTTGGAATTCTTCTCGCTTGCCTAAAATGCGGCACGTCTACACTGCGGCAAGAGCCTGTTCGACATCGGCGACAAGATCGCCCGTGCCTTCGATACCGCACGACAAGCGAATGAGATCGGCGGTGATGCCGGCAGCCGCCAGCTCCGCATCGTTCATTTGGCGATGCGTCGCGTTCGCCGGATGCAACACGCAGGTCCGCGCATCCGCCACGTGCGTGGCGATCTGGGCCAACTTGAGGTTTTTCATGAACGTCTCCGCTGCCGCCCGACCGCCGGCAACGCCAAAGCTGACCACGCCGCTTGCGCCATGGGAAAGGTACTTCTGGGCAAGTTCGTATTCGGCATCGCCCTTGAGGCCCGGATAGCGCACCCACGCCACTTTTGGATGCTCCGCCAAGAATTCGGCCAGCGCAAGCCCGTTGGCATTGTGCTGCGCCATGCGCAGGTGCAGACTTTCCAACCCCATATTGACGAGGAAGGCGTTTTGCGGCGACTGCGTGCACCCGAAATCGCGCATGAGCTGCGCCGTCGCCTTCGTGATGAACGCACCGGCCAAGCCGAAACGCTCGGTGTACGTTACTCCGTGGTAGCTTTCGTCCGGTTCGCACAAACCGGGGAACTTGTCAGCATGCGCGGTCCAGTCGAACCTTCCAGAATCAACGATAGCCCCGCCGACGCTCGCTCCGTGGCCGTCCATGTACTTCGTGGTGGAATGGGTGACGATGTCGGCGCCCCACTCAATGGGACGGCAGTTCACCGGCGTGGGGAACGTGTTGTCCACGATAAGCGGCACGCCGTGCGCATGTGCCGCCGCGGCAAAACGCTCGATGTCAAGCACGGACAAGGCGGGGTTTGCGATGGTTTCTCCGAATACGGCCTTCGTGTTCGGACGGAAAGCAGCCTCGAGCTCTTCGTCGGTGCAATCGGGAGACACGAACGTGCACTCCAGTCCCATGCGCTTCATGGTGACTGCCAGCAAATTGTAAGTACCGCCGTAGATTGCCGAACTGGCCACAATATGGTCGCCGCAACCGGCGATGTTGAACACCGCGAAAAAGTTTGCCGCCTGCCCCGACGAAGTGAGCATAGCCGCCGTGCCGCCCTCAAGCTCGGCGATCTTGGCCGCCACGAAATCGTTGGTGGGATTTTGCAGACGCGTATAGAAATACCCTGCTTCTTCCAAGTCGAACAGCTTGCCCATGTGCTCGCTCGTATCGTATTTCCAGGTGGTGGACTGGTAAATGGGAATCTGTCGAGGTTCGCCGTCGCCGGGACGGTAGCCCCCCTGTACGCAGGTCGTGCTTATGCTTTCACTCATAAAGGCTCCTCATCGCAAGGGTCCGGGAAATGTGTCCGGCTCATTATACCGAGCACTGCGACGCGCTTGGTAGCCGTGTCTTTCCGATAACCTGCAATCTGTTTATGGAATAACCGGGCTATCTGTTTTCAAACGCATAGAAACGGCCCCGGACGATCCGGGGCCGTTCCGGCAATCCGCCAAGCAATTTCATCAGGTAGCCGTGAACTCCGCTACGTCGGCCAGGGGACTCGCCGTCCCGTCCTCGGCAACAGATCGAACCAGCAGACGATAGAAACCAGGCTTAGGCGGCGTGTACGAGAAGCTCCATTGAACGGACAATTCGGGAGCAGAGTCGGAAACGTCGAACGTAGTCCAGTTCCGACCGTTGTCCAACGAAAACTGCACCGATGAAATCTGGTTTCCGTAGTCTTCGGCGTATCCGCTCAACGTCACCGGCTTCCCGGCCTCCACCTGCATAGGAACGATCATGGCTCCACCTATTCCTGAACGCCTGCCAACACGCCAATATTGGGGCTGTTGGGGTGAGCGTCGGAAAACCCTGGATCCGCAGGAGGCTGCTCCTGCGTGGAGACCACGATGCTCGCAATGTCGCGAACGAAGTAGTTTGCAGGCGTTTTCGTCATCCAAAGCTGGTTATTGCCGCCTACGGAAGCGGACAGATCTTCGTCGTTGATCTGATAGCTCAGCACCGCATGATGCCCCAGCACGTAGCCCAAAGAGAACGAGACTTCGGTACCGTCGGAAGAAACGAACGTCACCGTGTTCGCTCCCGGCTGCACGGACGCACGGCTTAGCACGTGCTCCACGGGAATGCCCTTCACGTCGGCCGTGATGGTTGCGCGCCCGCCAACCGGATTCCCGCCGCAGGTGCATGACATCACCTTGTTCGTGGACTCCTCCTTGGCAAGATCGCCAACCGAAGCGGTGAACGCTGACTGCACGTCCCCTGAAACCGACAGCTGCCAACCAAGGGGATTGTCGACCGCAAGATCGACGGATGCTCCGCACAAGGCGTTCGTAGCCCGTTGAAACAGTGTTTTGATGAGGGCGTTCGGCGTAATGGCACCCTGGTCATACGAGAATTCGCCCTTGACTACAGTATCGGTGACCTGCATGTTCTCGATCGGCGCACCGTAGGTCCGCGCCTCGTTTTCGCCAGCGGGACGCGATGTCGAAGCATCCGTCTCGGACGCGAGAGCAACCGGCGCGGCCGCCATCGAAGCAACCATGGTCAAACCGGCCAAAGCGGAGAGCGTCGTGCGACCGTGCTGCATCTTCGTTTTCATGTCGACTCCTCTCTACTCTACCGTGAACATGAATTGCGTGTTGTACTGGCAAACACGATCGGCTCCGTCGGGCGTTACGCTGGTGGTGCGAATATCAAGCAGGTACGCACCCGGAGACGGCGGCGTGAAGTCCATGCGCCAATACGTCCAGTAATCGGCATTGTTGTCGGGCGTGTCGAGCGTCGTCCACGTTTTTCCATGGTCGAAGGAGAATTCGACCTTCTTTATAGGCTCGTCCCATGCATCGGCAAAGCCTTCCAAATGCACGGTCTTGGCCTCATCGCCCGACAGGACCACGCCGGTCGGGTAGTTCAGCACGCCGCTGTTGGGCTTGGAATAGATCTCGCCCGTGCGATCGTCGGTGAACTGGCCCACGTACAGCTGGTCATTGAGTTCGTCAGCGGGCTTCGTCATGAACGTCAGGTTGGAAATGCGCTTCGTGAAGTTGCCGCCCGAAGTCTTATACACCCAGATCATGCAAGGATATCCTTGAGAATTGGGGAGCAGCTTGCCGTCCATCTTGGTCACGATGATGGCGTCGTTGTCGCGCAGCCAATCGAGGCTCATTTGAGCGTAATCGTATCCGTCGGAGCTGATGGGGCTCAAAATGTTGGCACCCGCTTTGGGCTTCGCATAGTCGATGATGGCAGATACGGGAATACCCTCCACCTCGCTCTGCATGATGGTAGCCTGACCCACGCCGTTGATGGTGCAGTCCATCTTCATGACCTGCTTCACGGTGCCGAACTTCTGCTCCATTTCGGGCAGCGTCATCTCGACGGGATTCTCGCAATCGCCGTCAATGGAAACGACCCAGTTCTGGTAGATGGATTCGTCAACCTGGGAATCATCGGTCAACCATTGGCTCGGCTCGTCTTTGATGGTCTTGTAGAATCGGTTTTCCGGCGGCGTGATGGTGGTCTGGTCGTACGAGATGGAAGGCTTTGCCTCGTCGGCCTTCAGATCGGTGATGCCTTTGTACAAGTTGTACTTCACTTCGTCCCATCGCTCGAACGTCCCCGTTTTCGCATCGACGTAATGGCAGGACTGGCATGTGCCGCCGTCCTTGTCGACGAACATGGGGCTGCCCATGTGCAGCGTATGGATGGGGTCGCTCAGCTTGTTTCCCGAGTAGGATTCGGAATGGCACGCGATGCAGTTTTGGTATCCCTGCTCGGTGTTGTATCCAAAGAAAATAAGCCGATGGTACGTTGGCAAGCTCATGAGCGCGTTCTCGAGCGTGTGGCACGAGGTGCATCCGCGCTTGTCTGCGTCAAGGTAGGTGTTGTTGAATCCGATGTCATCGGAAGGAACCGGCTGCACCAAAAAACCGTTGCGGTCGGTGTAACGACGCGGAGAGCGAGACTCGGCGTTGGCGTCGTTCTTCTCGGTGTTCTGGTAAAACTCGGGCAACGACGCAATGCCGTCCACAAAGCGACCCGACTCGGGAAATCCGCTATAGGCTGCAAGCTGATCGGGACCCGAACTAGCTGCAGGTTCCGCCTTCGTCCCGGTTGAATCCGGCTCGTCCGACGAAGGTTTGGGGCTGCACCCCCATGCGGCAAACGAAGCGACCATGGCTACTGCCACGAGGGAGGCGATCAACTTCGGCTTGCTTCGATGGCGCGAACCCGCGCATTCTTCTTTCTTCATGAAATCCTCCTTTGCAATGGGAAACGAAAACCGATTCTCCTTTCTTCCGGTTGTCCTCTTTTGGCAGGCCAGCGCCACAGCAAGCCGCGAACCCCTCCCTCGTGCCATGGGTTCGCAGCCGCTTGGCGCAGCTATCCCTTCGACTGTCCGCGTCTTTGCGGGCCATCTGATTCTGCGATTTGAGCGCGACGATGGTCGTAATGCTCGATATAGGTCTTGTCCAGCAGGGACTTTTCGTAAAACCCTACGTCTCGGTTGTATTCAAGAGACGCGTCCTCGATGCTTTTGAACTCATCTATGAGCGATCCGTCTTCGCGATAGTATCGAAGAAACATCTCGGAGCAGTGTTCTTGCAAGTAAGGCAGAAACGTGAGGTGGAACTTCTCGGAAGCCACGAAAAAGTGCCGAATACCATCATCATGCTGCCGCAAAAACCCCAGATCAAGAAGGCGGGCGAAATCACTTCGAGCACATGGATAGGATATCCCGTACCGATGGACGTGGATTGCGTACGTGAACTCGGCGTTGCTGTGCAGAACGGCTTCGAGCAGGACCGCCTTTTGTCGATAGTTCAGCGACTCGTCAGCGTCGATAATGAGGCGAAGCCGCTCGCGCCGGCGCCGCATCCCCTCAAGCTTGGTCATGGTCCATCGCTGCTCGTCCACCACAAGCGCGACGGCCCGCTCAAAATAACCCGTCCAATCGTAGTACCCGTCGCAAGCCACAGCCAGATCTTCGGGCGTTCCGGAAAGGCAATGGTCCTCGACGAAGTTTTCGTCATCGGAGTACAGCAGTTTAAGGACGGGAATATGGGCGGAGAAGTGGTATCCAGCCCGATGCAAAACGATAAAGTACAGTATGTAGGCGAGTACGGAATTCCCCGCCGGAAAGAGACGAAACGTTTTGAAGTAGTACAGAGAAACAAGCGCGTTGATCAGTGTGTGGTTTCCTTCGCAGGTCGCGCAAAACGACTCCAGCGCCAAAGCACGCCGCTCGGAAACGTCGGCTTCGAGAAACTCGACGCCGCATACCTCTTTGATCGAAATGCCCTCGACCAGCTTGGCATGCAAAGACTCGATGAACGAAGCGGAAAGCGGCTCGCCGCGATACGCCTCGATGTTCAGCAAGATGTTTCCGGCATTAGAAACAAGCAGTTCAACGCCGTTTTCAGGTTCGCATGCCTGAACGCACACGCGCTTCAACCGCAAGGTGTCGGACGCGCCGTACTCCAACCGCGCGGCAGCAGCAACCTCTTCGGCCGCAAGGTTCAACTCGTAATGCCCGCCCTCGGGATCCGACAAAATGCGAGCGTAGTGAACAGCCAAACCTTCGTTCACCTGGTACGTTTCAAGCAAGCTGCTCAAAAGCCATGTGGGAGCGTACCAATTCTGCGTCATCGGCGCTTCAGTGCTTGCGGCAGATTGCTCCACGGCGAAGGGAACGGGCAGCGCTCTGCCCTGGCAGCGGCGCAGCTTATTGAGCACGATCCAGCACAACGACAGATCCTCGGGAGAAACGTCGAGGGCTTTCGCGATAGATTCGAGCGTTTGCGACTTTCTCGACGCAAGGGAAAAAGCACGCCCCAGCAACGACCGATCGTCTGCCACAAGACCCTCCCCCATGATCCTCACCTCGTCTCAAGAATCACCTTCTTGGGCCATAGTCTCAAATGCGTAACCAGGCGTTCAAGAGTTCGAGGAAGGACTAGAAAGTATTTGCTATGGGCAGATCATGGGCCGTGAAACCACGTGAAGCAATCAGCTTTCCAACCCCGTAAGCGAAAGGACGATACCCTCCGGCAAGCGGTCGCGATACGTAGTGGTCTGCACGCGATAGGGATGAACCTTGTTATCTTCTTGGCACAAGACCTCGAAACCACGTTTGCCGAAGAACGCGAACGTCTTCTCCTTGTTGCGCGTCAGGTCGTCCTCGAACAGCTCCCCCATGATTCCGCGGCACCCGTAGTAATCGGCGATCAAGCACAGCACCTCCAGTACGAACGTGCCGCAGCCCAAGTCCTCCTTGCGCGTAACGAAATCGATAATGCGCACGTGGTCGTCCGAGGAATCTCCCTGAGTAAGCGTGACGTCGGCGATAATGGTGGAGGCGGCATCGGCGTTCGCATCGTTTTCGGTGCGCACGTTCAGGTACAGCTGAATCCGGTCGTAGCCAAACGGCGCGTATTCAGGCTCCAGGCGCAACCTTCCCGCCAAAAAACAGTAGAGCGTACGCTCCCCGGTATCCTTCGTCGCAATAAGCGTTTCGATTCCCGCCATTGCTTCCTCCCGTCTCGCACCGTATTACCACCGCACGTCGCAGCGCATCCCTATCGTATCCATTTTCCCCGGCGGATTCGCCCCGCAATGCACGACGAACGACCGGACGAACGCGGCATGGCTGGAAAACGAGGAAGGTTGGAAAAGGAATGGGGCGTTCCGACAACGCGTTATCTCTTCTTCGGATAGGTAGGTCATCTGATTATCCGGTATCATACACTCAGCCAAAACACTCGGCCTTGAGCGCCGCCGCAGCGCATGAAGCGGCAGACGAGATTGCGAGGTCATCATGCCCATCAGAATCCCCGATTCCCTGCCCGCCACCGACATCCTCGAAGGCGAGAACATCTTCGTCATGACCGAGTACCGGGCCATGCATCAGGACATTCGCCCGCTCAAGGTCTTGCTACTGAACCTCATGCCCACGAAGATCGTCACCGAAACCCAAATCATGCGCAAGCTGTCGAACACGCCGCTGCAAATCGAAGTCGAGCTGCTGCAGACCATCAGCCATGAGGCGAAAAACGTGTCCGGCGAGCACTTATCGACGTTCTACACCTCGTTCGACGAGATCAAAGACAAGCGATACGACGGCATGATCATCACGGGTGCGCCCGTAGAGCTGCTGGACTTCGAGCATGTGGATTATTGGGACGAGCTGACAGCTATCATGGATTGGTCGACGACCAACGTGCACTCAGTGTTCCATATCTGCTGGGGCGCGCAAGCGGGCATTTACCATCACTACGGCATTCAGAAGCACGAACTGGAAAACAAGCTGTCAGGCGTATTCGAGCACCAGGTGGACAAGCCCTCGTCGCCCTTGGTTCGCGGATTCGACGACGCGTTTCGCGCCCCGCATTCGCGCTACACCGAAGTGCGAGCCGAAGACATCGAGGCCCATCCGCAGCTCGAGCTGATCGCAACATCGGAAGAAGCCGGCGTGTATCTTGCCAAGAGCGTCGACAGCCGTCACTTTTTCGCGTTCGGCCACCCCGAATACGACGACGATACGCTTCTGAAAGAATACGAGCGAGACGCGGCGAAGGGCATGGGGGTGGCGCTGCCTGCGCACTACTTCCCCAACGACGACCCAACGCAAAAGCCCTCGGCAACATGGCGCGCCCATGCGCAGCTTTTGTACACGAATTGGCTGAACTACTACGTCTACCAGACCACTCCCTACGATCTGGACAAAGTGGGAACCGAGGAGGACTCTTCGCATGAGTAAGCAACACGACGAAGCGAAGGAGCGAGTTTTGCACTACACGCTGCGACCGGTATCGACGCCGATCGTGGAGACGATCGATGGATCCGCCCCCGCCCAAAAGCAGGCGGATCCATTCATTCGCCCGGCAACCGAAGACGACGACGGCTACGACCCTTTCAGCGATCGACCGCCCGCACCGGAGCCCACGTACCAGGAAGACCCCTGGCGCTAACCTTCCGCAATGCAGCTTGCTATCGAGCTTCGTTCCAAGCCAAGAACGCTTCCACCTCCAACTCGTCGAACGTGCGAACCGCATGATCGCATGATTCGACGAGTTCTTCGTACGTGCCGGAAACGTCGCAGTCGTAGATGCCGAGCGTGCGATAGCCCGCCTTTCTGAGCGTGTGCACGGCGTACACCGAATCCTCCATGCCCCACGTGAACGAACGCGGCGTGCCCATGAGCTCGCGCGCGCGGTCCCAAACAGCGGGTTCGCGCTTCGACGCATTCACGTCATCCACCGACACGATAGCGTCAAAATACGGAGCAAACCCGCAACGCTCCAGGCCAGCTTGCAAATACAGCTGAGGGCTTGAAGATGCGACGGTCATGCGGACCCCGCGGCTGGCAAGTTCCTGCACGAACGCGAGCGCCCCCGCACGAGCCTCGACGCGCGTGCGATAAAAGTCCAGCATGAATTCGTCGACCATGTTTTCCACGTCTTTCCCGGACGCTCCCAAGCCGAATCGCTCATGGAAGAAGGCGCCGCATTCAGGAATGGTGAGCGTGGTCAGCACGTCTTTGTCGTCCTCAGTCAGCGTCACGTCCGCGCGGCGCGCAAGCTCGGCTTCCATCTCGCGCCACACGCACATCGAATCGAGCAACGTGCCGTCGCAATCGAACACGATGCCGATCGAAGATGGGTTCATGGTGGGGGGTCCTTTCGCGGATACGCCGAGCGACCAACGCACGTCGCTGCGGCAAGGTTTCTTGTTCGGGCAAATCTTAGCAAACCCCCGCCGTCGGACGAGCGACCGGAAACGCGAATTTGCAGGATATTTACCTCCGAAGCCAACGCCTGCCTTCGGGCGCTTGAAAGATGGCGTTCGCACGCTGCTCGCACGTTCCGCAGCGCATGAAGCGCGCGAGCAACCGCAGATAGCAAGTCCCGCCCTCGCTGCCGGGAAGGGTCCCCGCCGTTCTACGACTGTCAGCGCGCGAAAAACCGTCCTCGCTGGCAGGTTTTGACGGTTTGAGGTCGTTTGATTCCGCAGGAGAAGCGCTTGCGCCTGCGCGGTTCAGCTATCCGCCGCCGTGACCAGGTAAAACAAAAAGCGAGCCGGGCAACGATGAAAACGCTGCCCGGCTCGACGACCTCAAACCGCAAAAAGCTGCCAGCGAGGACGGTTTTTCGCGCGCAAGGCCCTTGCCGATAGCGATCCAGCAGCGATCCCCGTCCTTCGCTGCACACCGGGACCGGCAACCGCGGGCACTTGGCTACTTCACGCCGTACTGCTGGTAATACGCGTCGAGCGCCGTCTTCACGGCGTCGTCGATGACCACGCCTCCCTGCACTTCGCGGTTGTACAGGTACTCGGTGACCTCGGCCATGCTGACGATGGACGCCACGGGGAACCCGTACTTCTCCTGAACCTCTTGCTGAGCCGTCACAACGCCGCCCTTCCCCACTTCCATGCGGTTGAGCGACACGATAAGCCCCTTGATGTCCACGTCAGCCGCGCCCTTGAGCACGGGATACGTTTCGTCAATGGACTTGCCGGAGGTGGTCACGTCCTCGACCATGACCACGCGATCGCCGTCTTGCAGGTCGGATCCCAGCAGATTGCCCGCATCGGCGCCGTGATCCTTGACTTCCTTACGGTTGGAGCAATAGCGAACTTCCTTGCCGTACAGCTCGGAAATGCCCATGGCGGTAATCACCGACAGGGGGATGCCCTTGTAGGCCGGACCGAACACGACGTCGAAGTCCAAGCCGAAATTGTCATGGATGGCGCGGGCGTAGTACAAACCCAGACGATGCAGCTGGTCGCCCGTCACGTAGGCGCCGGCGTTCATGAAGAAAGGAGACTTGCGGCCGCTCTTGAGCGTGAACTCGCCGAACTTGAGCACCTTGCTCTCCACCATGAACTCGATGAACTCCTGCTTGTACTGCTCCATGCCCGGCTCCTTATCCGTATGCGGCGCGGCCCACCCGCGCACGATCTTCCGATGAATATGATACTAGAATCAAGCCGGGCGAGGGCTTCGAAACGCGAGCAACGCGCATCGCCCCGATACAAGAAGCGGCCCCAACGATCAATATCGTCAGGGCCGCATGCATACGCTGCTAAAAAATCGGAGCAACTTGCCAACCGGGCAAGCTAGCTGTTACTCGTCTTCTACGCGGATGACGCTGGGCTCCTCGCGCAGGATGTCGTCAAGCTGCGCGATCTCGGTCAGCACGTCGCGCACGCTCTTCTCGCACGCGGTATGCGTCACGTACACCAGATCCACCGTGCCGCCTTCCTTCTTGCCGCGCTGCACCACCGAGTACACGCTTACGTTGTGCTTGGCGAACACGCCGGCCATAGAGGCAAGAACGCCCGAGCGGTCGGCCACCTTGAAGCGGATGTAATACTTGGTCTTGAGCTCTTCCATGGGAACGATAGGCAGGCTATCGGTACAGGTACAACCCACAAGCGGTCCCACGCCCAACGTAACATGACGCGCCACCTCCAGCACGTCGCCCATCACAGCGCTCGCAGCCGGGCCCGAACCCGCGCCCTCGCCGAAGAACATGGTCTCGCCCACGGCATCGCCCGTCACGTAAATGGCGTTGAACACGCCGTTGACCGTGGCCAGCTGATGCGTCAGCGGCAGCATAGTGGGATGCACGCGCACGTCAATGCCCTGCGCCGTACGGTGAGCAAGGGCTAGCAACTTTACGCAATAGCCCATATCACGCGCCGCGTCCAGGTCCATAGTGGTTACGTTGCGAATACCTTCGGTATGCACGTCGCCGATGGTCACGCGCGAGTTGAATGCGATGGAGGCCAGGATGGCAATCTTGGCGGCAGCGTCGAAACCGTCCACGTCGGCGGTGGGATCCGCCTCAGCGAAGCCCTTCTGCTGCGCCTCCTTGAGCGCATCGTCGTAGCTCAAACCGTCTTCGACCATGCGGGTCAGCATGTAGTTCGTCGTGCCGTTCACAATGCCCATGACCGACGAGATCTCGTTGGAGATAAGGGAATGCTTCATCGGATCGATGATGGGGATGCCGCCGCCCACGCTCGCCTCGAACGCGATCTCCTTGTTCGCCTGGTCCGCAGCGTGCATGACCTCTTCGCCATACGTAGCCATGAGCGCCTTGTTGGCCGTGACCACGTTCTTGCCAGCGCGCAACGCGCCCAGCACCACATCGCGCGCCACGGTAGTGCCGCCGATCAGCTCGATAACGATATCGATTGAAGGATCATTGAGAATGTCCTGGTAATCCTGAGTGAAGATATCCTCCACGCCGTGTTCGATGGCCTGTTCGGGATTGCGCGAGCACACGCGCACCAGCTCCAGGTCAACACCGTAGTGGCGCTTGAAGTCCTCCCGGTGGTTCTTCAGGATGTCGATGCATCCGCCGCCCACCGTGCCGGTGCCCACCAAGCCAAGTTTAACCGCCATGTCGCTCTCCCTTTCCTAAATGTCCCGGCTCATCAGATCATCGTACGTTTCGCGGCGCGTAACCACGCGCGCTTCGCCGTCCCTCACGAACACGACGGCCGGCCTCGGCTGGCCGTTGTAGTTGCTTGCCATAGTGTAGCAGTACGCGCCCGTGCCGAAGACAGCAACGATATCGCCCAGGTCAGGATGCTGGATCGGCATGTCAATGACCACGGCGTCGCCGCTTTCGCAATGCTTGCCCGCAATAGTGACGATCTCGGTACGCGGCTGCCCCGCCTTGTTGGCGATAACCGGCTCGTAATCGGCGTGGTACAGCGCCGTGCGGATGTTGTCGGACATGCCGCCGTCAACCGCCACGTACTTGCGAATGTTCGGCAGGGTTTTGATAATGCCCACCGTATACAGCGTTACACCGGCGGTAGCCACCAGGCTGCGGCCCGGCTCGGTGAGCAGACGCGGCTCAGCCACGCCGTACTTCTGGCACGCGGCGAGCACGGACGAGGTCACCGTTTCGGCGAACTCGTCGATGGAGGCCGGCTTGTCGTCAGCCGTATAGGCAATGCCCAGACCACCGCCCACATCCAATTCCTCGATGCGATAACCGTACTCTTGCTCGATGCGGGCCATAAGGTCCACCATGACCTCGACGGCCTCGGGGTAGGAGTGCAGCGAGAAGATCTGCGAGCCAATGTGGCAATGCAGGCCCGCCAAACGCACGTTCGGCGCAGCCAGCACGTCCTTCACGCAACCGAACGCAAAATCCTCGCGCATGGTGAAGCCGAACTTCGAGTCCTCGCAACCCGTGCGAATATACTGATGCGTGTCGGCCTCGACGCCTGGCGTGATGCGCATGTAGATAGGCTGCTCGACGCCCAGCTCACCGGCGATCTCGGAGATGCGCTTGAGTTCGATGCGACTGTCGATGATGATGCGGCCGACACCCGCCTGGATGGCTTCGCGCAGCTCGCGCGGCGTCTTGTTGTTGCCATGCATGAACACGCGCTCGGCCGGAAAATCCACTGCACGCGCGATAGCCAGCTCGCCACCGCCCGATACGTCAAGGCACAGGCCCTCGTCGGCCACCATGCGAGCCGCTTCTTTATTGAGAAACGCCTTGCTGGCATACACGATATCGGAATTCTGATAGCGGCTGCGGAACGCCTCGCGGTAGGACTCCATGCGGCTGCGCATGTCCGCTTCGTCCATGACGTACAAAGCCGTGCCCTGCTCGCGCGCCAGCTCCACCATGTCGACGCCGCCTACGTACAAGTGGTCGTCGCGCACTTCGGCGGTACGCGGCAGCACCGCGCCCAGCTCCATGGTGGTACGGTTGTCGGGCTGCTTGCTCAAATCGGATGCGGGCAAAGCCATAGGTCCGCCTACCTTTCTGCCTGTTTGCTTCCCTTGATGTCGCCGACCTGCCCGTCGGCAGAGCCGGCCCGTCGCCGGCTGTTGTGATTGGGGTTCATACTACCAGCCTTGCTGCATTTCCCCGGGTGCAGAGCGTAAATTTTCGTAGAATGGATACCCTGGAGCCAGGAGAAAGCCGTGCGCTGCCAAGCCGCTTCGGTCACCGCGCTTCCGGGCGAAGCCCGCATCGGCGCACGGGGCGCAGGCGAACCGGAATGCGCAGCAAAACACGAAGCCTTGCACGCACGCCGTACCTCTGCAGGGTTGAGTTCCATCCGTAAAAAAGGCAACTTTTCCCTATCAACTTGCTATGACTTTATAGCTTCTATAATCCTCAATAGAGTATACTATGCAGCACAGACAGAAAGGAGCTCGCTCATGGCCAAGCAGGAACCCTCTATCGATCAGTGGCTCAAGGAAGCGAAGCAGGATCCGAAGGCCGCTCAGTGCGGCATGTTTCTCACCCACAACGGCGTGGTGCGCATCACCCCGAAACAGCAGGTACGCGAAGGCGTCGAAGGGCTGGGCGACGTTGCGCAGGTGGAGTTCTCCTACGACGCCGCTGGTGTAGACGCAGCCGTTGAGGAAGCTCTGACCTGGCCGGGCGTATACTACGTGCGCGTATGGCTGAACGAGGGAGTGCTGGGCGTGGGCGACTCCATCATGTACGTTCTGATCGGCGCCGACATCCGCCCCAACTGCATCGACGCCTTGCAGAAACTGGTCGGCAAGATCAAGAACGACCTGGTGGTGGAAAAGGAAATCTACGCGTAGGACAACGGTGCTCGACGTTTCTCAAGGCCTCGGCTGCGCAGCTCATTCAGCAGTCGGGGCCTTCCCATATAAAAGCGGCCCTCACCGCGCGCAGGAAGCTGGTGCGCTACACTAGAGGCAGGCACCAAGCGGTCGATCTGCCCTGAAGGAGCGCGCATGAACATCCTCGATTACCTGGCAACGGAATTCGCATCCTTTGACGAGAAGCCGTTCAACCCGGTGGACTCGGCAGCCCTTTCGCAGTTCTGCATGGTTCGCATGGAAGACATCACCCCTATGAAACGCGCATGGAGCGAACCTCCGAGCCTTCGAGCAGCCGTCGCGGATCGCCTCCGTCCCGTACGGCCCGTGCGCTTCACCGACGCGCTGCGGGCGGAGCATTACGATAGCCTGTTCACGGGCCTGGTGCCCGAGCCCGTGAAAAACAACATGCTGGCCCTTGCAGCCAGCCCGCGCTTTCGCACTATGACCGTACAGGACTGCGCAAGCGTGTTCGACGAGGCGACGCAAACCCAATTCGCCGCTATGACGTTCGTTTGCGGCAAAAAGTTCGCCTACGTGGGGTTTCGCGGCACCGATCGGTCGTTCACTGGATGGCGCGAGAACTTCAACATGACCTACCAATTCCCTGTTCCCACGCAAGACCTGGCTGTTCGCTACCTGGAAGCCGTCGCGCCCCGCCTGCCGCAGCGGCTGTATCTAGGAGGCCATTCCAAAGGCGGAAACCTGGCCGAATACGCAGCTCTGCATGCAACGCCGAAAGTCCAAGAGCGTATCGAACGCATATACGACCACGATGGCCCCGGCTTTCGGGCGGGAGCCGTCGACGACCGCGCGTTCTCGATCATCCGCGATCGCGTGCACAAGACGGTGCCGCAAGAGTGCATCGTGGGAATGCTTCTGGAAACGCCGCGTGAACTGCCCCTGCACGTGGTGCACAGCGCAGATCACGGTATGATGCAGCACAGCGTGCTGAACTGGGAAGTTAAGGGAACCGATTTCGTCTACGCCGATCAGCTGGCAGATTCGTCCCTCTCGACCCACGCGATCATGGAGCAATGGCTGACCGGGTTCTCCCCCGAGAAAACCCGGCAGGTGGTCGAGGCCGCGTTCAGGGCCATCGAAGCATCGAGCGCGCTCGATGCCGCAGACATCCTGATGGGCGGGGTGAAGTCCATAGCCTTGCTGGTCGAAGCCGCCAAAGCGCTCGATCAGGCGAACCGGGACATTCTGGTAAGCGCGCTGGGCACGCTGACCAACCTGATCGCCCACGACGCAGCGCGAGGCGTTGCGGGCTGGCTTGCACCGAAAACGAAGAACGCCTCGTAAACCGAGGCCGACGATCGCCCCGACAACTTCACCCATTTGGCAGGAAGAGCGACCCGTCTATGCAACAAGGGCCGACGCACCTCGTGAGTACGCCGGCCCCTGCAAACACGCTGTACGCGGAATCGATTAATCCGTGAAGTAACCCACGCCGCCCTCGAACAGGGGCTGGTACAGGTTGCCGGGCACGTTTTTGTACAGGCTGTAACCGCTGCGCTCGGTATGGCCCATCTTGCCCAGAACACGACCATCGGGGCTGGTGATAGCCTCGACCGCCCAAGCAGACCCGTTCGGGTTCACATCCAAGCCCATGGAAGGCGCACCCTGATCGTCAACGTACTGCGCGGCGATCTGACCATTGGCGGCCATACGCTCCAGCAACTCGGGGCTCGCCACGAACCGGCCTTCGCCATGGCTGATCGCCACTGTATGGATGTCGCCCACTTCGCACCGGCTCATCCAAGGCGACAGGTTCGACGCCACGCGCGTGCGCACCAAACGGCTCTGGTGACGGCCGATGTTGTTGAACGTAAGCGTGGGGCAATCCTCGTCCATCGGGCGAATATCGCCGTACGGCACCAGCCCCAGCTTCACAAGCGCCTGGAAACCGTTGCAGATGCCCAGCATGAGGCCGTCGCGGTTCTGCAGCAGATCGCGCACGGCTTCCGTCACTGCCGGAGCACGGAAGAACGCCGTGATGAACTTCGCCGAACCGTCAGGCTCGTCGCCGCCGGAGAAACCGCCCGGAAGCATGATGATCTGGCTGTTCTTAATAAGGCGAACCAGCTCCGCCGTGCTTTCGGCAACCGCCTCGGGCGTCAGGTTGTTGATGACGAACGTCTCGGCCACGGCACCTGCGCGTTCGAACGCGCGGGCGGAGTCGTATTCGCAGTTGTTGCCCGGGAACACCGGGATGATGACGCGCGGCTTCGCGATGGTGCCGTTGTACACAAGCGGAGCGCCGTCCGTGAAGCTCACGGCTTTGACCGGCTCGCCCTGGGCACGATACGGGAACACCGGCTCCAACGCGCCTTCCCATGCCTCCTGCAAACCGGCAAGGTCGATCGATTCGCCAGCAGCCTCGAACGCGTACTCGTCAACGGTCTGGCCCAGCTCGGACACGCACACGGCATCGCTTGCATCCGGCAGTTCGACGCACGCGGGCATCTCCACCAGGAAACTGCCGTAAGCGGGAGCGAACAGCTGATCGGCCTGCACGCAATCGGCCAGCTTCACGCCAATGCCGTTGCCAACGCACATCTTGAACAGGGCTTCCGCCGTGCCGCCATATCCGGGCGTAGACACGGACAAAGCCGCGCCGTCGCCGATCAGGCGCTCGACCAGGGCAATAGCTTCCAGCAATCCATCGATCTGCGGCGTGACGCCGTCCTCGGCGTAACGCGGGGCAATGCGCACCACGCGATTGCCGGCGGCCTTGAATTCGGGCGACGTCGCGCGCTCGACCGAACCCACCGCCGTCGCGAACGACACCAGCGTAGGCGGCACGTCCAGCGTTTCAAAGCTGCCGCTCATGGAGTCCTTGCCGCCGATCGAGCCCACGCCCAGATCGATCTGAGCCATCAGCGACCCCAGAACCGCCGCCGCGGGCTTGCCCCAGCGCTCGGGTTCGTCGCGCAGGCGCTCGAAGTACTCTTGGAACGTCAGGTACATGTCCTTGCGCAAAAAGCCCGCAGCCACCAGCTTCGCCACGCTCTCCACCACTGCCACGTACGAACCGGTGAACTGGTTCGCCTCGGTCAGGTACGGGTTGAATCCCCAGGACATGCCGCTGCACGTGGTGGTCTCGCCATCTACGGGCAGCTTGGCAACCATAGCCATGCTCGGCGTAAGCTGGTGCTTTCCGCCGAACGGCATGAGCACGGTAGCCGCGCCGATAGTGGAGTCGAAGCGCTCGGACAGGCCCTTGTTCGAGCAAACGTTGATGTCCGTAACCAGCGCCCGCATGCGCTCGGCCAGCGTGGAGCCCGGCCAAGAGCGCTCGTAGCAGCCGCCTTCGACCACGCGCACGTCCTGATGCTTCGGCGCGCCGTTGCTGGACAGGAAGTCGCGGCTCACGTCCACGATGGTCTTGTCGTTCCAGACCATGCGCACGCGCGCTTCTTCAGTGACCTCGGCGATAGGCGTAGCCTCGAGGTTCTCCTCGCGCGCAAGCGCCAGGAACGCATCGACGTCTTGGGGCGCCAGCGCCACGGCCATGCGCTCCTGGCTTTCCGAGATTGCCAGCTCGGTGCCATCCAGTCCGTCGTACTTCTTGGGAACCTTGTTCAAGTTGATGAACAGGCCATCGGCCAGCTCTCCCACCGCCACGGACACGCCGCCCGCGCCGAAGTCGTTGCAGCGCTTGATAAGCCGGCACGCGTCGCCGCGGCGGAACAGGCGCTGAATCTTGCGCTCGACAGGCGCGTTGCCCTTCTGGACCTCGGCGCCGCAGCTTTCAAGGGAATCAAGGTTGTGGGCCTTCGAGGAACCCGTGGCCCCGCCGATGCCGTCACGGCCCGTGCGCCCGCCCAGAAGCACGATCACATCGCCCGGCGCCGGCGTTTCGCGGCGCACGTGGTCAGCCGGCGTAGCGCCCACGACCGCGCCGATCTCCATGCGCTTTGCCGCGTACCCGGGATGGTAGAGTTCGTTCACCTGGCCGGTGGTCAAGCCAATCTGGTTGCCGTACGACGAATAGCCTGCGGCAGCCGTGGTCACCAGCTTGCGCTGCGGCAGCTTTCCCGGCAGCGTTTCGGACACGGGCACCAGCGGATCGGCCGCGCCCGTCACGCGCATGGCCTGATACACGTAGCTGCGGCCCGAAAGCGGGTCGCGAATGGCACCACCCACGCAGGTGGCCGCGCCGCCGAACGGCTCGATCTCCGTCGGATGGTTATGCGTCTCGTTCTTGAACAGGTAGAGCCAATCCTGCTCTTCGCCGTCCACGTCGACCTTGACCTTCACGGTGCAGGCGTTGATCTCTTCGGACTCGTCGAGGCCGGTCAGCACGCCCTTCGCCTTCAGGTACCGAGCGCCGATGGTGCCCATGTCCATAAGACACACCGGCTTATGATCGCGGCCCAGCTCATGACGCATGTCCAGGTACTTCTCAAACGCCGCGCGCACCGCCGCGTCGTTGATTTCGACGTTCGTGAGCTCGGTGCCGAACGTGGTATGACGGCAGTGGTCCGACCAGTACGTGTCGATCATCTTGATCTCGGTGATGGTGGGATTGCGGCCCTCTTCGGCGAAATACTGCTGGCAGAACACGATGTCGGCCAGGTCCATTGCCAACCCGCGGTCGGCTATGAACGCTGCCAGCCCTGCCTCGTCCAAATCAAGGAAGCCCTCGATCGTCTCCACCATGCCGGGAACCGGCTGCTCCATCTTGAGCGTGTCGCGCTCTTCGAGCGACGCCTCGCGCGCCTCGATGGGGTTGATCACGTACTGCTTGATAGCTTCGACATCCTCGTTCGAAAGGTCGCCGGACAGCACGTACACCTTCGCGCTGCGCACGTCGGGACGCTCGCCTTGGCTGATCAGCTGCATGCACTCGCTTGCCGAATCGGCGCGCTGATCGAACTGGCCCGGCAAGTACTCCACGGCGAACACGTGCGCGCCATCAGCCTGCGGAAGCTCGAACGTCGCGGTGTCGGACTGAGGCTCGCTGAACACGGTGGGAACGCACTGGGCGAATAGCTCGTCGCTTGCGCCTTCCACATCGTAGCGATTCACCAAACGCACGCTCTCAAGCCCCTCGACGCCCAAAATGCTGCGCAGCTCATGCGCAAGCTGCTGGGCTTCCACGTCAAAACCGGGCTTCTTTTCTACGTAGACACGAGAAACCATGGGGCCCCCTTACTTTTTGGAATCTTGCGCAGGCTTCGCATCCTGCTCGGTGGCCTTCGTCTCCTCGGCCTTCTTCAGCCTGAAGCCGCTGCCGAACAGCCCGCGCTTCTTCGGAGCCTCTTCGGCAACCTCCGGCGTTTCAGCCTCCTGCTGCTTCGCGGCGCGCTGAGCAGCCTTGGCCTTCTTTTCCTGCGCGCGCATCTCCTTGGACTTCTTGCTCATCATCTCTTCTTGATAGGCACGGCGAACCTTGCGGATCTTCGAGAAGTCCACGTACAGCGCGCCGATGATGCAGGCGTACGCCAAGCCCAACGAAATGTACGTCCCCACTTCCGGCAGGAAGGAACGGCCAACCCACGAAAGGGCCGTCAAGGCGATCGCGCCGATCAAAAGCCCCCACCAGATCTTGCGCAGCCTCTTGTACTGGGGCGTAGGCGGATTGTAGTACTGGCGATCGATCTGCGACTGCTTTGCGCGAGCGGCCTTTTGCTCGGCCTTCTTCTGCTGCTTGGTCTTCTGAGTGGGCTGCACGCGCACCGAAGCCGCGGCCTTGGACTTGGGCTTCGCGGACGCAGCGCTCTTGCGCGTTTGTCCCTGATGCTCGTCAGTCTGGTACCGGTCGTTCATGGGATTGCGTTGGGTCATGAGTTTGTTGCTCCTTGTTGGTTACTTGCGATTCGGCGAAGCGGGCGCGGCTAGTACGCGAACGCGCGGCCCGTGATCTTCTCGTAGGCTTGGATGTACTTTTGGCTGGTCTTCTCGATAACGTCCTGAGGAAGACGCGGCGGGTTGCCCGTCTTATCCCAGTTCGCGGTCAGCCAATCGCGCACGAACTGCTTGTCGAAGCTAGGCTGATCCTTGCCTTCGGCGTATTCGTCGCCCGGCCAGAAGCGGGACGAGTCGGGCGTCAGCACTTCGTCCGCCAAGATGATCCTGCCGTCCAGGCGGCCAAACTCGAACTTGGTGTCGGCAATCACGATGCCCTGCTTCTCGGCATGATCGCGCGCCGTGGTGTACACCTTCAAAGACAGATCGCGCAGCTGCGTCGCGTCGTCTTCGCCAATGATCTCGACCAAGCGATCGAAGCTGATGTTCTCGTCATGGTCGCCGATCTCGGCCTTCGTGGACGGCGTGAAGATGGGCTGGGGAAGCTTCGACGAATTCACCAGGCCCTCGGGCAAGTCGATGCCGCACACGGTGCCCTGCTTCTGGTACTCTTTGAGGCCGCTGCCGGCCAGATAGCCGCGCACGATGCACTCGGAAGGGAACATCTCGGCCTTCTTGACCAGCATAAAGCGTCCGCGCAGGTAGTCGGCGTAGGGCTTGAACTGCTCGGGAAGATCCTCGACGTCGGCGGAAATCAGGTGGTTTTCCACCACGCCGTCCAAAAGCTCGAACCAAAAGCACGACAGCTGCGTGAGCACCGCGCCTTTGTGCGGAATTTCGTCTTCCAGGATGTAGTCGAACGCAGAAATACGATCCGTCGCCACCAGCAGCAGCTTGTCGCCCAGATCGTACAGATCGCGCACTTTACCCTGCGCATCGGGCTTGATGTCAATCCCCGTCATGCCGGTCCTTTCATTGCTCTCTCAACAACGCAGCGCGAGCCGGATAGCTCGCGCGCGATAGTTCCCTCAACCTACGTTATTATCGTCTATTTCAATGGCTATTTCTGGTCTTTACGGGACTTTCCACGTGATTTTTGCGCTTTTTGGCCCTTTTGCTGCCCCTCGTCCTTATACAGCGGAATATGAATGGTGAAGCACGCTCCCCTGCCCTTGGCGCCCTCCACCTGAACCCATCCGTGATGGCGATCCACGATCTCTTTCACCACGGACAGGCCAATGCCCAAACCGCCGCTTTCGCGCGTGCGCCCGGCGTCTGCTCGCCAGAACCGAGAGAACACCATTTTGGCCTCCTCGGGCGACAGGCCGATGCCCGTGTCCTCCACTTGAATAGCCGCCATGATCTCGCCGCGCCTCACGCGTACGGAGATATGACCGCCTTCGGGCGTATAGCGCACCGCGTTCGAAATGAGGTTGGCGGTTGCCTGGCGAATCATGTCGGCATCGCCGAGCACGCACACGTTGCGCTCCATTTCGTAGGACAGCGTAAGCCCCGAGTCGGACACGAACGCTTCGTGCGTGGACACGATGCCGTTGATCAACTCGCCCACGTCCACGATTTCTTTCTTCATGGGAGTGGAACGGCTCTCCAAGCGAGACAGGCGCAGAATGGCATCGACCAGGCGAGATAGGCGCTGAACCTCAGAGTTCACCGTTTCCAGGCGCTCCTCGTCGGCAGCGAACACGCCGTCCACCATAGCCTCGACCGTCGACTGGATGGCCATGAGCGGCGTGCGCAGCTCATGGGCAACATCGGTGGTCAGGCGGCGCTCCAATTCGCGGTCGCGCTCGATGGAATCGGCCATGGCGTCGAACGTCTCACCCAACCGCGCGATCTCGTCCTCGCCGTGCAAATCGGTTCGGGCGGACAGGTCGCCTTCCTTGATAGCTTTTGCCGTACTGGTCATGCGGTTGATAGGGCCAACCAGCGTGCGTGCGAACAAAAAACCGATGCACGAAGCCAGCACGATGGCCAGCACCGCGGCAAACACCATCGCCTGGTAGGAATTGTTGCGGAACTCCTCATCAGCCTGGGTTACCAAAGCCTCCGATCCGTACACCCATACGCGCACGGACCCGATGGCAACACCATCAACGACGATATTCGCGTGCTCCATGCCGTTGGAATTCATGCCCGGCGCAAGCGACGGCCCCCCATCAAGCGAAGGCCCGTCCTTCGGAGCGGGGGCACCAGAATCCCCCATCTTGATCCGGGCGGAGTTGTAGACTTCCGCTTGCCCGATGTTGTCAACCACCACAATGCCCACGCCGCTGCTCAAGCTTTGAGCGTATTCGGCAATAGCCTGCACATCCCGGCTGTAAAGCGTGCCGACCTCGCGGTACGATTCCTCGATTTTGTGAGCGGTGTTTTCGGCTAGAGACTTCATGTTGTCCTGGGAATACGTCTGGAAATGCTGCTCCCAAACAAAGGAAAGCACGCCAATGGCGACAAGCGCCGTCATTACGGCGATAAACGCAAAGGCGGAGGTGACGCGCGTCGTGTAGGTCAGGTTCTCCCACGAAAGGATCTTCTGCCCGCGCTTCCTGCCGGCCCCGGTATGGGGCACGACAACAGGTCCAGTTGTGCCGGAATCAGCTTCGACCGTCACACGCTCTGCCGATCTATCGGAAGAAACGGACGTTCCGGTCGAAGCTCGTTCGTTGATTGCGTCGCTCACGATGCGCTGCAGGCTACTGGGAGACCTTCGTGGGGTCTTCAAAGCGATAGCCCACGCCATGCACCGTGTGCAGCCACTTCGGGCTACGCGGGTTGTCGCCGATCTTCGCGCGAAGGTTCTTCACGTGCGAATCGATGGTGCGCTCGTAGCCCTCGAAGTCGTAACCGAGGACCTTCTCGACCAATTCCATGCGCGAATACACGCGACCCGGATAACGGGACAGCGTTGTGAGCAACTTGAACTCGCTCGCGGTCAGGTCGATTTCCTCATTGTTGACAAGCACTTTGTGGCCCGAAACGTCAATGGTAAGCTCGCCGAACTCCAAAACCTCGCGCTGAGGCTCCGAATCGGCATGCACGCGACGCAGAAGCGCGCGAGCGCGGGCAACCAGTTCGCGCGGGCTGAACGGCTTTACCAGATAGTCGTCAGCGCCCAGCTCCAGACCGATGATGCGGTCTTCAACTTCGCCCTTGGCCGTCAGCATGATAATGGGCACATCGGAATTGTCGCGGATGGCGCGGCAGACGCGCTCGCCCGGAACGCGAGGCAGCATCAGGTCAAGAATAACCAGATCGAAATGGTGCTTTGAAAATTCTTCGAGGGCTTCCTGGCCGTCGCCGACTGCCGTTACCCAGTAATTCTCGCGCTCGAGATACGCGGTCACCGCATCGCGGATGGCCTTTTCATCTTCAACCAGCAAGATGCGTCGTGTTTCGTTGCTCATGGATCACTCCTCAAGCTCGGTGGCTACCACCGCCGTGGCCCGCTTCCTCTAAAGCGACCAGGTGAAAACGCGGTGGTCGTGTTTGCGTTTATTGTAGCAATTACGCAAGAGGGCACTTGAACCTGTACAGGAAATGACACAATAAACACCATGGTAACCCGCAGATCAACACACGCTAATCACGCCAAACCCAGCACGGCTTCGAAACGACGCGCGAACAGGCGCGCCGCCTCGGAGAGCGCACCGCTTTACGCGGGCGGCAAGGCCAATGCGCGCGGCGGGCATGTAGGCAACGTCGCAGGATTCGGCACCGGAAGCGGAGGCAGCAGCCGCGGAGCAGCCCCGAGCGTCGGCAACGTTGCCGGGTACGGAACCGGCAGCACCAACGTCAGATCCGGCGGGGCTCATCGACGCACGACCTCTCCCGGCACAAGCCACGCAACTCCCCGCGCAACCACCGGCGGCAATACGAGCGGCCCGCGCATCCCCACGCCAAGCGGCGGAGAAATCCTGCTGACAAGACGGCACTTCCTGTTCGGCGCACTGGGAATCGGCGCGTTGGCCGCGGTCGGCGGCGGAGCTGCCGTGGTCGCGCAGCAGATGGAGAAAGACCCCGACGCCGACCTGACCGTGCTCAAAGTCCCCGCTAGCGCCGTCACCTCATCGGACTCGCTCGCGAACGTGGACGATTACCGCACGCGCATGAGCCTGACCGGCAGTTTCGAGCTGCCCTACGGAACGCTCGTGTGGGCGAACGACGAGCACGTAGCCGCTTGCCTGCTTCCCGCCGAAAGCGCCAAGCCGCTCACGCACGTTGCCCTGCTGGCCTTGGGATCAGGCGTCTCCACCACGGTTCTGGAGGGAGCCGTGGGCCTTGACGAGGGCTTCGAGATCTACGATGTACGCGCAACGTCTTCGGGACTGGTTTGGACCGAGGCGGACATCCTCGACGGCATCTGGCGCATTTACACAGCGCGCTCTGCCGGCACCAGCATAGGCGAGCCCGTGCTGGTTGAAGAAGGCAACGCCGACTACGAGACGCCGTCCATCGCCGCAGTTGGAAATCGTGCGTTCTGGCAAGTGCTTCCCAAGCCGAAAGGCGCAAAGAAGGCGGAAAGCTCCTTGCTCAAGCGTGCGACCATGGGAGCATCCGACACCGAGGTGGTATACACCTCGCGCGGACGCATGGCAACGCCACCCTATGCGTCGAACGACTCTGTGATAATCACGCCCCGCACCGACACCTCGTCCATTCACTATCAATTGACCTGCATCGATGCAAATTCCGGCAACGTGAAAGACTCGTTAGCCCTTCCCGTTTCGATGAAGCCGCTAGAGGCAGGGTACGGCAAAACCGGATTCACGTTCTCGTTCGATGCCGGGTACGACTACGGCGACGGCATCTCCAAAGTAGGAACGTACACCCCAACCGCCGCCGCAACGAACGCCGACTACAGCAACGCGCCGTGGTTCTGGTTCGGCCGCGCGCCGTCCGCCCCGCCAGCATGGTGCGGCAAGTACTTCATGGTGAAGTCCACGACCGCCGTATGCGGAGTTGATTTTGCGACCAACGAGTACTTCGCGTTCGACGTGGAGAGCGGAGCCGACGACTACGGCGAGTATCTTGCCTCCACCGGATCGCACGACACCGTAGTCACGTTCGCCAACATCGACCACGTTCCGCTTGGCGGCGAACCCGTGAAGTGCTGCCGCGTGCGCGTGTGGACGCCGACGGCGTAAGCCGGGAACAAGCTGCAAGCGATTCCCAGATCGGTTCCGAAGCCGAAGGTCGGCGCACCGTCGAATGCGATTCAGGGTTTGCCGCTTGCGGCGGGCGGCTTGCAGCTCGCAACTTGAGGCTCGCGGCCCGCATTTTGGCACGAATCGACGGGCTTGCGCTCCCCTCGGTGCGTCGCCTTCAGACGTCGGGAAAACGCCAGAGCTCTGACCTGCGCTGTTTGTTCATGCGCGCAAAAAGGGTCCGTTTTATACGCTAGCTCGAGAACGCAGACCGGGAATGCCGTGCCAGTTTCATCTGGATCCGACGCCAGAAACGCGCGGAAGCGATCGCGAAGGCTCCGCAACTTGCAGGCATTCAAACTCCGGCCGGCAGCCCATGAACCACGAAGGCCCTCCGTACGTGAAGGGCCTTCGTTACCATGCGATCTTGCGTCCCGGCGATCAGCTAGAACTCCAGCTCCTGAAGACGATCGAACACGATGTCTTTACGGGTAAGGAAGTCCCACGGATCGAAGATCTCGTCGAGCGTTTCCTTCGACAACTTGGCTTCGGGATCGGCCTCGAGGTTCTCGCGGTACGTGGGGCCGTCCACCGCATTCTGGATGTCTTCCCACACCTTCATGGCGTTGCGCTGCACGATCACGTACGCATCCTCGCGGCTGATCCCCGTGTCCACCAGCGCAAGCAGCACTTTCGAGCTGAAGATGAGACCCTTGGTGCGCCACAGGTTGTGCTCCATCTTGGCGGGGTAGGTCTGCAAGCCATCCAGCATCCACTGCATCTTGCCGAACATGTAGTCAAGCGCCGTGAAGCTGTCGGCCAGCACCACGCGCTCGGCACCGGAGTGGCTGATGTCGCGCTCATACCACAGGGCCACGTCGTCGAAAGCCACCTGCGCGTTGGACTTCACCACGCGCGCCAGGCCGCAGACGCGTTCGGCCGTGATGGGATTGCGCTTGTGAGGCATGGCGGAAGAGCCCTTCTGGCCCTTCGTGAACGGCTCTTCGGCCTCGATCACGTCGGACTGCTGCAGCAAGCGCACCTGCATGGCAATGCTTTCGAGCGTAGACGCCGTCACGGCAAGGCCAGCCATGACCTGCGCATGACGATCGCGTGCGAGCACCTGCGTGGACAGCGGATCGGGCGTGAGGCCCAGCTTTTCGCACACGTACTGCTCCACGTACGGATCGATGCTGGAATACGTTCCTACCGCACCGCTGATCGCGCCCGTTGCCGCCACGTTGCGCGCCTCTTCCATGCGCGTTTGCGCGCGCTTGAGCGCCCAAGCCCAGCTACCGAACTTCATGCCAAACGTCATAGGCTCGGCGTGAATGCCGTGCGTGCGACCGACACACAGCGTGTTCTGGAACTCGAACGCACGACGCTTGCACGTTTCTCCCAGTTGCTTGATGTCCTCAAGAATGATGTCGATAGCCTGCGTGACCTGGTACGATAAAGCGGTATCTCCCAAGTCGGACGAAGTCATGCCGTAGTGCACCCAACGGCTGGGAGGTTCCTGGCCCTCCGGCACGTCAGCGTCAATGTACTCGGCCATGTTCGTGGTGAAGGCGATAACGTCGTGGTTCGTCACTTTCTCGATCTCGTCGATGCGCTCCACGGTGAAATCGGCATGCGCGCGAATCCACGCAGCCTCCTCCTTCGTGATGCCCGCTTGGCCCAGCTCTGCTTGGGCTTCGCACGCCAGCACCTCGATCTCCTTCCAGATTTCGAACTTGTTCTGCAACTCCCAGATGGCCCCCATTGCGGGGCGCGTGTAGCGGTTGATCACGCCGGTCCCTTTCACCCAATCGTACCTGATGGCAATAGGATACCGCAAACATGCGGCCAAGCGACGGTTTCCACGGAAAGCGCCGAGGCCGCAGACGAACGCGGCGGCGCGGTGGGCCGGACGGAAGAAGCATCCTTGACTTCTTCCGTCAAATCAGTACTCTATTTCCTAGTAAGTTTCTAGTTTTTAGGGGGACGTCATGGAGCAAGCAGAACGAAATCGAAACATGCGAGGCCGCGTACGCTCGGTCAACGTCTCCAAACGAAAAGGCACGCGCAAAACGCCTTGCACCTCCCCTATTGCCGTCATCGAGCATCAGGGCGTGGCGGGCGACGCGCACGCCGGCGATTGGCACCGACAGGTTTCGCTTCTAGCCTGGGAGTCCATCGAGAAGGCTCGTGCCATGGACCTTGACGTGGCAGAAGGCGATTTCGCCGAAAACGTTACCACCGAAGGTATCGATCTGCTTTCTTTGCCCTTGGGCACACATGTGCGCATCGGCGATGACGTGCTTCTGGAGCTTTCCCAAATCGGGAAAGTCTGTCACACGAAATGCGCCATCTATCACCTAGCCGGCGACTGCATTTTCCCGCGCGAAGGAATTTTCTTCGTTGCGCTTTCCGACGGCCAAATCAAGGAAGGCGACGCCGTTGAAGTGGTTTCTCTAGGCGACGGAACGTGCGGCTACACGCCGCCCGAAGCCCTTGAAGAGCTGCGTGCGGCACAAGGATAGTCGACCGGGGATCAATCCATCAGCAACGCATCGTAGAGCATTCTTGGAGCCGCAAGGGCCAACTTTTCAGCAGCCTCCTGAGGTGAGGGCATGGTTCCCATGCGGTACCATTCAGTGAGTATCTCTGTTTCAGTTTTCACCCATCTATCGAGGCAAAACATAAGTTCATCGCTAATCTCCATATGACGGTAATCTTGCAGGGTTTCGAGCAACGCGCACTTTCTGTAATGAGGCATGATGCTGCGCTCGCTCGGGCAGTTAAGCGTGTATTGCGTCGCTACTTTAAAAAAATCGCTTTCAAGCGACAGCAGGGTCAAGTGATGGAAATACCCCGTTTCCCAGTCTATCGTACGACCGACCTCTATAAGATAGAACTTGTGAACATGCGTCGGCCACCACCAATGCAAGCTGTACTTACTGTCGAAATGCCGATAGAACATCTGTCGGGATATACCTGCGCGTTCGCAAAGATCCGTCACTTTAACCTGATCGAGAGATCTATCGACTGCGTGCATGATGCGCAATTTCATCTGCACATCCTCGTCATCAAAAAGCCCTTTCGGCTCCCAAGAATCCGCCTTCATAGCCCCCTCCGTCCGCATCCCCATACGGCCCCTCCAGTATACACTCACGATGAGCGCCAGCATACAACCCAGCTCCGTCGCGAAACGGAGCTGGGAAATCAACAGGCTATTTCAAACCTACATCGAAGCTCGTTAAGAGCGAGGCGGATTCAACCCGGCTGATTCGGCGGCTTCGCGAAGATCCTTCCAAACCGACAGGTGATCGATCTCAAGCGCCTTGCACACGGTATCGCACATGCCGCATTCTATACATTCCCACAAGCCGTTTTGCACAGCCTCCACCACACGGTCCCCTTGATCGTACGGATCGTAAAATCGATTTGCGATAGCAATCATGCCCGTCGGTCCAATATAGGATTTAAGTCCTTTCTGTTCCACAACAGGGCAAGCTGCCGTGCACACGCCGCAACGAGCGCAATACTCAAGCGGTTCGAGCTTCTTGGGCAAAGATGCGTCGACCGGAGCCTTCACCTCTTCGACCGTAAGATCGAAAGCACGCTGGCGCGCAAGAATTCGACTCACCCTGTCGGTAATCTTCGTCTTGTCCACGATCAAATCGCGCACTACCGGGAAATGCTTAAGAGGGGTAACCTCGTTTTTATCTGAATCTTCCACCGGCGTCACGCAAGCGAGGCAAGGAACCCCGTTGAGCGTCATAGCACACCGCCCGCACACGCGTCCACGACAGCTGTAGTCGAAAGCAATGGGCTCTATCGTATCGTTAACTTGAACCAACGCCTCGAGCAAAGTCATATGCTCGGTATGCGTGATTTCGTATTCCTCAAAATGAGGAGCGGGATCCACCGAAGGATTGTACTTTTGAATCTTGATTTTCATAACTTACCTCCTCGTAAGCGCGCAAACAGCAGCAGCTAGTCCAATTCGACAACGGGAACGGTTTCGAGCTGCATTTTGCCGTCCACGTTTTTAGCGACGATGTTGCACGTCCACTTTGCCGGGTCTTCTTGCGGGAATTCAGGTCGATAGCTATGTCCACGGCTTTCTTCGCGCATAAGAGCTGCTTTCGAACTAGCTTCGGCAATGTCGAGCAGGTTGTAAGCTTCGATAGCGGCCTTCCAGTCGGTGTTGTAGTTCAGAGAGGCGTCTCCGAGCTGCATTTTGGGCAGTTCTTCCGCACGGATGCGCTCGAGCTCCGCCACGGCCTCTTTCATTGCCGCGGTTTCCCGCGTAGGCTGACATGCTTGATAGCAGGCGCGTTGAATCATGCGCGTAATTTCCTGGGGGCGCTTGCCACCGGATCGGCGCGTACGCATTTCGTGCAACCGCCCGACTTCCTCTTCAACCGAAGCGAAGGTAAACGACTGCGGCTTGTTCTTGCCCGGTCCTTCGGCGTATTCAATCGCCTTCATCATCGCATAGGATCCGTCTCGGTATGCGACATTGACCGAAGTGCCCCCTTGAGCACCCGAGACGCCGCCGCCGCGGGCGCAGAACAACCCCGGCATGCCCTCGACCATCAGGCTCTCGTCCACACGCGGATTTCCACCGTGCTCGTACGTTTCAAGCGCGCATTCGAGCTTGGAAGAGGATACGTCTATGCCGAACACCTCTTTCCACAAGGTAACGTTGCGACGGTAGACTTCCCCCATAGCCGCGAAAGCCTCAGGGCTCGAGAAATCCACGTACACGCCGCCGTTGGGCGACCCTCCGCCATCGTGGATAGCCTTGGCAATCGTTCGCGTGAACGTGATGCGGTCGAGCGTCGAGTAGTCCATCCCTCTGAAGAAGTAGTTGTCGTTCGCATCGCAAATGTACTCGCAGCATAGGTTGTCGGCGCCGATACCGCCTACGAACGTAGCTGCAAGACCGGTCGGATACATGCTGATGAGATCGAACTGGAAGAACTCCGAATCCTGCAAGGCCGCGCCTCGTCGATAAGCTGCGGCATCGACATCGCCCGTATTGTCCGGTGAGTTGATGGAAGTGGCCGCTACTGTATTCCACCCATACACCCACGAGCTTGCGCCTGTGCAGGAAATCGTCGACTTGGCTCGAAACGCGCGCACCGTCCCGGTAGGAATATGCAATCCGATAGCGCCTATGCACGCGCCGTCTTCAATAATGACATCAGTAATCATAGTTTGATCGAAGATACGAGCACCTGATCGCTCTACCGAGTCGGTAAAGTAACGAGGAAAGCCATTGAAGGTTCCGAAAAGCGGGTACCCGGGCATGTCGAGGCCGGGGACGAACGCGCCCGTCTCGTCTCGCATAAACAGATTGTTCCCTTCCTGCGCATAACGCAAGAGAAGATTGCGATCCTCGACGGAAAATGCCTCGTGAGTCGCCTTGGCGATCTTCTTGTTCGTAAGCTCGTTCAGGACGAAGTCTTCGGACTTGTCCCATGGCGTATCGGTCTGGATGAAGTTCACCCAATTGCACCAATTGTATCCGCATGCTCCCCCGAAATGGAAAGGTGCTTTCTCCACCACCACGACGTCTTGTCCCTGCTTGTAAGCCTGAAGCGCCGCATGAGAGCCGGCAAGGCCGCCGCCGATGATAAGGATGTCCGTATCATAGAGCTCATACAGCACTTGCTCGCCGTCGACGGGTCCTTGCGCGCCCTGCTTGCCACCTTCCCCCGAAGAAGAGCACCCGCTCATAACCCCTGAAAGCACCATCGTGCCAAAGGCTACAGCACTGCCTCCGAGAAACGTGCGCCTCGATATACCCGCTTCGCCAAACGACCCGTTACCGCAACCGTCTTTCATACGATCCCCTCCTTGTTGCGTCCCATTCTCAGCGGAGCAGCGTCCGCTCGATGCACCCATTGTCACAGGTGCTCTGGGAAACTTTCAAAGAACGGAACTGGATAACCGTATGAGAAACGCAACAAAAAGCGAAGTTGTCCGCGCAAGGACAACAACTTCGTTTTCTGCTCGGCCTTTCCGACGCATAACGAAGGAGCTTTTTCAAAAAGCTACAACGCTTTGAACAAAGCTCGCACTTCGTCGAGAACCTCGTTGTCAACCACGACGATGGCCTTGTCGCCCGGATAGAGCACGGTTTCCTCGTTGACCACTTCCACGTTGTCGTCGTCTTGAGGAGAGACGGCGGCAACCAGGCTGTTTTCGGGCATGGGCAGCGACGACACCAGAATACCCGCCTCGTTGGAGTGATGGCGCATGCGCGGCACCACGATCTCGGTCAGCATGACGTTGCCGTGCGTAAGCGACGACGCAACGCTCACGCTGCCAAGCAGCGTCTCCTCTTCGATGAGGTTCGCAATGAGCGTGGTGGACGACACGCATTCGATGCCCACCTCTTTGAAAATGCGAAGGTTCTTCGGGCTGTTCACGCGGGCAATGCAGCGCGGCACGTTGAACACGCGCTGCGCGATCTCGCACGACACCAGATTGTCGTCGTCTTGGCCTGTAGTGGCCACGAACACGTCAGCGCGGCGAATGCCCGCATCTTCCTGATACTTCGAATCGCAGCCGTCGCCGTGGATGACCAGGTACCGGCCCTGCAGCGCCACCGACAACCTGTCGGCCGTCGAAAGCGTCTCCTCTATAATGGCCACGTCGTTGCCGCTTTGCAGCAGCACGGTGGCCAGGTACTCGCCAATTTTGCCGCCTCCCGCGATCACGATATACATGAAGCTTCCTTTCCCGACAGCCCTGCAAGCCGCCCGCATTCATTGCAGGCCAACGCTGCACCTTAATCTTGAATATACTTCGAAAACGACTCGATCAGCTCATGGCGCACGCACGCCAGCACCGAATCTCCGTTATACAGAATGGAATCGCGCGTGGGAATGGAACTGGCCGATCCGTCTCCGCGCTCGAACGCCACAATGCGGATGTCGTGATCGCGCTCCAGCTCGGACACGCGAATGGTGCGCTTATCCGACCAGCTCAGGTCAAGCGAAAAGCGCAGCACTTCGAACTCCCCGAACGTGTCCAGGTGCGCACCGTGCCCCGACACCACCTTGCTAAACACGTCCTCGGCCACAAGCGACGTGCCGCACACGTAGTCAATGCCCAACTGCATGTACGCGCGTTCGTGGTCGGGATTGTACAGACGCGCGATAACGTGAGGCACGCCGAACAAACGGCTGCCCACCTCGGCGCACATAAGATTCGTGTTGTCGAACTGAGTAACCGCCGCCACAACGTCGCAATCCTCCACGCCGGCCTTTATCAGCGTCTCTTCGTCGAAGCCAACCCCTTGCACGGTGGAACCGTTGAAGTTGCGGCCCAGGTTCGCAAATGCATCGGCATTGCGATCGATCACGCACACGTTGCTGCCGTTGTCCGACAGCATGTTTGCCAGCTGAGAACCGACGCGGCCACAGCCTACGACGATCACGTTGCTCATACCAGTCCTTTCGTCTGCGCCCAAGGCGCACTTTCCTGCAAGCACCCAGCATACTGCAATAACAAGATAACGGAACGAAACGGTAGCGAAGAGGTGAAGCGGCAAGCGAAACGGAAGGGCGAGCACAGCGCCTCGATCGTTGCCTCGCTTCGCGCACGGGGCGGGCTCGCGAGCCCGCAACAAGCGAAACGCCGCCTTTCCGGCGGCGCTTCGATTAGATCATCTTCATTTGCGTAAGCGTTTTATTGAACCAGTCCATGTAAGTAGGAGGACAATACTTCTGCGCGTTCGCTACGGTGATGGAATACCCGTAGTTGCTAGCCAAACCCGCAACGTGCGCGTTGATGGACTCTTCCCAACTGCTCCACGCAACCGAGGACATCCACCCCCAAGCGTTGTAGGGCTTGAAGCACGCAGAGCCCTTCGAGCTTTCGGTATTGGAGATAGCGGGTGACCAGCGAGGATCAACGCCATGGACCCAAGCAGCTTCCGCGAACGTGGCACCGTGCCCAAACAAGGGAGAACCGGCCAGATACGCGTCGATGCGGCCGCTCCATTCGGCCACGAACGCCTCGTGGCCCACCGACCAGTCAACGTCGGAAAGGGAAGCCAGCGCATCTGCGGCACCCTCGCGAGCGGCGCGAGCCTGCTGCTCGGCCTTCGCAGCCTCTGCGGCGGCAATGCGAGCCGCCTCTTCCTTCCGAGCGGCCTCTTCGGCGGCAAGGCGAGCCGCCTCCTCTTCCGCCTCTATGGCAGCGATGCCCTGGGATATATCGCGCGAAGCCGTGCTGGTAAGCACCGTGGACTCGCGAGCGTCAGAATCGGCGGCCTCCGACGAAAAGCCATAGTCCGTCGTAGACGCAGCCGTGCTTACCGAATCAATCCCGAACGAATCTATATCATGAGAAGCGCCGCTACCCGCGGAGGCGAAGCCGAAGCCAATGCACCCAGCCAGCACGCACGATGCGCAGCCAACCGCAGCGATTTTGGCAGCTATGTTCGACTTCCGTTGTTTAGTGCGTTTCACCGTCAAAACTTCAATAACCTTTCGTTACACAGCGCACGACCCCTTACCGCTTAGGCGGTTGACAGCGTAGTAGATTGTAAGAGGGATTGCTGCCTGGAGGGCGATATGCTGTTGTGGTACAAGACATTTTAGCGGACAAGGGGGCTATAGGGCAAAAAAGTGTGGAGACACCCTACATCATTTGTTCGCTTGACAAAAATTCGCTTTACAAAACCGCAGGTCGCAATGCGTTCGATTGAAAAATCGAACAAGCGAACGAAATGTGCAGATGCGGGCGAACGGTAAGTGCTCTGCTAGCTAAAGCCGAATAGACCACTCTAGAACGTCTCCGTTGAGCAAATCGAATTCGCGCTCCTTCAACAGCATCTGAATATGGTATTCGCGCCCGTACGGAGCCATGAACACGATCTCGGTCGTAGGGCCGGGGATGGAATACCACAGCACCCCCACCGTGCAGAACACCGCGAAGCAAGCGCCCGCAAGCAAATTCATCATGGAAGATTTAAGCGTTGCCGAAAACACCGCGAACGCAAGCGTCATGAGCAGCAGGGGCCACAGGTAAACCAGCATGGGAACAATGGATTCCCAAGCAACGATGCCCAAACTCATGGTCAACGCCATCGAGCCTATGCAAAAGCACGCAAGCCCCTCCACGAACTTGCGCATGCGGCGCCCGGGGGTTCCCGGAACAACCATGCCCACAATTCCCAAGATGACAAAGAAGAGCGGTGCGTATTGCCACCACGCGATATCGCGAACGAACGTCACCGCCATCGCGACGATGCCGGTAAACAGCAAAAACGAGCCCAGCCACAAAGCGGCTCGAACGCCCGCTTCAGACGCCTCCTTCGGAGGATCGACGGGATGGTGGACCACCGGTTGCGGGACCCGCTTCAACGGCGCGGCCGCAGGAGGCTCGGGCGGCACGTGCGCGGCGCCCGTATACGATGGCACCGAATAGCGCCAACCCGCTGCCTGGGCCGGCGTGTTCGACCGCGACGGACCCTGCCCGGTCGAACCGTATCGACTGCCGAAGTCCACCGTTCCGTACGTGTCGGAATGAACCGATTGGGGTTTTACTTCAAGCGGTTTCACTATTTTAGGAGCCTTGGGAACCACGATCCACATCGCAAGATACGCCAAGCCAAGCAAGCCCCCGGAAGCGAGCGTAAACGCAGCTGCCAAGATGCGAACAACAAGCGGGTCCACGGAAAAATAGTCGGCTACGCCGGCGCAAACACCCGCTATAAGCGCATCGCGCGAACGATACAGCTGCCTTCCTTGCGTCACGCTTCCTCCCGGCCTAGTTCCTCACATGAGCATTCAGAGGAATCGGGCTGGGCTTTCAGGCGTTCAGCGCGCACCGACAAGATGCGGCGACGGCGCATGGACAAGATCTTGAATCGGTAGCCGTCGTGGTCGAACTCATCGCCGGTTTGAGGAACGGAGTCGAGCATGTTCATCAACCAACCGGCAATGGTCTCGTAGTCTGCGGACTCCTCGACCGGCCACCCCAACTCTTCGGCATCTTCTACCGGGAAACGCCCGTCGACCACCCAGGTGTCGCCACTCGCTTGCTCCACGAACGGATTCTCTCGGTCCGACTCGTCAATGATCTCGCCGACGATCTCCTCCACGATGTCCTCTACGGTAATTAAACCATCCGTTCCACCGTACTCGTCCACGACAATGGCCATCTGTTGCCTGTTCGTTTGCATTTCCGCAAGCAGCGGGTAGATGTCTTTCGTCTCTGGAACGAACAGCGCTTCATACGCATAAGAAGAGGCCGGATCAGCGCCCTTGGAATCCATGAACGGACCCATGAGATCCTTGTAATGAACGATGCCCACGATGTGATCGATGTCCTCGTGATACACGGGAAGGCGCGAGTACCCCGTGCCGTGCATGCGTTCGAGAGCCTGCTGCACCGTTTCCGTATCCTCGACCAGAATCATGTCCACGCGCGGCTGCATGATCTCATGCACGCTCATGTCCCCCAGATTCAGAATGTCGTGGATCATGCGCTTCTCGTCTTCAAGCAGCTCGTCGTTGTCCGTGACCATGTACTTGATCTCTTCTTCGGACACGGTTTGACGCTCGTCGGCGTTCTTGACGCGCAGCAGCTTGGACAATCCGTTAGCAGAAGCCGACGTGAGCGTGACCAGCGGCGAAGCAATCTTGGCGAACACCATAAGCGGGCCCGCCACCGCTTTGCTCATGCCCTCCGCATCGGCAAGGGCAATGCGCTTCGGGACAAGTTCGCCCACCACGATGCTGAGGTACGACACCACCAGCGTGATGACCACGGGAGCCAAGCCGGGCGCAATAGCCGTAAGCCACGCCACGTTGAAGCTGGCAAACCACGAAGCCAAAGGCTCGGACAGGTTCGTGGCAGCGGCGGCCGAGGCAAAGAAGCCGACCAGCGTGATGGCCACTTGGATGGTTGCCAAAAACTGGCTGGAATCGCTCGCCAAGCTGTACGCGCGTTCCGCCCGTTTGTCGCCTGCTTCCGCTTCATGCTGCAGCAGCACCAACTTGGCGTTCACCAACGCCATTTCGGACATAGAAAAGTATCCGTTGACCAGCACGAGCAAGAATGTGACGATAATGCTTATCCAGATATCCATGCTGCTTCCTGTTTACATGACGTACAGCGCGATAGCCAAAAACTGCAAAACGCTGCCGGCAAGAACCCATAGATGAAAAATCGAATGCATGTAGGGAATCTTCTTCAGGACGTAGAAGATGCACCCGATGGAATAGCACACGCCGCCGCCCACGAGCAGCCACAGGCCTTGCGCGGGGATAGCCGAAACCAGCACCGGCAAAAACCACACGACGCACCAGCCCATGAGCAAATACAGCAGCGCCGAAATCCAACGGGGACGAAACACCCAGAACGCTTCGCACGCCACGCCGGCCAACCCGACCGCCCACACGAACAAGCACAGCCACATGCCACCGTGATCCGCAAGAGAGATCAGGCAGAACGGCGTGTAAGAACCCGCAATAAACAGGTAGATGCAACTGTGGTCGAGAATCTTGAACACTTTCTTCGCACGATCGACCGCAATGGCGTGATAGAGCGTGGACATGGTGTATTCAAGCAGCATGGTCAGGGTGTACACAAGGGCGGCGAACAGATACACGCCGCCGCCGTCATCGAGCGCGCGCACCACCAAGATGGGGATTGCGGCGATGGCCAGCAAAGCGCCGATGCCATGCGTGATGGAGTTGGCGATTTCCTCGCCAAGCGTGTACTCCCGCACGTTGCGAGCCTTGTTCACCGCGCTAGCCGACGTGTTCGAAACCTTGTGGCGGTCGCGGCGCATGCTGGCGAAATTATCGGGCTTGAACTGCGAAGGCGTCCAACCGGGAGCCGGAGGCTTCGCGGAAGAGTCCCCCGGGGCATCGGGCCGCGCGTCGGCAGTGCCGGACTCCGTGCTTCGGGGGCTTTGTTTGTCAGATGTCGCTTGGGTATCCATGGCTCTACTGTATCACATTTCCATGGGGCTTGATCCATTCGAGCCAATCTTGCGCATCCTCGACGCGCGCATCGATCAAGCGAATGGTAGTCCCTCCGATGCCCGCCGCCGTGCGGGCGTTAACCGTAGCGGTGCCGGCTCGACGCTGGAAGGGGTTCGTCTTCGTATAGCCGAACTGGATCTTCTTGCGAGGGAAGCTGATGGTCTCGCGCGCCAAACCGCCGTTGCTCACCTGCATGAACCGATCGTTGTACGCGAATCCCGAGCCGCGGAACCACAAGATAGACCCCGCAACGTCGAACGCGAACAGCGCCACGCACAGCGCATAGCCCGCCCACGCACCCGCGTTGACGAATCCGAGGGACGCAGCCTGCGCCGGATCCGCCGGATTTGCGGCGATGTTGACGGCGATATGTCCGGCAGCAATAACAACAGCCAGCCAGAAGCCCGTGCCCTGCAACAGACAGCGTCGGATGAGCGCGCGCCTGAGCGCAACGGGAGCAACGGGCGTGGTCTCAACCGGCACGTCGGCAAACTCGGGGGCGATGCCGGCCAAGATCTCCGGCACGCGGTTGAGCTTCACGAACGGGTGGATGACGACGCCCTGCGGGGCAAGCCCCTGCTGCTGCTCGTCCGAGCCTTCCGCAGCCGCGTCGATCTTGCCCAACGATATCTCGCAATAGCCGATAAGCCGACGAATGAAGCTCTGCTTCACCATGATCGACTGCACGCGGTCGACGTCAACGCCCTGGAACTGATGCTGCAGCAGACCGCGCTCAACCTCGATGCGGCTACCGCGACGGCACGCACGGAACCCGCCGTACGAAAGGCAAGCACCAACCGCCGATATGGCCCAGATCACAACGGACCCTACGAAGAACGCAGCAACGCCCAGTGCGATCAAGTTGCCCCCGAACAAATGCGTGCCCAGCGTGACCGCTTGATCGACCATCGGCTCCGCCGCACCGGAAAACAAAGAAGCAAGCTGGCTGACAGCGCCGAAGGCGCCCAGAACAACCACCCAAAACGCCGTGTGGTTCGACAGGCCCGTGAAAACAAGCTCTTTGTTGGACAGGCCGTATTCGTAGCTGACAGCGCCGGTATCGACGTGCTGCCCACCGAACACGCCGCGCACGTCCTGCCAGATCTCGGCAGGAGCATCCAGCACGTTGGACGCAGGCCGATCCGCAGCAACTCCCGTCGCACCGGGAACAAGCACGCCGGTTGCCGCCGCAACGGCTTGGGCGGCAGCCTCGGGAGCCGCCCCGTTCTGCACGGCAACCGCGAACTGTTTGCGCGCAAACAGCTCTCTGCGCAATTCCTCGGCGCGCGTTTTCTGCACGTAGGGAACCTGAACCGCCTTGTTGGCCGCGCCGCCGGCCGTATCGATGCTCACCGTGCACACGCCGAAAACGCGCTGCATAAGGGTGGCTCGCTGATCGACGGACTGTATGCGCTGGTAAGGAACGTGGACGCGCTTCTTGTTGAAGATGCCCGAATACAGGTTGAATTCCTCGGCCCCCAGTTCGTAATACAGATGCTTGTACGACCACCACTGGATAAGCCCTATCAAACCCACCAGAAGAACGAAGCCGACAACGCTCGCGCCCAGGACGAACAGCACCAAGGGAACGCTGCCCGGACCAAACGCCTGCCCGTCGGCAAGCACTCCGATAATGGACGAGAACGAAGTGAACGCCATGACTACGAGCAGCGTGACGGCCACCTGGATGCTGTTCAACCAGATATAGCTATGGTGCACATGATGGCGTTGGGGCTCATCGGCCTGGGGCTGGGGTTGCGTCGGTTCGGACGGAATCGTTTGCTGCTGGAAGTCGGACATCACACGTCCTCCTGCGCCAAGCGAGCCAGCTCGGCGGCTTTGTCGCGCAGCTGCTCGGCCGTATCGGCGTCAAGGCCGGGAATCTCGTGTTCCCCCGCAGCCGTAGCAACGGTGACGCTCGCCAAGCCAAACGCGCGCAGGATGGGTCCTTGACGCGTATCGGTGTTCTGCACGCGAATGAACGGAATAATGTAGCGCTTGCGCCAGACGATGCCCTTCGCAATGTCCAGATAGTCATCCGACAGCTCGTAGCGCCAGCGCATGAAGCGAATGGGCGGCAAGACGATCAGGCACAGGATAAGCGACGCCGCGTACACGGCGGCGATAGCCGCCAAAACGACGAAGATCCAAGGAGACGCATCCGTCACCGCCGCTATCGCAAACGGCACGAAGCAGCACAGGAACACGACGGTAAGCCACACTGCGTCGTTTATCCGCCACACCGACTTGATTTTCGGATTGAGTTGATTGACCGGCAATTCTTTCATGGAGGTCCTTTTGCTCGTTATAGCTCTAACACTGGAATCCATCATACCAGAGCGGTCAAAAGGCTCCGACGCTATATCCCACCCTGTAACGAGGTTTTTGCACAAGGCACCAAGGTGCGTCCGCGAAATGCAGCGCCGACAGGACCGGCAGCGCTGCCGGCGCCGCCAATGCTGCGTCTTATTGTAAACTTTACCTCGACCAGCTATGATGCGCCTGGGGAATCTCTCTACGCGATCTTCGTTCGGAACGCTGCATCGCGCTGCTCCCTCCGCGTTCCTCGCCGAACGCGGGCGCATCGGGAAAGGAACTTCATGGAGAATCACGCCGTCGCACGTCGCTTCGCCTCTCGGCAAGCCGGAACCGCAGGCTTCACGCTGGCGGAATTGCTGGTAGTCGTAGCCATCGTGCTCGTGCTGGTGGCCATTGCCGTGCCCGTGTTCACCGGCGCGACCCAAAGCGCCGAGGAAGCCGCTTGCGCCGCCAACCGACGATCGCTGAAAGTCATGGTGGCCGACAACTACCTGCTGACGGACGAAACGCCCACTCAAAGCATGCTGGACGGATACGTCGCCCAGCTCAAGGAGGGCAACGGCAACCACGATCTGTGCCCCGCGGGAGGATCTTACAGCCTGGCGCTGGGGAAGGAACCCGGAAACATGGTGGTCAAATGCTCCAAGCATGGGCTGAGCTCCGAAGACGCCATGGTCAATTGGCTGGGCGGTCAAACATGGACCGGAAAGACGGATGATGAGTATCGACAAAACTACGCAAAAGCAGCCGGCATAACGGAATGGCCTTCGGTGCAGTCGACGGACGACAAAAAGACGTACTACCTGCAGTTCAAAAGCTACGACAATTCCGCCGCCCACGTGTTCCTGTACGCGGGCCCCGAAAAGCGCATAAGCGAAGGGGATCGATGGAAAGCCAAGTACATCTGCGACAACAACGGGCTGGTGGGCGAAAAGGGCCAATGGTACGAACTGCCCGCAGAAGAGAGCATCGCAATGTCTGGAAACGGAGCCGAGAATGCGCTGAGAAATCTTCTGCAAAAAGAGGGCATCAGGAAAGTCACTCTGGAAAACGAAAAGTTCGTAGCGGTTTCGCAGTAAGGTATACTCGGACACGAACGACGGCCGCAAGCGAAAGAGGAAGCGCATGAACTACGAGGAACTGCAAAACGAGATCAAAGCAGCCATGAAAGCAAAGGACAAGCCCCGCCTGTCGATCCTGCGCCAAGTGCACGGCGAGATCAAGAACATCGAGGTGAACGAACGCCGCGAGATCACGGACGCCGATGTGGACGCCATGCTCAAGCGCCTGATCAAGCAGACGAAGGAAACGCTCGACGGATCCATCAAAGCAGGAAACGACCAAGAGCGCACCGACACGCTGACCGCTCAGGTCGCCGTGCTGGAGAGCTATCTGCCCAAGCAGGTGGCAGGCGACGAGCTGGCCTCTTTGATCGACGAGGTGCTTGCAGAAACGGGCGCATCGTCGAAAAAGGATATGGGGCGCATCATGGGCGCCCTCACGGGAAAGACCGGCGGCAACTTCGACAAGGCAGCGGCCGCCCAAATGCTGGGCCAGAAGCTGTCCTAGCGCGCAACCATCGAGCGCCGCGGTTCGTACTGAAACGAACCGCGGCGCTTCTCATGTTCTAGTAGTACAGTCCCAGCAAACGCTTGAGCTCGATGTTCCAGGCATCCTGGTCGACCTTCCACACATCGCCCTGTTGAACAAGCGATATCCCGGAGTAACTGGTCGTAGTGCCCGTTGACTTCGCCATGGAGAAAGCGTAGATCTCGCCAAGCTTGGCCTTCATGGCAGCCTCGTCCAAGCCGTCCAGCTGGCCCGAATCGAGCGCCACCTGGGCGTCGGCCACGAACGCGTTAGCGAAAGCGGTCGCATCGCGCACGGTCACGTTCGCGTAAACGGTTCCGGTTCCGTCACCGTTGTCGTACGCGCCGTCAAGGCTGTAATCGAAATCGGTCAGCATCCATTCAGCAAACGTTTGAGGATCAAGCCCCAGATCAGCCAGCCCGTAATGAGCCGCAGACGCAAAGCTTTTGTCCACGCTGGCCGCAATCTGCTGAATCAACGCAGCATCCTTGTTCTTGAGCCTATCGTATTCAGCCGCGGCAACGGCCTCCATATCGGCCTCGTTCGCGCGGGCGTCCCCCGTCGACAGCGAGGAAAGGTACTCGGTGCTGGTCGATCCCGCCATCAGGTAAGCCATGGTGCCGAAGCTGAACAGAACCAGATAGAGAACAAGCGAAAGCACCGCCAGCACGATTCCGATGATGCCGCAGGCCTTTCCTCCCGTAGCCTTGCCGTCTTTCCCGGACTCCCTGACCGCCTTGCCAGCCAAAACAATGGCCGCCACGCCAAGCGCCACGCCAAGCAAGGGCATCCAAGCGAACAGGATAGCAAGAATGCCGCATGCAAGCGCACCTACCGCTTTGCCGTTCGAGGGCGCATGAACAGGCTGCTGATCAGGAGCCGGCGGCGCAACAGGTTGATTGCCTTCGGGGTTTGGCGGCATGACGGGCTGTTGGGGCTGGTTGGGATTGTTCTCGGTACTCATACTAGTCCTCACGTATTCGGTGTCGTTAAACCCAAGGGGCTGGTTAGGCATTATACCGACGGCACCGCCGATGCAATAGATTCAGGCCGAAGGTTCGCGCCATGCTTTACCGATCGATTCAGTTCTCAAACAAGCAAGAGCGGGGCCGCATGCAACGGCCCCGCTCCAAGAACACCCTGGTCAACATGCCCGCTTGCGGGCGCTTGCCTAGTAGTGTGCCAGATCCTCTTCGGTCACCCGGCCACGGAACGTGCGGTAGATGATAACGTGGTACGCCAGCACCAGCGGCAAGCCAACGCACGTGATTCCGGTCATCCACATAAGCGAAAGCTCGGAAGACGCCGCGCTCATCGCCGTGATGGCGGGACCCACGCTGCCGGCCGACGCAACCACCAGGTTCGGGAACATGGAAGCAGCCAGCAATCCCACCAGCATCGCCGCCGAAACGGACTGGGCAAGAAACGCGCCCAGGTCGCAGTTCTTCTTGAGCGCGAAGAAGATCGACGCGCCGATGCCGCCCAGAACCAAAATCGCGAACATCCAGCGCAGCGCGCCGAGAGCGGGATCCATGGCCGGCTGGATGATGAAGTGGCCGTACACCGACACTGCCGCGAACAGAACCAGCGCAACCACCTGCAACGGCAGGCGCAGCTTCGCCGCGCGAGCCTGAAGGTCGCTTGGCTTGGGAGCCTTCAGCGACAGCCACGTAGCGCCCTGCGCCAAGAACATGGCCAAGCCCAAAAGACCGCACAGGAGCGTGAACGGCGTGATCAGGCCCAGCAGCGGAATACCCGCGTAATCGCCGTTGGCGTCCATGGGGATGCCAGCGTAGATGTTGCCCACGGCCACGCCCAAAAGCAGCGCGGGAAGCAGCGAGCCCACCGTGAAGCAGCCGTCCCACACCTTCCCCCACTGGGGGTCGTGGCCGCGATACTCAAGGGAAACCGCGCGCACGATCAAACCGAACAGCACCAGCATAACCGCAAGGTAGAATCCGGAGAACGTGGTGGCGTACGCCGCAGGGAACGCCGCGAACAGCGCGCCGCCCGCCGTGAGCAGCCACACCTCGTTGCCGTCCCACACCGGCCCGATGCTGCGACGCACGATAGCCTTATCGCGATCGTTCTTCGCAACGAACGGATACAGCACGCCGGCGCCCAAGTCGAATCCGTCGAGCACGAAATAACCAGCGATGAGCACGAAGATCAGCAGGAACCACAGCCCCTGGAAGAACGTGATTTCCATGACTACTCACCTTCCTTCTTCAACGCAGGCTCGACAACGGGGCCTTCCTTGATGAAGCGGCCCAGGACACGCGCCCACGCCACCATCAAGAACGTGTAGACCACCAGGAACAGCACCATGGTAATGAGCAGTTCGACGCTGGAAACCGACTGGGAGATGCCCTCGTTCGTCAGCAGGCTCACGCCATCCGGGCCCGTTGCGGACGGATAGACTACCCAGGGCTGACGCCCGACCTCAGCCGTGAACCAACCGGCCTGGATGGCCAGCATCGGAAACACCGGGGAAATGAGGATCAAGCGCTGGAGCCACTTCATGTTCTTAATCTTGCCGCCGCGCAGCGTGAAGAACAGCGCCAGGAAAACCGTGATGGCGATCAGGCCGAACAGGGCCACCATCAAGTGGTACGTCTGGAACACGAAGTTCACGGGAGCGGTCGACGGGTCGAAGTCACCGTACTTCTCGGACTTGGCAAGATCGTTGAGGCCCTGGAACTCGGTGTCCCACGTGCCCGTTGCCAAGAAGCTAGTGCCGCCCGGAATGTAGAACGGGGTAAGGACTTCCTGTTTCTCTTCGTCGACCCATCCGAACAAGTACAATGCGGGAGCCTCGGACTCGTACATGCCCTCCATCATGGCAAGCTTGGTGGGCTGCTCCTCGGAAACGACCACGGCCGAAGAATGGGCCGTGCCCAGCATCACAACGGTAGTGACAATGCCTACCACCGCGCCAATTTTCATGGTCTTCATGGCGAAGTCGGCATGCTTGCCCTTGAGCAGGTACCATGCAGCAACGGCCATCGCCACGAACGCGCCCACGATAAGCAGCGCGACCACCGTGTGCGAATAGCGCGCCATGAGCGACGGGTTGAAAGCCGCGGCGAAGAAGTCCGTGATGACGGCCTTGGAACCGTCCGCAGCAAGCTCGGCTCCGGCAGGCGTCTGCATCCACGAGTTGGCGATGAGGATCCACAGGGCGCTCAGGCACGACCCGAACCACACGAGCCAGGCCGACACCAGGTAGAACTTACGCGACACGCGATTGCGCCCGAACAGCAGCACGCCCAGGAACACCGACTCCAAGAAGAACGCGAACAGAGCCTCTGCCGCCAGCGGAGCGCCGAAGATGTCGCCCACGAAGCGCGAGTAATCCGCCCAGTTCGTTCCGAACGAGAACTCCATCGTGATGCCCGTAGCCACGCCGACTACGAACGTCGCGGTGAAGATCTTGACCCAGAACTTGGTAGCCGCCGCATCCGCCTGATTGCCGGAGCGGTAGTACCGTGTTTCGTTGATGGCAAGGATAAGTCCCAACCCGATGGTCAGCGGCACGAAAATGAAGTGGTAGGCCGCCGTGCAAGCGAACTGCAAACGCGCCAGAAACGCTGGATCGGTGAAGATATCCATCGCACACCCCCTTACTGTCTCGTCTTGCACCCTCGTGCCGAACGCCCTCTGAAACCATCCGACACCCTAATTGTTACAATATTAACATCATTTACGGAGAAGCGCCAGTACGTTTGCACGGGAATACCGCGCCGACGCCTTGTTTCGAGGGCGAAACAGCCTTGCAGCATCAATATACTCCCCTTTTCGTAAGATATTCGACCTCGTAAGGGAAGCGTAGAACTCGGGGGGGGGGGGTGCGGGATGGGTGCGGGCGCGGGATGGGGGGGGGGTGGGATGGGGGCTGGAGCGGGGGCGGGCGAGAAACTGAGCGCGGAGCACTCGACTTCCAGATGCTGCCTGGGAGATACGGGCCTCCTGGTCAGCCTTGCGTTTTGGGATAAGAAGCACCAGGACAATGACCTGTATCAGGCTATCCTCCTTGGCACGCTAAACGTGAATGAAGGGATGCTCACGGAAAACGCGATCGCGCTCGACGGCACCGGCACCGCACGCAAAGAGAGGGCCGCAACTCCAGGAGTCCGGCCCTCTCTTTTCTACGCAGTATTCGGACGGGTTACGAAATGTGTCCGAGGAAGTCTTTGGTACGGTCGGACTTCGGATGGTCGAACACCTCTTCCGGCGTTCCCTGCTCCACGATGAAGCCGCCGTCCATGAAGATGACGCGGTCGGCCACATCGCGCGCGAAGCCCATTTCGTGCGTGACCACGATCATGGTCATACCCGCTTTCGCCAGGCTTTTCATAACGCCCAGAACGTCGCGCACAAGCTCTGGATCAAGCGCGCTGGTAGCCTCGTCGAACAGCATGACATGGGGATCCATGGCCAACGCGCGCGCAATAGCCACGCGCTGCTGCTGGCCGCCCGACAGCTCGGACGGCTTGTACTCCACGCGCTCGCCAAGGCCCACGCGCTCAAGCTGCTCGATCGCGATCTGCTCGGACTCCTCCTTGCCGCGACGGAGCACCTTCTGCTGAGCCAGCATCACGTTGCGCTTCGCCGTAAGGTGCGGGAACAGATTGAAGTTCTGAAACACCATGCCAACCTTGGCGCGCACTTTGTTGATGTCGGTCTTCTTCGAGGTGATCTCGGTATCCTCGAAGAAGATGCGGCCCTCGGTGGGCGTTTCCAGCATGTTCACGCACCGAAGCAGCGTGGACTTTCCCGAGCCGGACGGCCCCAGGATAACCACCACTTCGCCACGATACACGTCAAGGTCAATGCCCCGCAGCACCACGTTGTCGCCAAACGCCTTGCGCAGTCCTTCGATACGCACGACGGGGGCCTCCGAAGATTCCTTTACATCGTTCATGGAAGCACCTCCTTAATGGCTCAGTCGGCCGCTGGGCGAGGGGTCGTCCCCCACCGCACCCGGGCCGGCAAACGTCTCGGACATGCGAATGCTGCGCGCTACGGCAGCGTCGGAATCGGGAAGGATCGCATCGGTGGGATTGCTGCCCAAACCCGCATGCGCGCCCTTCTTGCGCTTCCTGCGACCGCCCGCCATGCGCTGCTCCATCGAGTTGATGAGCTTCGTCATGGGGATGGTCACGATCAAGTAGAAGCCCGCGGCCACGATGTAGGGCGTTACGTTGCCCGTTGCCGCCGTGATGGTCTTCGAGAACATCATGATTTCCATAACGCCGACAGCCGCCAAGAGCGAGGTGTCCTTGTACATAAGGATGAACTCGCTGGTCATCGTAGGAATGACGCGACGAATGGTCTGCGGAATGATCACGTAGAACATAGTCTGCGCGCCGTTCATGCCCAATGAGCGGGCCGCTTCGAACTGGCCCGTGTTGATGGACTGGATGCCCGCACGGAATATCTCGGCCAGATACGCGCTGGAGTTCAGCACCAGCACGATGGCTCCCAGCACGAACAGGTCCATCTTGATGCCGAGCAGCGGCAGACCGAAGAACGCGATGTAGATCTGCAAGAACAGAGGCGTACCGCGCACGACGTTGATGTACGTTGCGCCGATAGCGCGCGGAATACGGCTTTTCGCCATGCGAAGGAACGACCACATCAACCCCAAGGGTATGGACAGCGGGAAGCTGACCACCACCAGCGCAAGGGCCACAAGCCAACCGGAAAATACCGTGGGCACCGACGTCACGACGATCGTGGGATCGAAGAACAGGTGGAGGAACTTGTTGGAGTTCCACGCCTTCACCCATTCTTGCTGCCCGAGCCACGAGGACAGCTGATCGGCTGGCGACGTGCTGACTACGGTGAACGTCTTGTCGGTTGCAGGCATGTCATGCTGCTGCCCATCGGCGGTTGTGTAGCTTCCCGCCAGGCCAAAGCTTCCGCCTCCGCCCGGCAGCAACACGCGATTGCATTCCAGCATGACAAGCGAACCGGCAGGAGCGGGATCAGAGAAAGACGCCGTCACCCGCACGCCGTCGACCGTCGCCTGAGCGGCCACGTCCAACCGGTCGAGCCCATTCATGACCGTGACCTTCACGTTTTCAGCTTCAACCGTGGAACCTTCGGGCAAGTCGATGACCACCTGGGACAAAGACTCGTCCTCGGCTGTTTGACCCTGCCACGTAACGCGCGTGGGCGTGGCACCGAGCACCTGCGAACCGTCGGCGTCGTTGGGCTGGGCGCTCCAACGCTCGGTTTCCAACGCATGCGCGCACAAGGGCTGGGCCAGCGAAACGGCAAGTGCCGCAGCGGCCAAGACCACTGCGACACGAGCGATGTGCGCTTTTGCACCGTTAACGATGTTCATGATTCGAAACAGTCAGACTACTTGAGCCACTTGGCAACAAGCTCGTCGTACGTGCCGTTGTCCCGCACGGCCTTGAGCGCTTCGTTGAGAGCCTTCGTCAGCTCAGGATTCTCTTTGCTCACCACAACGGCGTACTGCTCGCCCGTGGGAATCTCTTTGATGACTTCGCAGTCGGAGTACGCCTTCACGTAATAGTTCGCAACGGGCAGGTCAACGGAAATCGCGTCGATCTGACCCGAATCGAGAGCGGCGAACACGGCCGTCATCTCATCGTACGCGGTTACTTCAGCGTCCTTGATGTTCTCGGCAGCCCACTCGTAGCCGGTCGTGCCGGACTGAGCGCCGATCTTCTTGCCCTCAAGCTGCGACACGTCGGTGATGCCCGAATCCTTGCGCACGGTGATGCTCTGGTTCACGTCGCAGTACGAATCGGTGAAGTCGATCTGCTGCAGGCGCTTGTCGGTGATGGTGAACGAGGAAACTCCCACGTCGGCCTTGCCGCCAGCCTGGATAAGCGGAACGATGGTGTCGAACTTGGTGGAAGGCAGGTACTCGCACTCAAGGCCCATTTCCTTGGCAAGGGCGTTCATGAGGTCCACCGCAAAACCCTCGGGCTTGTCGCCGTTAAGATTCTCGAACGGCGGAAAATCGAGCGATGCGGCAACGGTAAGCTTACCGCCGTTGACCAGCTGGTAGCTCCCGTCGGCTCCCGCTGCATCCGAAGCGGCGTTCTGGTCGCCGGACGAGCAGCCGAACAGCGTCAGCGTTGCGGCCAGCATGCCCGCAACGGCAACGAGGCCCCATTTCTTGATATTCATATCCTCTCCCCTTTCCACAATGTTCGCTCTTTCCGAACATGCACATGGTATGCAGTCGCACCACTATACGGCCCCGAGCGCGTTTTATCAAAGAACTATGCGTTTCGAACTGGATAGGCAGGGCCTGACGGCCCCCGAGCGGTCGTTTCAGGGGGTTCTACGGTTTAGCGCAGTAAAGTGGTGGAGCGTGTTGGGGACGCGGGTGTGGGTGTGGGTGTGGGTGTGGGTGTGGGGATGCGGCGGGCGGGGGCGTAGGGCGCGTACGGGGGCGTGGGGCGGTCCGGGCGCGGCGGCGCGGCGGTCGAGCCGTGCG